>JALEPZ010000021.1 GCA_022767125.1 Phocaeicola plebeius
GTTCGAGTCTCATTTCCTTCACGTACTTCACTGCAAATGCGGAAATAGCTCAGTTGGTAGAGCACAACCTTGCCAAGGTTGGGGTCGCGAGTTCGAGTCTCGTTTTCCGCTCCAAGATTGCCCAGGTGGCGGAATGGTAGACGCGCACGTTTCAGGTGCGTGTGTCGAGAGGCATGCAGGTTCGAGTCCTGTTCTGGGCACTATCTTGCGGAAATAGCTCAGTTGGTAGAGCACAACCTTGCCAAGGTTGGGGTCGCGAGTTCGAGTCTCGTTTTCCGCTCTTTTTCATAGTGTGTAAGTAGAAGAGATGAGAAGTTCGAAATGTCGCCTTTTTTAGGCGAAGTTTCAATTTCCCATTTTTTTTTTGTGTGTCTGCCCTTCTCGTATTCCATTGTTCTATTTTTCGGAAGAAAGTTCTCGAATGTCAAGAAAAAACTGTACCTTTATCGCGAAATTATAATGCACAGGCCAATTCTGAGGATTGGAATAGGATAAAGTACATATGGAACAAGAAAAGATGAAATTCTCACCTTGCGTGATGCTGGTGGATGCTATAGCTTTGGATGGGGTGGTGGCCGATGTGGCCGCTTATTTTGCTCCGGTCATCGGCCGTAAGTTGCCCAAGGCCGATTTGGCCGTGTTGTTGGAATGTCTGTCACTGGATGCCGGATGGCTGCCCGATGCCGACCGGCAGGTGCAGGTGTTGCTGGTCTACGGAAACGGGCGGACACAGTTGGCGCATTGCCAGCCGGCTGACTTGAGCAACGAACTGGACGGGAAGGCATTCAAAGGAGAATTGGGGGAATTTGCCATCAGTGCCTACCAGCCTTCGGGCATGGCCACCCGGGAAGCTTTGTTTACGGAAACGCTCGAATTGCTGGATGAAGCTTCGGAAACGCAGCGATGGATCCTGGTCCCCGACCTGCAGGAATACAGCGGACAGTGGAAGAAACGCCTGGACAAGCGTCAGTCGAAGGCGGAGTGTACGTTGTTTGCGATGATGCGCCCTCCGAAGATGGGGTCGGTTCGTTTCGAACAGTTGGGGTTTGCGGTGTTGCGTGCGTTGGGCATCCGGGCGAATGAAATCAAATGACCGATGGGGATGAAAAACGGGTTTGTTCTTTTGTATGCGTTGCTCCTGACGGTGGGCACCTTGCAGGCTGCCGTTCCTGATTCGGCCCTGTTTGCTTCTCCGTTTCGTTTTCCGCTGTTGCTGAGTGCCAATTTTGGCGAACTGCGTCCTAATCATTTTCATGACGGTATCGATATCAAGACGGAAGGGGTAACCGGAAAACCGATTTATAGTATTGCCGACGGGTACGTGTCGCGGGTGCTGGTACAGCATGGTGGTTACGGACAGGCCATTTGTATCACGCATCCTTCGTGCGGATTGACCTCTCTCTATGGCCATATCGTGTCCTTTGCTCCTGCCGTGCAGGAATTCTTGAGAAACTACCAGTACGAACACGAGACATTTGTATGCGACCTGACGCTCGAGCCAGACCGTTTCCCGGTCAAGCAGGGCGAACTGATTGCACTGAGCGGCAACGAAGGAGCATCGGCTGGCCCTCATTTGCACCTGGAACTGCGGCGTACGGACACCGGTGAATTCGTGAACCCGTTGCCTTATTTCAAGGACCTGCTGACCGATAGCCGTCCTCCGGTGGCCCGGTGGATCGGATGTTATCCGGTACGGGGCAAGGGAGTAGTTGACGGTTCTTCGAAGAAGAAGATCCTGTCGGCGGCTGCTCCCGTTCCCGCTTTTGTTGCATGGGGAGACATCTATACGGCCATCAGTGCCAATGACTATATGGACGGAACGGCCAATCATTACGGTGTCCATTCGGTAGTGTTGTATGTAGATGATACAGAGGTGTTTCGTAGTACAACCGATGGGGTGGCCCCTGAGGAGAACCGGATGATCAATGGATTTATCGACTACGAAGAATACGTCCGCAGCCGTCGCCTGCTGATGCGTTCGGCTGTTCTGCCTGGAAATCCGCTGCGTCTGCTACAGGCCGGCGAAGACCGGGGAGTCGTTCACATCGACGAGGAGCGTGACTACCATTTCCGGTATGAGTTGACGGACGATTTCGGGAACCGGCAAACCTGCTCGTTTGTCGTACGCGGACGGCAACAGCCGGTGCCGCCATACGAACCGGAAGGGAGGTGGCTCTCCTGGAACCGGACCCATGTGGTGCAGGAACCGGGGATGGAACTGGTGATTCCCCGTGGCCAGCTCTATGAAGATACGGCTTTGCAGACCGAGGTAAGAGGAGATACGGCCGGCATCTCGTTCGACTATGTGCTCGATATGGGTGACACACCCCTTCATGGCTATTGCCAGTTGTCGCTTGGCATCCGTCATTTTCCGGTAGAAGACCCCGACAAATACTACATTGTCCAGAAGACCGGAAAGACCCGGACTTCGATGGGCGGTCGGGTGGAAGACAGGTGGATCAAGGCATCCGTCCGTTCGTTGGGTACGTTCGCTGTGGCAGTCGATACGGTTCCCCCTCGGGTGGAGCCGGTCGGTCAGGCCACTTGGCGCACCCGCCGTCAGCTTCGCTTTACGGTGACGGATGCCCAGACCGGTATCGCTTCCTATAAAGTGTATGTCGACGGCCGTTTTGTGCTTTTCGCGCGGAAGGGGAATACGTTGAGCATTGTCGACCCCGAACGCATTCGGAAAGGCGTGCCGCATACTGTGGAAGTGGCGGTTGCCGACGGTTGCGGCAATGAGACCCGCAAGACCTATAGATTTTAGACAACAACAAATAGTTCTTTAACCCACAAAAAAGAAGAAAAGATGAAAAAAATGATTTCTGCCCTTGTGCTGCTGATGGCGGTTGCAATCAACGGCTGGGCCTGTACCAACTTGATTGTCGGCAAGAAAGCTTCAGCCGACGGCTCTGTACTGATTTCCTATTCTGCCGATTCCTATGGCATGTTCGGCTTCCTGTGTCATTATCCGGCTGCCACCCATCCGGCAGGTACGTTCCGTGATATCATCGACTGGGAAGACGGTCGTTTTCGGGGACGTATTGCCGAGGCCCGGCAAACCTACAATGTCATCGGCAACATCAACGAGTTTCAGGTGAGCATTGGGGAAACGACCTTTGGCGGTCGGCATGAACTGGTCGATTCCACCGGTGTGATGGATTATGGAAGCCTGATCTATGTGGCTTTGCAGCGTTCGCGCACGGCCAAGGAGGCCATTAAGGTCATGACCGACCTGGTGAAGGAATACGGCTATTGCAGCAGCGGTGAGTCGTTTTCCATTGCCGATCCCAATGAAGTATGGATGATGGAAATGATCGGGAAGGGTCCGGGCGTGAAGGGGGCCGTATGGGTCGCTGTCCGCATTCCCGATGACTGCATTGCAGCTCATGCCAACCAAAGCCGCATCCGCAAGTTCGACCTGAACGACAAGGAGAACTGCCTGTATGCGCCCGATGTTATCTCGTTTGCCCGTGAGAAGGGTTATTTTGACGGATTGAACAAGGATTTCAGCTTTGCCGATGCCTATTGTCCGCTCGATTTCGGTGGTATCCGTTTCTGCGACGCCCGTGTATGGAGCTATTTCAACCGGTTCAGCAAAGCCACTGGCGATGCCTATCTTCCCTATATCCAAGGCAAGAGCCAGGAAGCCATGCCGCTGTATGTCAAGCCCGACCGGAAGGTGTCTGTGCGCGACTTGCAGGCAGCCATGCGCGACCATTACGAAGGGACTCCCCTCGACATTACCCAGGATGCGGGTGCCGGCAGTTTCCACATGCCCTACCGGCTGTCGCCGCTGACCTTCAAGGTCGATGGGGTGGAGTACTTCAATGAACGTCCCATCTCTACCCAGCAGAGCGCGTTCGTATTCGTATCCCAGCTGCGTGCCAACCTGCCCGACGCTATCGGCGGTGTGATGTGGTTCGGACTCGACGATGCCAATATGACTCCGTTCACGCCGGTCTATTGCGCCACGGATGCCGTGCCGGCAGTCTATGACGAGAAGGAGGGTGATTGCGTGACGTTCTCCTGGAATTCTGCATTCTGGATCTACAACTGGGTGGCCGACATGATACGTCCCCGTTACGACCTGATGATCGGTGATATGCGTACGGTCCAGGACGGATTGGAAGACACGTTTGCCCAGGCTCAGGAAGGCGTGGAGAGCCAGGCGCTGAAATTGTATGCCGAGCAGCCGCAGAAGGCGAAGGATTTTCTGAAAAACTATACCCACATGACTGCCCAGACAGCCGTGGACAGCTGGAAACGGCTGGGAGAATTCCTGATTGTGCGGTATAACGACGGAGCCGTGAAGCCGGTGAAGGACGGGCGGATTGTGCGTCCTGCCACCGGAAACAACGCCCGTGTTAGCCGTCCGGGGTATTCGGAAGATTTCCTGCGGAACCTTGTGAAGGAGACGGGTGAGCGCTACAAGGCGTGGTAATCTTTTTTCGTAAAAAAATGTTCGAAAGATTAGGATAAGTAATCAGAAAAGTTTATTTTTGCTATCGTATTTAAAAGTACATTTCGTAAAAACACATTAATTATATACTAATCATCATGGGAAACGAAGAATTGATTAAGCAGTGCACCGAAAAGGCGCAAAAATGGTTGACACCTGCATATGATGCAGAAACGCAGGCTGAAGTGAGAGCAATGTTGGACAATGCTGACAAGACAGCGTTGATTGACGCTTTTTACAAGGACCTGGAATTCGGTACAGGCGGTCTGCGCGGTATCATGGGGGCAGGTACCAATCGTATGAATATCTATACTGTGGGTGCAGCCACTCAAGGTCTGGCCAACTACCTCAACAAGTGCTTTGCCGGCAAGCCTGACATCTCTGTAGTTGTGGGTCATGACTGTCGTAACAACAGCCGTAAGTTTGCTGAAATCTCCGCAGACATTTTCTCGGCCAACGGCATCAAGGTGTATTTGTTCGACGATATGCGTCCGACTCCTGAAATGTCTTTCGCTATCCGCGAACTGGGTTGCCAGAGCGGTATTAATATTACGGCTTCTCATAATCCGAAGGAATACAATGGATACAAGGCTTATTGGGATGACGGCGCACAGGTATTGGCTCCCCACGACAAGGGAATCATCGACGAGGTGCTGAAAGTGACTTCGGTAGAGGACATCAAGTTCGAAGGCAACCAGGAACTGATCCAGATTGTCGGTAAGGACATTGATGACATCTATCTGGAAAAGGTACATAGCATCTCTATCGATCCGGAAGTAATCCGTCGTCAGAAAGACCTGAAGATTGTATATACACCGATTCATGGTACCGGCATGATGCTGATTCCGCAGGCACTGAAGCAGTGGGGCTTTGAGAATGTTCATTGCGTACCCGAACAGATGGTAAAGAGCGGTGACTTCCCCACCGTGATTTCTCCGAACCCTGAAAATGCGGAAGCATTGACGCTGGCCATTAACCTGGCCAAGGAAATCGACGGCGATATCGTGATGGCTTCTGACCCGGATGCTGACCGTGTAGGTATGGCTTGCAAGGACGACAAGGGCGAATGGGTATTGATCAACGGTAACCAGACGGCGCTTATCTTCTTGTACTACATCATCAAGAACCGCATCGCTATGGGCAAGATGAAGGGGAACGAATTCATCGTGAAGACCATCGTGACGACCGAACTGATCAAGAAGGTGGCTGAGAAGAATAACATCAAGATGTTGGACTGCTACACGGGCTTCAAGTGGATTGCCCGCGAAATCCGTCTCCGTGAAGGACAGGAACAGTACATCGGAGGTGGTGAAGAAAGCTACGGCTTCCTGGCCGAAGACTTTGTTCGTGATAAAGATGCCGTTTCCGCTTGTACGCTGTTGGCGGAAATCTGCGCATGGGCGAAAGACCAGGGCAAGACTTTGTACGATATCCTGATGGAAATCTATTTGGAATACGGATTCTCGAAGGAAACGACTGTCAATGTCGTGAAGCCGGGCAAGACGGGTGCCGACGAAATCAAGGCAATGATGGAAAACTTCCGTGCCAACCCGCCGAAGGAACTGGGTGGCTCGAAAGTGGTGCTGGCAAAGGACTACCAGACCTTGAAGGCTACTGCCGGCGACGGTACCGTGACCGACATCGATATGCCGACAACTTCCAACGTACTGCAGTACTTCACCGAAGACGGTACAAAGGTGTCTGTCCGTCCTTCCGGTACAGAACCGAAGATCAAGTTCTACATGGAACTGCCGGGTGAAATGAAGTGCGCGAAGTGCTATGCCAATGCACAGGCGGAAGCAACGGCCAAGATTGAAGCCGTGAAGAAGTCATTGGGCATCTGATAAAGATGCGATGAGGGCGGGTCCCGACGGGGACCGCCTTTTATAGAGCTTGTCATTCTGGACGCAGCGAAGGGTCTGTCAATCATCGGTGGATGTATGCAGATGCTTTACTGCGTTCAGAATGACATTTTTATAGGGCCTTCTTTTTTTAGTCGGACATTTTCTTTCGGCAGTACGTCCTTTTTCACCTGGGTTTCTTCTTTTGGTAGGTTTTTTTATGTCATGCTGAACAGAGTGAAGCATCTGTATGCATCCACTTTCACTTACCGATGCCTTTATCCGAATAATTCCCGGAACGCTTCTTCCACTTTCCGGACCGGAACCAGTCCGATTTTCAGTTTCTTGCGGTCCAGTCCCTGAAGGTTGTGTTTGGGGACGAGCATCCGGGTGAATCCCAGTTTTTCGGCCTCACCGATGCGCTGCTCAATCCGGTTCACGGGACGAATTTCACCGCTCAGCCCGACTTCTCCGGTCATGCACGTTCCCTGTTCGATTTCGGTATCCATGTTACTCGATAGGATGGCACTGATGACGGCCAGGTCGATGGCCGGGTCGTTCACCCGCAGGCCACCGGCAATGTTCAGAAATACGTCTTTTTGTCCCAGCTTGAAGCCGACCCTCTTCTCCAGTACGGCCAGTAGCATGTTCATCCGGCGGATGTCGAAGCCGGTAGCCGAGCGTTGCGGCATACCATAGGCAGCCGTACTGACCAGTGCCTGCACTTCGATGAGGAACGGACGGATGCCCTCGATGGCACCTGCAATGGCCACTCCGCTCATGCCTTCATAGTCCTGCGAGAGCAACAGCTCCGACGGGTTGCTGACTTGGCGCAATCCGTCCTGACGCATTTCGTAGATGCCCAGTTCGGCAGTACTGCCGAATCGGTTCTTGATACTCCGCAGGATACGGTACATATAATGCTGGTCGCCCTCGAATTGCAGCACCGTATCGACAATGTGTTCCAACACTTTCGGTCCGGCAATGCTGCCTTCCTTGTTGATATGCCCGATGAGTATGACCGGTGTCCCTGTTTCTTTGGCGAATTTCAGGATGGCGGCCGAACATTCGCGCACCTGGACGATGCTGCCCGGTGACGAGTCGATCGATTCGGTCGAAATCGTCTGGATGGAGTCGATGATGACCAGGTCGGGGGCCGTATTCTTGATGTGGGTGAAGATTTCTTCCAGCGAGGTCTCACATGCAATGAGCAGGTTGTCCGATTCGGAGTGGGGAATACGGTCTGCGCGGAGCTTGAGTTGCCGGGTGCTTTCCTCGCCCGATACATACAGCACCTTCAGTCTGTCCAGACGCAATACCGTCTGGAGAACCAGCGTTGATTTGCCGATGCCCGGCTCGCCCCCGATCAGGGTCAGAGAGCCTTGCACCAGTCCGCCACCCAATACCCGGTTCAGTTCGTCATCCCCCAGGTTGATGCGCGGATCTTCACTGCCCAGCACCTCACGCAGGCGCAGCGGCTTGGTCCGTACCGACTCGATGCCATGTGCCGTATGTTTGGCCACCGGCGTTTCCTTTCGTTGCACCTCTTCCACAAATGTGTTCCATTGTCCGCAGGCCGGACATTTGCCCGCCCATTTGGGCGATTCTTGTCCGCAGTTGGTGCAGACATAGACGGTCTTCTCTTTTGCTGCCATAATTGATGATGGTTTTGCTTTGGAAAGCGAATATACGGATTCTATTCGGATTATTTCAGCAATCCGTGATAAAAAATCAGCGAAAAGTATTTGATTGTAGAAAATTGTCCCTATATTTGCGCCAAATAAAAACAAAACATCATGCATCTATATTGTCAACATACAGCCATGACGGGGATGGGATGGACTTTCACCCGTATATTGACCTCCGGGATGACCCCTCGGGGGTAGGGAAAATATAGAGTGTTTCTACGTGAATCACGCTTACGGATGTAAGCAAAATTTCTGAGGATATTACCAATTTTTTTTAGTATGAATTGTAGACAGACCCGTCTTTCCCGCGAGAAGAAGGGCTTGTCAGGATAAAATAAAAGCACATGAAAGTATTGAAATTCGGAGGAACATCTGTAGGTTCCGTCAACAGTATGTTGAGTGTTAAGAAGATAGTAGAAGCGGTCGATGACAAGGTGATTGTTGTGGTATCTGCTTTGGGGGGAATTACGGATAAACTGATCCATACCTCGAAGATGGCAGCCGCAGGAAATGCTGCGTATGAAAAGGAAATGAAGGAAATCGTGAACCGCCACATCGAAATGGTGTACACCGTGATACCCGCGGGTCCGGCACGGGAGGAGTTGCTCGACCGTGTGAACGGTCTGCTGAGCGAACTGAAGGACATTTTCCAGGGCATCTACTTGATCCATGACCTCTCGCCCAAGACTTCGGCTACGATTGTCAGTTATGGAGAGCGTCTTTCGTCCATCATTGTAGCCACCCTGGTCAAAGGGGCCAAATGGTTCGATTCGCGCAGCTTCATCAAGACCGAGCGGAAACACAACAAATATATTCTCGATTCCGAATTGACCAACCGGTTGGTCAAGGAGGCCTTCCAGGAAATCCCACAGGTGTCGCTGGTGCCGGGGTTCATCGCTTCGGACAAGGAAACGGGCGAAGTCACCAACTTGGGACGTGGTGGTTCCGACTATACGGCTTCCATTCTGGCGGCGGCATTGGACGCCGAACAGCTGGAAATCTGGACGGATGTGGATGGCTTCATGACGGCGGATCCGCGGGTCATCAGTACCGCTTATCCCATTAGCGACCTGAGTTATGTGGAAGCCATGGAATTGTGCAACTTCGGTGCCAAGGTGGTTTATCCGCCTACCATTTATCCCGTATGCCACAAGAACATTCCCATCCTGGTGAAGAATACGTTCAACCCCGAAGCGCCGGGTACCGTCATTCGCCAGCAGACCGACCATACTTCGAAACCCATCAAGGGCATTTCGTCCATCAATGATACCTGCCTGATTACGATGACCGGATTGGGTATGGTAGGCGTCATTGGTGTGAACCACCGTATTTTCAAGACCTTGGCCGAGAACGGCATCAGTGTGTTCCTCGTGTCGCAGGCTTCTTCGGAGAACTCCACGTCCATCGGGGTACGGAATGAAGATGCAGCCTTGGCGTGCGAGGTGTTGAACGAGGAGTTCCAGAAGGAAATCGAGATGGGGGAGATTTCGCCGATGAAGGCGGAACGGAACCTGGCCACGGTGGCCATTGTGGGTGAGAACATGAAACATACCCCGGGCATTGCCGGCAAGCTGTTCGGTACGTTGGGACGGAATGGCATCAACGTGATTGCTTGTGCCCAGGGAGCTTCCGAAACGAACATTTCGTTTGTCGTGGATGGGACTTCGCTCCGTAAGACACTGAATGTCATTCACGATTCTTTTTTCTTGTCCGAGTATCAGGTGCTGAACCTCTTCATCTGCGGTATCGGGACAGTGGGGCACAGCCTGATTGAACAGATCCATAGCCAGCAGGAGAAACTGAAACAGGAGCGGGGACTGAAGCTGAAGGTGGTGGGCATTGCCAACGGCCATTATGCCTACTTCACGCGCGAGGGCATTGACCTGGGCAACTTCCGCCAGACGCTGGAGGAAAAGGGAATCCCGTCGTCGCCGAAAGTGCTGCACGATGAAATCATCGGCATGAACATTTTCAATTCGGTCTTTGTGGATTGTACGGCTAGTGCGGAGATTGCCGGACTGTATAAGGATTTCCTGAGCCATAATATCGCCGTGGTGGCAGCCAACAAGATTGCCGCTTCGTCGCAATACGATGTCTATGCGGAACTGAAGCAGATTGCCCGCCAACGGGGAGTGAAGTTCCTTTTCGAAACCAATGTGGGGGCGGGACTGCCCATCATCAATACCATCAACGACCTGATCAACAGTGGGGACAAGATCCTGAAGATACAGGCCGTGTTGAGCGGAACGCTGAACTATATCTTCAATACATTGGGACCGGATGTACCCTTGAGCGAAACCATCCGCCGGGCGAAAGAGGAAGGGTATTCCGAGCCCGATCCGCGCATTGACCTGAGTGGAAAGGATGTAATCCGGAAACTGGTCATCCTGGCCCGTGAGGCAGGGTATCGCATCGACCAGGCGGATGTGGAGAAGCATCTCTTTATTCCCGATGACTTCTTCGAAGGTTCCCTCGATGATTTCTGGCACCGCCTTCCTGAGCTCGACGCTGACTTTGAGGCCCGCCGCAGGAAGCTCGAACAGGAGAACAAGCGGTTGCGCTTTGTGGCTCAACTGATCGAAGGGAAGGCTTGCGTTTCCTTGCAGGAGGTAGACCATCACCATCCGTTCTACGACTTGGAAGGCAGTAACAACATTATTCTGCTGACCACCGAACGTTACAATGAATATCCGCTCCTCATCCAGGGATATGGGGCAGGAGCTGCCGTGACCGCAGCCGGAGTGTTTGCGGACATCATGAGCATAGCGAACATTTAATAGATGACACTCCACGAAAAAAAGAGAGCATGAAACGTATTATCATTTTGGGCGACGGAATGGCCGATTGGGCCGTACCGTCGCTGGGCGGCAAGACCTTGTTGCAATATGCCCATACTCCTTACATGGACCGGTTGGCGGCCCTGGGACGTACGGGGATGTTGAAGACGGTGGCCGACGGCTTCCATCCGGGCAGCGAAGTGGCCAACATGTCGGTCATGGGATATGATCTCCCGAAGGTGTACGAAGGCCGGGGCGTACTGGAAGCGGCCAGTATCGGTGTGGAACTACAGCCGGGCGATATGGCCATGCGGTGTAACATCGTGTGCGTGGAAGGAGAGTTGCTGAAGAACCATTCGGCCGGGCATATCACGACCGAAGAGGCCGATGTACTGATAAAGTACCTGGACGAGAAGCTGGGTTCAGACCGGGTGCATTTCTACACGGGCGTACAGTATCGCCACCTGTTGGTGGTGAAGGGAGGAAACAAACGGGTGGCATGTGTGCCGCCCCACGACGTTCCCCTTCAGCCCTTCCGTCCGAATCTGGTCAAGGCGCTTTGCCCGGAAGCGCAGGAAACGGCCGATCTGTTGAACGAGCTGATCCTCGCTTCGCAGCAGTTGTTGGCCAACCATCCTGTCAATCTTCGACGCGTGGCCGAAGGCAAGGACCCGGCCAACAGCATCTGGCCTTGGAGTCCGGGCTATCGTCCGAAGATGGAGCCGCTTTCCCAGAAATATCCTTCCATTCGTAAAGGCTCCGTCATTACGGCGGTAGACCTGATTCGTGGTATCGGCCACTATGCCGGACTGCGTTGTATCGATGTGGAAGGCGCGACTGGATTGTACACCACCAATTACGAGGGAAAGGCTCAGGCGGCGATTGATGCCTTGAAGACCGATGACTTTGTCTATCTCCATATCGAGGCCAGCGATGAGGCCGGTCACGAAGGAAATGTCGACCTGAAGCTGAAGACCATTGAATACCTCGACAGCCGTGCCTTGGGCCCCATCTATGAGGCCGTGAAAGACTGGGACGAACCGGTGGCCATTGCCGTGCTGCCCGACCATCCGACCCCTTGTGCCCACCGCACGCATACGGCCGAGCCGATTCCGTTCTTGATCTATTATCCGGGTATCGAACCCGACGGTGTGCAGACCTACGACGAGGTGGCTTGTCGTGAGGGAGCGTACGGCAGTCTGGAGAAGGATGAATTTATGAACCTGTTTATGAATATTGAAAACAACAAGATATGAAGTATTACAGCACTAACAAACAGGCCGCTGACGCTACTCTCGAGGAAGCTGTAGTGAAGGGACTGGCCGCTGACAAGGGATTGTTTATGCCTTACGAAATCAAACGGTTGCCGGAATCGTTTTTCGACGAAATCCAGGACCTGTCTTTTCAGGAAATCGCCTACCGCGTAGCCGATGCCTTTTTCGGAGAGGATGTTCCTGCCGACACGCTGAAGCAGCTGGTGTATGACACCTTGAGCTTCGATGCTCCGGTTGTGCAGGTGAAGGAGAATATCTATGCGCTGGAGCTGTTCCACGGACCTACGTTGGCCTTCAAGGATGTGGGCGGCCGTTTCATGGCCCGTCTGCTCGGTTATTTCATCCGTAAGGAAGGCAAACAAAAGGTCAATGTATTGGTGGCCACCTCGGGAGATACCGGCAGTGCCGTGGCCAACGGGTTCCTGGGGGTAGAAGGCATTCATGTCTATGTGCTCTATCCGAAAGGAAAGGTCAGCGAGATTCAGGAGAAGCAGTTCACCACCTTGGGGCAGAATATCACGGCCATTGAGGTGGAGGGTACGTTCGACGATTGCCAGGCATTGGTGAAGAATGCGTTCATGGACGAAGAGTTGAACCGTCACATGCAGCTGACATCGGCCAACTCCATTAATGTGGCCCGCTTCTTGCCGCAGGCTTTCTATTATTTCTATGCCTATGCCCAGTTGAAGAAGATGGGCAAGGCCGACGAAGTGGTGGTTTGTGTGCCCAGCGGTAACTTTGGGAATATTACGGCCGGCTTGTTCGGCAAGCACATGGGGTTGCCCCTCAAGCGTTTCATCGCGGCCAACAACCGCAACGACATTTTCTATCAGTACCTCCAGACGGCCGAGTATTGTCCGCGTCCTTCCGTGGCCACGATTGCCAATGCCATGGATGTGGGCAATCCGAGCAATTTTGCCCGCGTGCTCGACCTCTACGGGGGCAGTCACGAACGGATTGCGGCGGAAATCAGTGGGGCTACCTATACGGATGAACAGATTCGTGAAGCCATCCAACAGACCTATCAGGAAACCGGTTACCTGCTCGACCCGCACGGTGCCTGCGGCTATCGTGCCTTGACCGAACAGTTGCAGCCCGGTGAAACGGGGGTATTCCTCGAAACGGCACACCCGGCCAAGTTCCTGCAGACCGTGGTCAATGCCATCGGTGCTACCGTACAGATTCCGGAAAAGCTGCAGGCTTTCATGAAAGGAACCAAACAGACGGTACCGATGTCGAAGGATTTTGCCGACTTCAAGGCCTACCTGCTGTCGGAATAAATAAATGAGGAGGGTGTGTCAATTGACACACCCTCCTTCTATCGGTAGGAAGAACCGTTTTCGGCTCAGCGGTTCTTGTACATACTGTCGTAATAATTCTGGTAGTCTCCGGAGGTGACGTTCTTCACCCAGTCCTGATGGTTCAGGTACCAGACAATCGTCTTTTCAATACCTTCATCAAAGCACGTTTCCGGATACCATCCCAGTTCGTTCTTGATTTTTGTCGGGTCGATGGCATACCGCTGGTCGTGTCCCAGACGATCCTTGACGAATGTAATCAGCGAGTCGTTGATCCAGTCAATGCGGATTTGTCCGTGTTCATCCAGCTCCTTTTTCTTCAGTACCTTGCGATAGGCCGGCTCCTCTTCCATCAGCCGGTGGATGGTGGCGATGGTCAGTTTCACGATTTCAATGTTCTGCTTCTCGTTGTGGCCTCCCACATTGTAGATTTCACCGTTTCTGCCCTTACGGACTACCAGGTCGATGGCTTTACAGTGGTCTTCCACATAGAGCCAGTCGCGCACATTCGTGCCATTGCCATAGACCGGTAACCGCTTTCCTTCGAGAATATTCTTGATGATCAGCGGAATCAGTTTTTCCGGGAAGTGGTAGGGTCCGTAGTTGTTCGAACAGCGGGTGATGGTGACGGGCATCTTGTACGTGTCGTGGTAAGCCATGACAAACAAGTCTGCACTGGTCTTCGATGCGCTGTACGGACTGTGCGGACACAGGGGAGTCTCTTCGGTAAAATATCCGTCTTCGCCCAGCGAACCATATACTTCATCGGTCGATACCTGATGAAAACGGACATCCTTGCGCCAGGTGGGATAGCCATGCTCATCCTTTCCGGTCACCCAGGCCCGACGGGCGGCATCCATTAGGTTCTGTGTACCCAAAATATTGGTTTTCAGAAAGAGCTGCGGATTCTCAATGCTGCGGTCCACATGACTCTCGGCGGCAAAGTTCACGATGTAGTTGAACTTATAGTCTGCAAACAACTGGTCCACGAGGTTACGGTCGCAAATGTTTCCTCTGACGAAGTAGCAACGCTCATTGTCAATGTCGTTGGCAATGGTTGCCAGATTACCTGCATAGGTCAGTGCATCCAGTATGATTATCCGAATGTCGTCGTGGTTGGCCAGCAGATATTTCACGTAGTTCGAGCCGATAAATCCGGCTGCCCCTGTCACTAAGTAAGTTCTCATATATGTTCAGATAGAATATTTATTGGTTTGCAAATTTCGGAAATTTTTTTAAACTTTCAAATAGTTGGCCCAAATTTCTGCCACGATTGCAGATAGATTTTGTGCCGACAGCACCTCTATCGCTTTTCGGTGGCAGTCAGGCACCCAGTTCGATGACTTCCAGGTCGGAAAACTGCCCTTCGTGGATGGAAAAGCGGACCAGGGTACGCTGGGTGTGGAAGCCGTATTTCCCCGCGGCCCCCGGATTGATGTGTAGCAGCTGCAGGGTGGGATCGTATTTCACTTTCAGGATGTGCGAGTGTCCGCTGATGAACAGCCGGGGAGGATGGGCAAGGAGGGCAGGGCGGACGGAACGGTCGTACTTGCCCGGATAGCCGCCGATGTGTTTCATCAGCACGTCGGCCCCGTCGAGGGTAAAGCGGTTCGTTTCCGGGTATTGCAACCGGATGTCCTGGCCGTCGATGTTGCCATACACCGCTCTGAAGGGCCGGAAGGCTTTCAGCCGGTCGATGATGTCCTGCGAGCCGATGTCGCCGGCATGCCAGATTTCGTCGCACGGCTCGAAATATTTCAGGTAACGGTCGTCCCAGTAACCGTGCGTATCTGATAGAAGTCCGATTCTTGTCATTTTTCTTTGTTTTATTCATACAAAGGTAGTAATTTTGGCCAAAGCTTCAGAGAAATTATGGAGAAAGAAATGAGATATTTCAACCGCGACATCAGTTGGCTGTCGTTCAACCATCGCGTACTGTTGGAGGCAGAGGATGCAGATCTTCCTCTGTACGAGCGCATTAACTTTATTGCCATTTACTCATCGAACCTCGAGGAATTCTATAAGGTGCGGGTGGCCGAACTGAAGGCCGTGGCTTCCGGTGGCCGCAGCGAGACGTTGACCGTCGGTCAGGCACGTGCATTGATCCGACAAATCACCGATATTGTCAATGCCCAGCTCGAAGATCGTGTCCGCATCTATGAACAGGACATTCTGCCTGCATTGAGCCGGCAGCACATCGTCTTCTACCAGTCGCGGCAGGAACTGTCGCCCGCCCAGCGCGAGTTTGCCCATCGGTATTTTACGGAGGAGGTCTTTCCTTACCTCGCTCCGGTGAAGGTCGAGAAAGCCTGTGTCCGCATGTTCCTGCGCGACCGCCGTCTGTATCTGGCTGTGCGGGTCCGCCGCAAAGGGGGAGGCGACGAAGAATACTACATCCTGAAGCTGCCCTACAGCCGGTTGCCCCGCTTTGTCGAATTGCCGCGCGAAGGGGAGGACTATTTCCTGATGTTTCTCGAAGACCTCATCAAGGACAACCTTCAAGAGATTTTTGTGGGGTACCAGGTAGACTGCAGCTATTGCTGCAAGATTTCCCGGGATGCCGATATCTACGTGGACGATGTTCCGTCCGAGAACGTGGTGGAACGCCTGAAGGAACGGGTCAAGAAGCGCAAGATAGGGGCCATCGCCCGCTTTGTCTACGACCGGAAGATGCCGGCAGACTTCCTCGACTTCCTGGTGGATGCTTTCTCCATTCACCGCGAGGAACTGGTGCCGGGCGACAAGCACCTGAACCTGGAGGATCTGTCGGCGTTGCCTTGTCCCAACCCGCAGATCCTGCCGGTTAGCAAGCCGCAAGGACTCCGCATGCCAGGGCTCGACACGTGCCCGCGCTTCATGTACCGGCTCGTGGCTCGCCGGGATGTGCTGCTCTACTATCCTTACCATACTTTCGACCATTTTACCCATTTCCTCCACGAGGCCGTGAACGACCGCCATTGCCGGGAAATCATGATTACGCAGTATCGGGTGGCCGAGCATTCCGAGGTCATCAACCTGCTCATTGCGGCGGCACAGAACGGGAAACGGGTGACGGTGTTCGTGGAGCTGAAGGCCCGCTTTGATGAAGAGAACAATCTGGTCACGGCGGAAATGATGACCAAGGCCGGAGTGCACATCATCTACAGTATTCCGGGACTGAAGGTACATGCCAAGGTGGCCCTGGTGCTCCGGGAGGACGACCAGGGCAAGCCGATCCGGAGCTATGCCTATGTCAGCACGGGCAATTTCAACGAAAAGACGGCCAAGGTGTATGCCGATATCGGTTACTTTACGTGTAGCCCTGTCGTAGTGGACGACATGCACCTGTTGTTCCGTACCCTGCAGCGGGAGGTGACCGAACCGGTGTTCAGGCGTCTGCTGATTGCCCGCTTCAACCTGTTGCCGGAACTGAAGAAAATGATTCATCGCGAGGTGGAGTTAGCCCGCAATGGAAAGCAGGGTCGCATTATCTTGAAGATGAATGCCCTGCAGGATGTATCCATGATTGAGGAACTCTATGCGGCCAGCGAGGCCGGCGTGCAGGTCGACCTGATTGTACGGGGCATCTGCTGCCTGATTCCCGGTCGGCCGTTCAGCCGTAACATCCGCATCACCCGTATCGTGGACGGCTTTCTGGAGCATGCCCGCGTGTGGTATTTCGGAAACAACGGGAATCCGCGTCTCTTTATCGGTTCGCCCGACTGGATGCAGCGCAACCTTTACCGCCGCATCGAGGCCGTGGTGCCGGTGCTCGACAGGGGGTTGCGGCAGCAGCTGGTGGACATGCTCGAGCTGCAGCTGACGTCCGACTGGAAGGCTTGCTGGGTCGACGATGCATTGCGGAATGTGTTCAAGCGTACCCCCGACGGACCGAAGGTGAGGGCGCAGCATGATTTTTACGACTATCTGAAAACACAATTAACCAATAACCAATGAAGAAGATATGGAAGGTGTGTCAAAATCAGCGTCGCCTGTCATTTTGACACACCCTCCTGAAGGAGTATTTTCTATCAGCGGATGGCGGCCAGCAGCCGGTCTGCGGCGAGAGCCGCATTCCCTTTCGCTTCTTGCAGCAGGGTCACGAACTTGCTGCCGATGATGCAACCGGCTGCATGAGCGGCCGCTGCTTCGAACGTCTGCCGGTTCGAGATGCCGAACCCGATCATGCGCGGGTGTTGCAGCTGCATCGCTTCGATGCGGCGGAAATACGCCTGCTTCTGTTCGTTGAAGTCTTTTTGCGCCCCGGTGATGGCGGCCGAAGAGACCATGTAGATAAAGCCGTCGGCATACTGGTCGATGAGGCGGATGCGCTCCTCGCTGGTTTCGGGCGTGATGAGCATGGTCACTTTGATGTCGTATTGCTGCGAGATGGCGCGGTATTCCTCCCTATAGTCGTTGAAGGGCAGGTCGGGAATAATGACCCCGTCAATGCCACATTCCTGGCAGCGGCGGCAGAAGGCTTCGAATCCGAACTGCAGGATGGGGTTGAGGTACCCCATCAGGACCAGGGGGATGGTGACTCCTTCCTGACGGATGTGCTGCAGCTGGTCGAACAGCCGTCGGAGGGTCATGCCGTTGCGCAAGGCTTGGGTGGCAGCGGCCTGGATGACGGGACCGTCGGCCATGGGGTCGCTGAACGGGATACCGATTTCAATCATGTCGATGCCTTTGTCCTGCAAGGTACGGATCACCGTTGCGGTGCCTTCCAGGGTGGGACTGCCGGCACAAAAGTAGATGGAAAGTATGTTCTGGTGTTTTTTGCTGAATAATTCGTTGATTCGGTTCATAAGCATGCATGTTTTTTTTAGTGGCTCTTGAATTTGGTGATAAACGATTGCAGTAGCTCTGCATCTTTCCGGCCCGGGGCTGTCTCGAAACCGCTGTTCAGGTCGATGCCTGCCCAGCGCGGGTGGCGGAATTGGTGCAAGGCTTCCAGGCTGTCGGGACACAGGCCGCCGCTGAGTAGGAAAGGCGTACGGCCGGTATAGTGCCGGAGCAGGCTCCAGTCGAAGGGACGGCCAGATCCGCCGAAGGAGGCGGTAGGCGTGTCAAACAGGAAATAGTCGGCACAGTCTTCGTAGTCGGCCGTGGCCGTGAAGTCTTTGGCCTGTTTCGGGGCAAACGCCTTGATGACGGTCAGTCCTGCCTCCCGGAGCTGTTGGCACAAGGAAGGCAGTTCCTGGCCGTGCAGCTGGATGCTGTCGAGCCGGAAAGCGTCGGCCCGTTCCCGGATGTCCGCTTCCCCGGCATTGACGAATACCCCCACGCGGCGCACCGACTGGGGCAAGTAGGAAGGCGGTGCTGGAACGAAGCGGGGCGAACGGGGATAAAAGATGAATCCCATCCAGTCCGCACCGGTCTGCTCTACGGCGCGGATGTTCTCCGCCTCGCGCATTCCGCATACTTTGACAATCATAGGCTTTCCTCCTCTTGCAGTTGCCGGATGAAACCGGCCAAGGCTTCTCCGGGGTCTGTGGATCGCATGAAGGTCTCTCCGATGAGGAAGCCGCGGAATCCCGCCTGGCGCAACCGCCGTACCGTTGCTGGCTGCGAGATGCCGCTTTCCGATACCAGTACGGTATCTTTCGGCAGTTGCTCCGCCAGGCGGAAGGAGTTTTCCACATCGGTGTGGAAGGTACCCAGGTTGCGGTTGTTGATGCCTACCATGTCAATATTTTCATGGATGTATGCCAGTTCTTCTTCCCGGTGCAGTTCCAGCAGCACCTCCAGCTGCAGGCGGTGTGCCTCGGCGGCCAGCGACCGGCATTCGTCCACACGGAGGGCGGCGGCAATCAGCAGTACGGCATCCGCCCCCGTCAGTTTGGCTTGATAGAGCTGGTAGGGACTCACGATGAAGTCTTTCCGCAGGATGGGCAGCCGCACTTGCGAGCGGGCCTGGCGCAGGTCCTTCAGGCTTCCGCCGAAGAACGGCGCGTCGGTCAGGATGGAGAGGGCCGATGCCCCTGCCGCCTGATAGGCAGGGGCGACGAGGGCAGGGTCTGCCTCCTGGTGAATCCACCCTTTCGAAGGCGACCGCCGTTTGAATTCGGCGATGATGCCATAAGGGGAGGCGGCCAGGTGCTGCTTCATGCTGATGCCCGGTTGCGGATCTCCCAGCTGTGCGGCGAGGTAGTCCAGAGGCACCGCCTGCTGTTCGTCTGCCAACGTCTCACGCTTGCGGGCGAGGATGGTGGTCAGGATATCTGTGTCCATAGTCGTACGGGGTCAGGAGTTGAGTTCGATGAATCGTTGCAGGGTCTTCCAGGCCTTTCCGCTCTCCAGTGCTTCTCGGGCGATGGCCACGCATTCGGTGGCACTCTTCTGCTGCTCGATGGCCTGGATGGCGAAGGCGGCATTGGCCAGCACGCAGTCTGTCTGGGCGGTCGTCCCCTGGTTCTGGAGCACATGGTCGAAGATGCGGGCGGCGGCTTGCGGGCTGTCTCCTCCCTGCAGGTCTTCCGTACGGGCAGTGGACAGTCCCAGGTCGGCCGGCCGGTAGATGCCTTCGTAGGTGTTGGTGCAAATCTTGAATTCATCGGTCAGCGAGATTTCGTCGTAGCCGTCCAGGCTGTTCACCACAGCGAAACCGATACCGAGGCGTTGCAGGGTATGGGTGTAGAGGCGCATCTGCTGCAGGTCGGCCACCCCGAGCAGCTGGTAGTCGGGCTGGCAGGGATTGACCAGCGGGCCCAGCAGGTTGAAGAGGGTGCGTACCTGCAAGGCTTTGCGGACGGGCCCTACGGCTTTCAGTCCCGGATTGAACAAGGGGGCATGCAGGTAGGCCATGTTGCAGCCCTCAATGGACCGTTGCAGGTCTTCCTGACGGTTGCTGAACCGGACACCGTGTTGTTCCATGACATTGCTGGCACCGCTGATGGAGGTCGCTCCGTAGTTGCCGTGCTTGGCCACGGGATAGCCGGCGGCGGCCACGATGAAGCAGGCACAGGTAGATATGTTGAAGGTGTTCTTCCCGTCGCCGCCGGTACCTACGATGTCGATGGGGCGATAGGCCGCCAGGTCGACAGGAATGCGGGTGCCCAGCAAGGCGTTGCGGAAGCCCAGCAGTTCGTCTACGGTGATGTTGCGCATCCGGTAGACGGTGAGCAGGGCAGCCAGTTGTGCGTCGTTGTAGTCTCCTGCCGTAATGTGGTTCATCAGCCGGCAGGCTTCCTCTTCGCTGAGCACTTCGTGCTGGAAGAGATGGGTGAGTAGTTGTTTCATTGTAGTTGGGATAAATGTATTGTACTTCAAGTGTCGGGTCGCTGGTCAGTGTTCCAGCCAGTTTCGCAGGATGGCCTTCCCCGAGGGGGTCAGCACCGATTCGGGATGAAACTGGATGCCGCGTACGTCCCAGGTGCGGTGACGCAGGGCCATGATGTATCCTTCTTCACTCACGGCGGTCACTTCCAGGCTGTCGGGCAGGGTGGGGTGGTCGACGACCCACGAGTGGTAACGGCCCACGGGGAAGCAGGAGGGCAGTCCTTCGAAGAGATAGTCCTCGGTGGTCCGTGTGACGGGGGTCTGCACGCCGTGGTACACCTCTTTCAGGTTGACAAGCCGTCCGCCCATGGCTTCGCCGATGCCCTGTTCGCCCAGGCAGATGCCCAGGATGGGCTTCTGGCCGGCATAGTGGCGGATAACGTCCAGCAGCAGTCCGGCTTCTTCCGGAATGCCCGGCCCCGGCGACAGCAGGATCTTGTCATAGGCTTCGAGATCGGGCAGCCGGAAGCAGTCATTGCGCAGTACGCTGACGGTTGCCCCCAGTTCCTTTACCAGGTGGCTGAGGTTGTAGGTAAAGGAGTCGTAATTATCAATGATGACGATGTTCATGGTTTCCAACAATTCTAAAGGTTCATGTTTTTACAGGGTCTCTGCCAGCAGGATGGCCTTGCGCAGCGCACCGAGCTTGTTGTTCACTTCCTGCAGTTCGTTCTCTTCGTTGCTCTTGGCCACGATGCCGCCGCCCGCCTGGAACCACAGTTCGCCGTTGCGGCTCACGAACGTACGGATGGTGATGGCCTGGTTCAGCGTTCCGTTCAGACCGATGAAGCCCACGCACCCTCCATACGCCCCCCGGTTGTGGGGCTCGTATTCGTTGATGAGCTGCAGGGCACGCACCTTGGGTGCACCGCTCAGGGTACCGGCAGGGAAAGTGTCGATGAAGGCCTTGATCGGGTCGGCTCCTTCGTCCAGTTCGCCGCTGACGCGGCTGACCAGGTGGATGACGTGGCTGTAGTACTGCGGTTCCTTGTAGAAGGCCACGTGTACGTTGTGGCAGTTGCGGCTCAGGTCGTTGCGGGCCAGGTCCACCAGCATGACGTGTTCGGCATTCTCCTTCGGGTCCGCCAGCAGGGCCGCGGTCAGCTGTTCGTCGGTGTCCTTGTCGCCGCTGCGTCGGGTGGTGCCGGCTATCGGGTCGATGGTCGCTGTCCGTCCCTCGATCTTGCAGTGCGTTTCGGGCGAGGAACCGAAGATGCGGAAACCGCCGAAATCGAAGTAGAACAGGGAGGGGGAGGGGTTGATGCTCCGCAGGGCCCGGTAGAGCTTGAAGTCATCTCCTTCGAACCGCTGGATGAAGCGCCGGGAGAGGACAATCTGGAACACGTCACCGCGCAGACAGTGGGCGATTCCTTTGCGGATGTTGGCCTTGTGCTCTTCGTCGGTCAGGGTACTGGTGGTGGGGCCCACCGGATGGAACTCGTAGGTGGTGTAGTTCCGGTCGGCGATGGCCCGTTTGATGGTGTCGATATGGCTGGTCTCTCCCTCTCCCAGCATCTCCACCAGCACCATCTCGCTCTTGAAGTCGTTGAACACGATGATGTATTTGTAGAGGATGTACAGGATGTCGGGAGCGTCGTTCTTCGTTTCGGTGCTGTCCTTCACGGCGATGTGCTCGAAGTAGCGGACGGCGTTCGAGGTGGTGTAGCCGTACAGTCCGCAGTAGCCGGCATATTCTCCGCTCACCTGGAAACGCGAGAGGAACGCGCTGATGGCGGTCTCTACCGGATAGTCATCGCTCACGGGACGGCTTTCGTGCGTGCCGTCGGGGTAGGAGGCGGTGGCAATGCCGTGTCCCACTTCGATGCGGGCGATGGGATTCAGTCCGATGAACGAGCGGCTGTTCTCGCCGCCGTGGTAGTCCGAGCTTTCCATGAGGGCACTCTGTGGAAACAGGTCACGGACTTTCAGGTACGTGCTGACCGGGGTGTGCAGGTCGCCCAGCAGCGTCTTGTATTGGGTGGTATACGTGTAGGTCTTCATTGTTCGGGGAAGTTAGGGTGGTGGTTCAGATACGTTTCCATGTCTTTGTCGCCGCGTCCGGAAACGGTCAGCACGACGATGTCGGTCGGTTGGAAGTGCAGCTGGGGCAGTGCGCCCAGGGCATGGGCCGATTCCAGTGCCGGGATGATGCCCTCTAACCGTGTCAGTTCGTAGGCGGCGCGGATGGCTTCCTCGTCGTTCACGGCCAGGATGGTGGCGCGGTGTTCCTGCGAGAGGTGGGCGTGCAGGGGACCGATGCCCGGATAGTCCAGTCCGGCTGAGATGGAGTAGGGCTCGATGATCTGTCCGTCGGCATCCTGCATCACTAAGGTCTTCGAGCCGTGGATGATGCCCAACCGTCCGGCATGTATCGTGGCGGCGGTCATTCCAGTCTCCACTCCTTTTCCTCCGGCTTCGGCCAGCACGATTTTCACCCGCTCGTCGTCGATGTAGTGGTAGATGGTACCGGCGGCGTTGCTACCTCCTCCCACGCAGGCCATCAGGTAGTCGGGGTAGTCGCGTCCTTCGTGTTCCAGCAGCTGCCGGCGGATTTCTTCGCTGATGACCGACTGCAGGCGGGCCACCATGTCGGGGTAGGGATGAGGGCCTACGGTAGAGCCGATGACGTAATAGGTGTCCTCAGGATGGCAGCACCAGTCGCGGATGGCCTCGTTGGTGGCATCCTTCAGGGTCATGTTGCCCGAGGTGACGGGGCGCACGGTGGCTCCCAGCATCTTCATCTTTTCCACGTTCACGTGCTGGCGCTCCACATCGGTCTTGCCCATATAGACCACACACTCCATGTTCATCAGGGCACATACCGTAGCGGTGGCCACGCCGTGCTGGCCGGCACCGGTTTCGGCAATGATGCGCCGCTTGCCCATGCGCCGGGCCAGCAGCACCTGTCCGATGGCGTTGTTGATCTTGTGGGCACCGGTGTGGTTCAGGTCCTCGCGTTTCAGGTAGATTTTGCAGCCATACTGCTCCGACAGCCTCCGGGCCAGGTAGAGGGGGGAGGGGCGGCCTACGTAGTCGCGCAGCAGCTGGGCAAATTCTTCCTGAAAGTCCGGACTGTCGATGACTCTCCGATAGGCCAGTCGCAGTTCTTCCACACATCGGTGGAGAATTTCGGGGATGTAGGCACCGCCGAACTCCCCATAATACCCTTCCGGGTTGACTTGATACGTTTTCATGATGCGTTGTAATTTGTTTTTTTGTTCTTGTTTCTGTGGGTGCCTCAACGAAAAAGAGGCTGTCGTAAGTACGACAGCCTCTTTCCTTGTTTCTTTCGTTGATTCAGCAGACGGATACACACATACGGGGCTCACTTACGACTTCGGGAGTTGTAAGCGGCGCCACCAAAAGAATGTATTCGTCAACTGGGTATTCATGATAGTTCTCTATTTATTCGGTTGTTTTGTTTATTAATCGATGCAAAAGTAGGGATTATTTTTGATAATCCAAGCGAAATGCCGACTTTTTTTGCTTCCCGTCATGGCTTTTTCTGAAAACGGCGGATACCTGTGGGGGATGTGGAGGAAGAGGGTCTGTTCTTGTCTTTCTTAGCCACCTGTCGAAGCAACTCAAGAATGCCTGTCGAAGCGCCCCAAGAATGCCTGTCGAAGAAGCGTAAGCACAGCGGTCGTAAGGAGGTGACGATGCCTGTCGTTAGACTGTTACGATGGCAGTTGTTATTTTAACAGAAATTTAGTTTCTGGCTTTTTAGAAGAAATGCCGCCGTTTCTTCTGGCATTCGGCCGTAGTTTTTTTCTTTTCATTACCATTATGTAAAAACAGGCGTATTTATGACTGGTGTACGGAGGAGGGCGTTCTGGTGATTTTTAGCTTTTTTATCCTCATTCTTTCCGCTTGTCTGGGAGAAAATGACTATATTCGCTGTAGAAATACCTATAGAAAAGGAGGCAAATGATGAAAACATTCAATTATTCGCTGGCCAGCAGCCTGTGTGCGCTGATTATCGGCATCTTGTTGGTCGTATGGCCCGGAATGGCAGTCAATTACCTGGTCATTACCATCGGGGTATTGTTTCTTATCCCGGGCTTGCTGGGACTGTT
The DNA here is from genome assembly GCA_022767125.1 of Phocaeicola plebeius. Classification (GTDB taxonomy): domain Bacteria; phylum Bacteroidota; class Bacteroidia; order Bacteroidales; family Bacteroidaceae; genus Phocaeicola; species Phocaeicola plebeius_C. The sequence goes on from JALEPZ010000021.1 coordinate 24,677, forward strand.
CACCTCGATTACCCAGCGTTCGGCGCAGCGTTCTGCGTTTCCGGTAGTAGCCCTGGGCAGTGCGTTGTTCGGCATTTGGCTGATTATTATGCCGGGCTTTTTTGTCAGTATCCTGATGTATGTCTTGGGTGCCTTGCTGGTGTTGGCCGGGGTCAGCCAGTTGTCCAATCTGGCGGCGGCCCGAGCGCAGCTGCCCGTTCCGTGGGCCTGGTTGGTGGTGCCCGTCCTGGTCTTCGTGGCAGGTCTGGTGGTACTGTTCAATCCTTTCGAGGCAGCCACGGTCCCCTTCATCCTGTTGGGAGCTGCCGCCATCGTCTACGCCCTGACCGATCTGGTCCGCCTGTTCCGCTACCGCCGCCGCAACGAGGGGCACATGACGGATGTGGAAATCATCGAATAGCCGGGATGCAGGAACACCCTACGAAAACAGGAGGCAAGACCCTTGTCGGTTTGCCTCCTGTTTTCGTATGTAAGGAATACTTGATTTCAATCTTAGGCGTTGTTCACGCGCTTTTCCTGAATTCTTGCCTTCTTACCGGTAAGTGCACGCAGGTAGTACAACTTAGCGCGACGAACCTTACCCACTTTGTTGACAGTGATGCTGTCGATAGCCGGAGATTCCAAGGGGAAGATACGTTCTACACCTACAGTTCCCGACATTTTGCGAACCGTGAAGCGCTTCTTTTCGCCGTGGCCGCAGATTTTGATGACAACGCCGCGATACAGCTGTACACGTTCCTTGTTACCTTCAATAATACGATAAGCTACTGTAATTGTGTCACCTGCCTTGAATGAAGGATGCTGTTTGCCAGTAGCAAATGCTTCTTCAGCAATTTTAATTAAATCCATGTTTCCTTTAAAATTAAATTGTTTATCGTTACTACGCAACATACCAAGTATCTCTTCTTGACAGCGATTGCGCGAAAGCGGTGCAAAGTAACGCATTTTCCCGCTAATGGCCAAATCTTTCGGCTTTTTTTTCGTGATTCTTTGGCCGAAAACGTTTTTTTTCCTACTTTTGGTCGGTTAATAACGCAAAAAATATGAAACGTACGAAGATAAACAATGGATGGATGGGGACTTTGCTCTTGTTGCTGTGGGGGAGTCTGTCGGCGGGAATGGCGCAGACCACCCCTAATGTCCTGTTGCGAATGAGCGACCGGGCCGCCTGTAGCCAATGGGTGGAGCAGCAGCTGGAGGAGATGACCTTGAAAGAGAAAATCGGGCAGCTGGTGATTCATACGGTGGCACCGCTGACGACCGAGAAGAACCGGGAGAGCCTCCAGTCGGTCATCCGCGAGTATGCCATCGGTGGCTTGCTCTTTTCGGGAGGAGAGGTGGAACGGCAGGTGCAGCTGACAAACCTGGCCCAGCAGTGGAGCAGGGTGCCGTTGCTGGTGACTTTCGACGGCGAGTGGGGACTTTCGATGCGCTTGAAAGGGACACCGGGATTCCCGCGGAACCGGATTTTGGGATGCATTGCCAACGATACGCTGCTCTATCGCTACGGTAGGGAAGTGGCCCGCCAGTTGCGCGAAATCGGTGTCCAGGTGAACTTCGCCCCCGTGGCCGACGTGGACAACAATCCGGCCAACCCGGTCATCAACACCCGCTCGTTCGGAGCCTCTCCGCAGGAAGTGGCCCGGAAGGTGGTGGCGTACGCCCGCGGTCTGGAAGACGGTGGGATACTGGCGGTCTGCAAGCATTTCCCCGGGCATGGGGATACGGAAACCGATTCACACCGGGCCTTGCCTCACTTGCCCTTCGACCGGGCGCGGCTCGACAGTGTGGAGTGGGTTCCTTTCCGGGCAGCCATCCGTGCGGGGATTGGCGGCATGATGGTGGGCCATCTGCACGTGCCCCAATTGTCCAAGCGGCCGGCTTCCGTCTCGGGCGAGATGGTCCGGCAGACCTTGCAGGAAGAACTGGGCTTTGAGGGACTGACCTTTACCGATGCTTTGGAAATGAAAGGTATTGCTGCCGAGGCGGAGGTGAGTGCACAGGCCTTGATGGCCGGCAACGATATGGTGTTGGCTCGCCGCAACCTGAAGCAGGAACTGGCTGGGGTGATGAAGGCGGTGAAGGACGGACGGCTGACCGAGGAACAGATTACCGCCAAATGCCGGAAGGTATTGACTTATAAATACGCATTGGGTCTGGCCCATCGCGTGCCGGTGGCAGAGGGCAACTGGAGCCAGCGGCTGGAGACAGCGGCCACCCGGGAGCTGGCTGCCGACCTGCAGCGGGCATCGGTAACGGTGCTGAAGAATGCGGATGCTGTGCTGCCGCTGGATTTGTCTCTTTCTGGGACCATCCTGCTCAGCCTGTCGTCGTCGTTGGCAGACGATGCTCCTTTCTATCAGGCCTTGAAAGAGTCGGTCGACCTGACTTGGGTGAAAGGAAATGCCTATTCCATGGCCGCCTTGCGCGAGAAACTGCGTCCTGCCCAGCGGGTGGTGGTGGCGCTCCATACGGCAGAGTGGGGAGGCTATGCACCGCTGCTGAAGGAGCTGGCGGCCGCTAAGCCGCTCATCATCGTGGCTTTCGGGACCCGGAAGCAGCTGCTGCCCCTTCGGGAGGCTTTGCCCAAGGCTGCGGCCGTGGTGCTGGCCCACACGGGAGATAAAGAGGTACAGCAGTATGTGGCAGACGTGTTGGCCGGAAAGGCGAAGGCGGAGGGACGGCTCTCCGTGGGCTTTGCCGGATTCCCTACAGGCACCGGGGTCGTGGTCGATCCGGAACGACCGGTCGCCTACCTTCCGTCGGAGTTCGGGATAGATACCACCTTGCTGGCCGAGATTGACACGATTGTCGTGGAGGGACTGCGGGCCCATGCCTATCCGGGCTGTCATGTGCTGATTACGAAAAAGGGGTACCCCGTCTACAACAAGTGCTTCGGCAGCTATACCTACGAGGGGAAGGAACCCGTACGGGAGAACAGTCTGTACGACCTGGCATCGCTGAGTAAGGTGACGGGGACGTTGCTGGCGGTCATGAAATTATATGATGAAGGCCGTTTCGGCCTCACGGACCGGGTGAGCCGTTACCTGCCGTGGCTGAAAGGAACGGACAAGGAGCGGCTGACCGTGCAGGATCTGCTCTTCCACCAGTCGGGCTTGCCGGCCTATCTCCCCTTTTATCGGGCTGCCGTGAACGACTCTACCTGCAAGGGAGGATGGTCCCGGAAAAAGCCCGACCGCTACCACCGCCTGCGGATGGATACCCACCTGTATGTGTCCACCGAATTCAGCTATCTCGACGAGTGGGTGCGCCCGTTGGGCGAGAATGCCTATGCGCTGCGCCTTTCCGACAGCCTGTCGCTGAATCCTGCATTCCGGGAAGAACTGTTGCAGCAGATTGTCAAGACGCCTCTCCGCAGCCGCACCTACCGCTACAGCTGCCTGAACTTCATCCTGCTGAAAGAGATGGTGGAGGTGCTGGCCGAAGAACCGATGGACGAGTACCTCGACCGCGTGTTCTACCGCCCCATGGGCTTGCAGCATACCGCCTACCGCCCGTTGCGGCGTTTCCCGCCCGAACAGATTGTCCCTACCGTACAGAAGGACCTGTTGCGGAGAGGGGAGGTGAGAGGATATGTCCAGGATGAGGCGGCTGCTTTTCTCGGCGGCGTGTCGGGCAATGCCGGCCTGTTTTCTACGGCCCGCGATGTGGCGGTGATTTTCCAGCTGCTGCTCGACAAGGGGGTGTGTGGCGACCGCCGCTACCTGACCCGCAGCACGTGCGAGCTGTTCACCACCATGAAGGCGCGGAACAGCCGTCGCGGACTGGGCTTCGACAAGCCGCAGCCGGGGACGGCATCCGCAGGGCCTTGCGCTCCGAACACGCCGGCTTGTGTGTTCGGACATACCGGCTACACCGGTACGTGTGCCTGGGCCGATCCCGAAAACGATCTGGTGTATGTATTCCTGAGCAATCGCGTCTATCCGCAGGTGTACGGCAGCAGTGCCTTGTCCCGATTGGACATTCGTTCGCGTATTCAGGAAGTTATGTACCGGAGTCTGAAGAAATAAGGGTCGTATGCTATTTAGACGTTGTACAAATTGTGCAGATTTTGCCATGCCGGTGTTACAACCAATCATAAAATACTTATCTTTGCAATAACAATTAGTACTAATAAATTAACAACTTAATTAACTTTTACTACAATGGCTTACGTAATTGGTGACGATTGTATCGCTTGCGGTACTTGTATCGATGAATGCCCGGTTGGCGCAATCTCTGAAGGTGACAAGTATTCTATTAACCCGGATATGTGTACAGAATGTGGAACATGCGCAGATGTATGTCCTTCTGAAGCTATCCACCAGGGATAATCGGACGATACGACGTCGATAAACTGACAACAAACAGAACGGGCTGCCTCGGTTTCGAAGCAGCCCGTTTTCGTATGTACGGTCGGGGAACCTGTCCGAAAACCTTGGAGCCCCTTTCCAACTATCATGTTTGGACCACCCTCCAACTGTCATGCTGAACGGAGTGAAGCATCTGTATACATCCACTTAGTGCTGACAGATTTCTCACTTCGTTCGAAATGACAGAAAATGAAGAGTGGAAAAACAACTTCGGACAGCCTGGGGCAGTTGTCAGAAGGCTTCTGTCATGTTGAAATAGAACAGGTTCTGCTCGTTCTTGAAGTTGCGGCCAAAGTCCAGGCGTACGTTCATACGGGGCTGCACTTCGATGCGCAGGCCCAGTCCGGCATTGGGGAGTACGCCTTCTATCTTGCCCGGAGTAGGGCCCATACATCCTACGCCGCCCCATGCCACGAATCCCAGATGGTAGAGAAGTCGCTTGAGCGGAGTGCTGCGGTCGTTGTTGAACATCTGGCGGTATTCTACGAGGGCGATGTGCGAGGACTTGTCGCGGTATTGCCCCTTGTAATAGCCGCGCAGGTCGAACGGGGTGCCGGTCTGTACATACTTGTCCAGCGGGATGTTGTGGCCGAATACATGTTTGGTCTGTGCGGTCCAGGCCAGCACCTTGCGTTGGCCCACCGATTTGTACTGGCGGTAGTCCAGTTCGAGGGTGTAGAAGCGGTTGTCGCTGCCCAGCCATTTCTGATACATCAGTCCCCTGAAATCCACGTAGAGCCCCCGGTAGGGGTTGGCCGGTATGTCGCGCGAGTCGTAGGACAGGAGGAAGCCGATGCCGGAACTGAAGTTGCGGTAGCCGCTGGCATCGCCGCCGGCTCTTGTCCAGTCGGGCTGGGTGGCCAGTCCGGAAGCCGGTTCGGTGAACCTGCTGTAGCTGATGTCCACCTGCGGGCCGAGGAAGATGTTGCTTTGTCCCAGCCGGAACAGGAACCAGGGGTTGAGCTGCAGGGTGCTGTTGCGGTATTCACTGGTCGAGTCGCTCCGTTCGTACACCCGGTTGACCGCATAGCCCCGTCCGTAGAAGTTCTCCCGGGTGTTCTTGTAGACGAACAGTCCGAAGATGCGGAACTTGTCGTTGCGGAAGAACAGTTGGGGCTTTACCATGAAATTCACGCCCCCTTCAAACAGGTAGGCGACGGCGAAAGGCAGTACCGAGCGGCGCATGGTGGTGTCGCGGGCATCCATCCGGAAGGTCATCAGGGCACTCCCGCCGATCAGCATTCCGAAGTCGGGGGTGTAGCTGGGTCCTCCCAATATGTTATAATGTAGGTTGCGCCGGGCCACTTTCTGCCGGTGCAGTTCTTTGGCCGAGCGTGTCGAGCGGATGGAGTCGTCTGCCGCAGCTGGGGATTCCTGGGCCGACAGCCAGTTCCCCCATCCTACCGAGAGCAGGCACAGTAAAAGGAATTTCTTCATGGCGTTTTCTTGCTGGGTGGTTATATCCTGTTTATAGCCGACAAAGGTAGAAAAGAAATCCGGAAGCCCGACTTTTTATTTATCGGAGATTCTGGTCTTCTTGTCAGATTTGTTGTCCTGTTGTGCCTTATGCCAAAATATTTTTGAAAAAATGGTAATCCGCTTGCCTATCTGACGCTTATTGCTTATTTTTACGCTGTCAAAACAAAAGGAACCAAATTATGACAGTAATTGAACGCTTTTTAAAGTATGTAACCTTCGATACCCAGTCGGACGAGTCGACAGGGGTAACTCCCAGTACTCCGAAACAGATGGTATTTGCCAAATATTTGAAAACCGAGCTGGAAGAGCTGGGCTTGGAAGAAATCACGCTCGACGAGAATGGCTATTTGTTCGCCACCTTGCCGGCCAATGTAGACCGCGAAATCCCGGTGGTGGGATTCATCGCCCATATGGACACCAGTCCGGATGCCAGTGGCACGAACGTGAAGCCGCGCATCGTCAAGGACTACGACGGCGGAGACATTGTCCTCTGCAAGGACGACGACATCATTCTTTCTCCCCGTCAGTTCCCCGAGTTGCTGGACCATACCGGTGAGGACCTCATCGTGACGGACGGACACACCTTGCTGGGGGCCGACGACAAGGCCGGGGTGGCCGAGATCATTGCAGCGGTGGCCTACTTGAAGGAACATCCTGAAATAGAGCACGGGAAGATCCGCATCGGTTTCAATCCTGACGAGGAAATCGGCATGGGTGCCAAGAAGTTTGATGTGAAGGCATTCGGTTGCAAGTGGGCCTACACGATGGACGGAAGCGAAGTCGGCGAACTGGAGTTCGAGAACTTCAACGCTGCGGCTGCCAAGGTGACCGTCCGGGGACGCAACGTGCATCCGGGGTATGCCAAGAACAAGATGATCAACTCGTTGCTGGTGGCCCATGAACTGGTCGGCCTGCTGCCTGCCGACGAAACGCCTGCCACGACCGAGGGCTATGAAGGCTTCTTCCACCTGACGGGTATGGATGGGGACGTGGAACATACGGAACTGTCGTTCATCATCCGCGACCACGACCGCCAGAAGTTCGAGGCCCGCAAGCGGTTCCTGCAGGTATGTGCAGACCAGCTGAACGAACGCTACGGGGCGAACGTGGTGAAGGTGGACTTGCACGACCAGTACTACAACATGCGCGAACAGGTGGAACCGCTGATGCACATCATCGACCTGGCGTTCGGCGCCATGAAGGAAGCCGGAGTGGAACCGAAGGTGAGGGCCATCCGCGGCGGAACGGACGGTGCCCAGCTTTCGTTCAAGGGACTGCCTTGTCCGAACATCTTTGCCGGTGGACTGAATTTCCATGGCCGTTACGAGTTCGTGCCCATTCCTTCCATCTGGAAGGCCATGATGGTCATTGTAAAGATTGCCGAACTGACGGCGAGAAGATATTAACCTATTATAAAACTTAGATCGCAATGAAAACAACTCCATTTACCGAGAAACACATTGCATTGGGTGCCAAGATGCATGAGTTTGCCGGTTACAACATGCCCATCGAGTATTCAGGGATTATCGATGAACACATGACCGTCTGCAACGGGGTCGGTGTGTTCGACGTTTCTCACATGGGCGAATTTTGGGTAAAGGGCCCCCATGCCTTGGAATTTATCCAGCAGGTGACCTCTAACAATGCCGCTGTGCTGACCCCCGGCAAGGTGCAGTACACCTGCTTCCCCAACGAGACGGGCGGCATTGTAGACGATTTGCTGGTGTATTGCTACGAGCCGGAAAAGTACATGCTGGTAGTGAATGCCGCCAACATAGAGAAGGACTGGAACTGGTGTGTATCCCACAATACGGTGGGGGCGGAATTGGAGAATTCCTCCGACAACATCGGACAGCTGGCCATTCAGGGACCGAAAGCCGTTGAAGTGCTGCAGAAACTCACGCCGGTCAACCTGTCCGAGATTCCTTACTATCAGTTCAAGGTCGGCGAATTTGCCGGTGTTCCCCAGGTGATTCTGTCCAATACGGGCTATACGGGTGCCGGCGGCTTCGAGGTGTATTTCTACCCGGGTGATGCCCTGAAGATCTGGGAGGCCATTTTCGAAGCCGGTGCGCCCGAAGGCATCAAGCCGATTGGACTGGGAGCGCGTGACACCCTCCGTCTGGAGATGGGCTTTTGCCTGTATGGCAATGACATCGACGACACCACTTCTCCCTTGGAGGCCGGACTGGGATGGATTACCAAGTTTGTGGAAGGCAAGAACTTTACCAATCGTGCCGCCCTGGAGCAGCAGAAGGCAGCGGGCGTGACGCGCAAGCTGGTCGGCTTTGAGATGATCGACCGCGGCATTCCCCGTCATGGCTACGCATTGACAGATACAGAAGGCCATGTCATCGGCCATGTCACTTCCGGCACGATGTCCCCCACTCGCAAGATCGGTATCGGATTGGGGTACGTAACGGCCGAATTGGCCAAGCCCGGTACCACCATCTGTCTGGACAACCGAGGCCGTAAGCTGAAGGCCCAGGTGGTGAAGCCGCCTTTCCGGAAGTAAGTGTTTGTAAAACAGTGCGGGTCAGAGGGACAGGTTCCTCTGACCCGCTCTCTGAGACGGGAGTGCTCACCCGATGGCGTTACTCCTGCCAGTCGATGGCATTGAGGAAGGCCGCCGACTGCTCCTCGTCGAGGTGCTGCGCCTTGAGCAGCTCGGGCAGGCGCTGGTAGCTGGCTATGAAACCGCTCACTGTCTGGGGCTGTTCGGCTGCCTTGTCATAGTTGAGTGCCTCGCTCACGCTGCCCAGGATGGCGAACGGCTGGCGGAACACCACGCCGGCATCGCGGTACTTCATGGCTTCCATCTCCTTGGCGATGCGATGGGCACGGCCCTTCATGCCGTCGAGGCTCACCGCTGTGTCGGCGAAGGTGAGCTTCACCACTTTTTCCACCGCGCAGTCGGTCTCGGGTATCTCCACCATCACGGCAAAGTCCTCGCCGCAGTAGCTGCATTGGGCGGGCTGTCCGTTCACCGTTCCGGCCACGGGCAGGAACCGGTTATACACCTTCACGCTAAAGCGGCGGCGGGCCGGCATATCCTGGTAGCTGCCCTTGCGGGCACCGATGGTCACGGTGAGCTCGTTGCCTTCCGTGTGGCTGGCAAGGGCTGTCGTAGCATATTCGGTGGCATACTTCTGGTCGTCGCCATTGTCCTCATACAGCGAAAAACTGCCGTCGCCGGCACCGGGGAACACGGCCACCACCACGTCCTCGTCATTGCCCTGAAGGTTCTTCACCTGGTCGGTGTAGAACGGCAACACCGCTCCTGCCTTCACAAATACCGGATATTCGTCGATGGCATAGGTGCGGTCCACCGTGCAGCCTCCCTGGAGCAGGGTGCCGGTGGCCAGTTCAAACCACTCTCCTTCGGGCAGCCAGGTCTTCTGCACCGAGTAGCGCCCGCTCATCGGCGCGGTGATGGGCGACACGATCAGCTGGTCGCCGAACATGTATTCGTTCTTGAAGTCGTATGCCTCCTGGGCGGTGGGGTAGTCGTAGTACATGGGGCGGCAGAGGGCGATGGCATCGTCGTAGGCGCGGCGGGCCATCGAGTAGATGTAGGGAGCCATGGTGTAGCGCTGGCGCACGGTATTGCGGAGCGTCAGGGTGATGTCGTAGTCGAACACCCAGGGCTCCTTCTTGAGGTTGGCGTTCTTGGTGGAGTGGGTGCGCATGATGGGACTCAGGGCACCGAACTGCATCCAGCGGGTGTACATTTCGGGGTCAATGCGGTCGATGCCGTGCATGTGTCCGCCCAGGTCGTGGCTCCAGTAGCCATAAAGCACGTTCGAGGCAGTGTGGTTGAAGTAGGGCTGGAAGTCGAGCGAGGCCCACGAGATGCTGGTGTCGCCCGAGAAACCCACCTGATAGCGGTGGTTGCCCAGTCCGCTCCAGCGGTGATAAATCATCGGCCGCTTTTCGGTGTATTGCTGCATGTTGGTGAAGAAGCAGCGGCTGGTCCACCAGGTGTTTTTCAGGGTGGTGAGCTTGCGGTCGAAGATATGCTGCTGCCAGTCGAGCCACCAGAAGCTGACGCCGTCGGCCATCATCGGGTTGAGTATGACATCGAACATAGTGGTCATGAACTTCTTGTCGCTGCCCAGCCAGTCGATGCGCTGCTTCGTGGCGGGATCCACGCCCATGGCGCGGGCCACCTCGGGATATTTCTCCTCATAGTAGGCCACACCGTCGGCCGGGTGCAGGTTGAGCGTCACCTTCAGATGGTCGTCGTTGAGGTCTTTGAGCAGGCGGCGGTAGTCGGGAAACAGTTCCTTGTTCCAGGTCCATCCGGTCCATCCACCCCGTCCCTCCTCGGTGTAGTGCCAGTCCATGTCGATGACGAGCACGTCGAGGGGAAAACCGTAGTTGCGCAGGTCCCTGGCCAGGTTGCGCACCTCCTTGTCGGAGTACAGCCAGTAGCGCGACCACCACCAGCCGAAGGCATAGCGCGGCGGCAGGGGCATCTTTCCGGCAAAGCGGCTATAGTCCTTTAGCGCCCGCTTGTAGTCGGTGCCGTAGGCCATGAAGTACCAGTCCTGTCCATGGATGTTCTTGCGCTCGGTCACCCACTCCCACTTGGGGTCGCCGTCGAAAAGCAGGCTCTGGGAGTCATCGATGAGTGTCCAGCCGTCGCGGGCAATCACGCCGTCTTCTATCTCCATGTGCTCTCCCTGCTTGCCTTCGGGGGTGTCGAACGTGCGCACGTCGCCGTCATAGCCGTCGAGGGTCCGGAAAGTTCCCTTCAGGTTGTATTGCTGCTTCATGCCGGGCTTCCAGGCAAACTGGAACACACCTTTCTTCTTCGAAGCGGAAGTGATGGTCAGGTTCTGGTCGGTGAACTCCCCCGAGCCCTTCTTGTAGCGGAGCTTGAGCACCGGGGTGGTGATTTCAATCCACGAGCCCTGCTTCACCTGATAGTCGACAGGCTCGTACGTGCGGACCACCGCCATGAACGACTTGTTGTCGGTAAACTGCCCGTCGGGGGCATACTCCAATCGCACTGTGCCTTCAGTGATGACGGTGAAGCGCACCTGTTTGTCGCAATAGGCGACATTGCTCCCCTGGGCCTTGGTGGTCATCTTGCCGAACAAGGCCATGAGCAGGGATAAGACTACGAATTTCTTCATACATTTTTCATGCTGCAACACTGTTGTTATCCTTCATTCATTTGTACCTGGACAGCGGAAGGCGGTCCATGATGAGGCCGCCCGTCGCTTCGTTCCTCTTAGTGTTGCGATGGAAGAGCACCGAAGCCCCGTACGACCCGTCAAAGGTACAATAAAATCCGGGAAATCCGCCCATTTAGTCGGGATATTTTAGTTTCTACGACTCCAGTGGTCGGGAAATCTTGTTCATTGTGGGTGCGGTCTTGATGCTTGATGGTTATAGGGGATAAATTTACTGAGAATAACTGATATAAATGCATATTTGCTGCAAGAATCCCTCTTTTTTCTAAAAAAAAGAAAGAAAACTTTGCCTTTGTCAAGAGTTTCCGCCTAGGGTATTGAGAAAAAACTTACTTTTGCAATGACATTTTTAATATAGGAAAGGACGAATATGAAAATTACCGTTATTGGCGCAGGCAACATGGGTGGCGCCATGATTAAGGGATGGGCAAAGAAGGGTGGACACGAGCTGACCATCACGGCCCGTACAGAGAAGACGCTCGCTCGTTTTAAGGAAGAATTTCCAGGCATCAAGACCAGTCTCGACAATGCAGAAGCTGTCAAGGGAGCAGACATCATCGTGCTTGCAGTGAAGCCTTGGCTCATCGAGGAAGTCACCTCTCAGATCAGGGATATGATTGATTTCGACAAGCAGGTGATACTATCGGTTGCTGCCAATGTCCTGACCGACAAGCTTCGAGAAAACCTTTGCCATCCTTGTGCCCATGTCTTGTATGTCATGCCGAATATTGCAGCAGAGTATAATGAGAGCATGACCTTTCTGGCTCCTGCCGACAATGTTCCGGAAGAGATTGTCGAGACAGTACGCCAGCTGCTGCTCATTATCGGCAAAGTGAAAGTGTGCAAGGAAAAAGACGTGGCAGCAGGCAATATGCTCTCTGGCTGCGGCATCGCCTACGTCATGCGTTTCATTCATGCCATGATGGAAGGGGGCGTGGAAATGGGGCTCTATCCTGCAGAGGCACAGCAAATTGTAATGCAAGCCATGAAGGGTGCGGTGGCTGTGCTTGAAGGTTCAGGAATGCATCCTGCTGTTGGCATCGACAAGGTGACCACCCCTGGCGGACTCACCATCAGAGGACTGAACGAGCTGGATCATTCCGGATTCAATTCGGCTGTGATCAGATGCCTGAAAGCAGGACTTGTGAAATAAGCCGGCCGGCAGTTTGGTTAGTATCACTCCAAATGTCGGATGAACCTGAAAGAGTCGGGAAATGTTTAGCAAAATGGAGTTTCTCTTTTTAAGGGAAACTCCATTTTGCTAAATAGCTGACACATAGACATATTTTTTACTCAAAATTTTCATATTTGCTCAACATTTGCTTATCAAGTTTCAATGATTTTTATACGTTCCACGGCTCTTTCATTTAAGGAGAAAAAGATGACAAAAGCTCCCTTACCCGATTCAGTGCGAATTGGGCAAGTTTCTTTGGCTGTATTTCAGACAGTTATCTTTTCTTAAAATCAAACTTTTTTCATTTTTGGGCTAAAAATCGTATCAATAGGGTAAAGCTCTTCGAGATATGTCTCATCAGTTCGGCAAAGCCTTTTTTCTAGTCGGCCTTCTTTCTGCGCCGTCCTTTCCATGCGGAAAATATGGTGCAGACTATCCTTTGAATGGTGTCAAGGTTGCGGGCGGCTTTTGCCGATTTACGTTTCACCTTGTCTTGTAAAAGATTGACATCGATCTGCCAGTGCATGCTTTCTATGGACCAATGGTTGCGCA
>JALEPZ010000006.1 GCA_022767125.1 Phocaeicola plebeius
TTCTCACCCAATTCTTCGGCCACATAAAGATACTCCTTATCGCCAAACGTACGTGAAGCCATTGCCAGTCCGGCAGGGACTATGGCACCGGCTGTAGAACCTCCTATACATATTTTCCCATTCTCAATGTCGACAAACTGGCCTACCTGCCCATATCTTTTCCATAGGCTCAGAAAAGCGTCGGCCTGTTTCTTGAGGCTTGTATACCATGATTGGGGAATCTTCCTGCCTATACGTATAATCTGTTCGAACTGCAGTTGTGCCATATATAGAAAATCACCCTGAGAACGGACGAATGTCTCATTATTCTCGAAAGCCTTACCAAAACCAAAACTCTTGAACTCAGTTCCGTTACCATAAGCATAATACATGCCTGAAGGAGCCTGAGTCTTAGTAAATATCGCATTCAGATTCTTTATAGAACGCTCTATTCCCTCGGCATCTCCGGATAATAATATAGGTAATGTAACCTGTCCACCGCCTACCCACCCAAGTTGCCATATCTGGTTCCAGTTCCTGTTAGACCCCGGTTTGGTTAGGCAATACATGTCTATATCATCATTCCAGCGTTCCTTTTGGAAAAGATTGTCCATAACGTCCCACACTTCACTGAAAGGCATAACTGCATAGTCGGTATGGGAAGGGTTCAAATCTTTTCTCGCTCTCAGGAACAGCGAATACATATCACTCAGAGAAGAGGATCTCTCCCTATATATTCTGAAACGAATTTCCACGGAATCGCCGGGATTCAGGTCTGCCCCCCTGTCTCCAGAATCGGTAAATCCGATACCAGTAGCACGTTTCTTACGGACGGCAGGTGACATGACCGAGAATGAGGCTTTGCCAGCCTGCTTGTCTTCACTGATAAAATAGCCGAAATCCCCTAAAGCATTTCCCTGAGTCGTCTGTACCATCCAAGAAAAGCTGTTACCAGGTGAGTAGAAAGACATGAGTGGAGTGGAAGCATTACCGGTTGTAAGTTCAATAACCCCCTTGTCACTGTATTTTTCAAGACTGGGTACAAGAGTAGTAGTAGTCGGCATATCAACTTTCCATTCGCTCTCATCATACCAGTATGGAGGATAATTCATAGTTTTCCTGTTGAATCTGTTCCCGTCGTATACGATAGAAGGTACAAATACAAAATTCTCTGAAGACCAGTCATTGAAAAGGAACTCAACACCTACAGACACCTGTGATGCACTGCCCTCAACGAGTCTGCAATTCACAGTATAGTCAATGGTTGTACAACGTTCATCAACGGCCGTACTATCAACGGATATATCCCAAATACCGGAAATATCATCATTGAATCTTCCGTCTTTCATGGGGAAATATCTGGTACATTTAATCTCTGTACCGTCATAATGATTGATCAGGACCTTGTGCTCTTGTGCATTTATCTCATAAAAAGTAAACAGAAGGATACTGCAAAATACACTATTTATTCTCATATAAATAAAATTAAAGTATTGAGTCCACTTTAAAAAGTAACTTTTGAGTTAACCATTTGCTCTGAACCAGAAAATCATGGCTTCAATGCCGAAAAGACAGTGGCCCAAGGTTTTCGGACAGGCTCCCCCAATAAAGAGGGTGGGAAGTAACAGTCATTCAAATTTTCTTCGAAATTTATTAGAGGTACCCATCAACAAATTTACAATGGAGAATAAGAATACTGTTATAGATGCAAAAATAAGCAATTTGAACGTACTTACCAAGGTCTTATCCGTTAAAGAATTATTCTGAATATGATATTCCCCCATGAGGGATTTGTCTTATTTCTCCTTGTCCAGCGTATGGAGGCGCAGGAACTCCATGAACTGCTGTTTGTAACTGTCTCCTACCGGAATTCGCTCCCCGCCGATGACGATGCGCATGCGCTCTATTTCCTTCACCTTCCTGATGTTGACGATCCAGGAGCGGTGCACCTGCAAGAAACAGGGCGGCAGTTTCTCCTTTATCTGAGCCATCGAGGTGCCGGCAATGACCGGTTTCCTCCCCTCGGTGTATATCTGCGCATAGTCCCTCATTCCCTGTATGTAGAGGATGTCGGCAATGGGGATATTGACGTACTTGTACCCGTCCTTGACCAGCAAGTAGTCTTCCCTGGGTACCGCCTGCCGTACCGACGCAAGGCTTGCCTGCTTCAGCAGCCGGCCCGCCGCACGCTGGAAGCTGTTGAAATCGAAGGGCTTCAGCAGATAGTCCACGGCGGGGAAGCGGTAGCTTTCCGCCGCGTATTCCGCGTAGGCGGTAGTGAAGACCACCATCGGTGGGTCGGACAGTGAAGAGACCATCTCCATGCCGTTCAGATCGGGCATGTTGATGTCCACGAACAAGGCATCCACCGGTTGTTCCATTATCATCTGTACCGCCTCCAGGGGGCTTTCGCAAAGTGCCACGAGTTCGAGGAACGGCACCCTGCGGATATAGCTCTCCAGTTTTTCCAGTGCCATCGGCTCGTCGTCAACGGCTATGCATCGTATCCGTATCATATTCACAAGGTATTATCAGATTTACATGGTAGGTCTTCCCGTCCTTCTCCGTGATGTTCAGCGTGAAGCCGTCGCCATAGAGCAGCTGCAGCCGCTGCCTTAGATTGGCAAGTCCCACGCCTCCCGTGCGGCCGTCCCTCGGGGGACGCCTGTGGACACTGTTCACGCAGTCGAGGCGGAGGGTGTCTTTTTCCAGACACAGCCGTATCTCCACGAAAGAGAGGTTTTGGTAGCTTATGCCGTGCTTGAAGGCGTTCTCGATGACACTGATGAACAACAGGGGCGGCAGGAACACATGCTCCCGGTTCCCTTCCGGCAGTTCAAGGCTGATGTGCACCTTCCGGCTGGAATAGCGCTTGCGCATCAGTTCCACGTAACTGGCGATGAAATCCGTCTCCTTGGACAGCAGGGTGCGGGGCTTTGCCCCCTCGTAGAGCACATAGCGCATGAGTTTCGACAGTTCCATGATCATCACCTGCGCCCTGGCGGGATCCATCTCTACCATTCCATGTATGTTGTTAAGCATGTTCATGAAGAAATGCGGGTTTACCTGCGCTTTGAGATGTTCCAGTTCGTTCCGCAGGTGCGCGGCTTCCAGCCTGCGGGCTTTCTCCTGCTCCTCCTGGTAGCGGACAAAGAGGGTGATGGCCAGATCGAAGCCCAGCATCAGGACGGCGATTACAAGATCCAGCAGCAGGGGCATGGGCACCCCTCCGCGGGGTCCGTGTCCGGCGGGACGGGGAGGTCGTGGAGTGGAACCCCTGCCCGGAAAGGGCTTCCCGCCGGACGGCTGCCCGTGGGGCGGTATGTGGTGTTCCTGCACGGATGACACGCGAGGTATCTCCTCACTCCAATAGTGGCGGAAGAGTCCGAAGAGACAGAGCAGTCCCGCCACGAAGAAAAGATAGATCCGTATATGGCGGCGCATGAACAGGCGGCGCACCGGCAAACGGTGGAGCAGGAAGAGCAGGAAGAAGGGAAGTATGCCCATCCAGGCGTGCAGGACACCGTCCCACAAGACGGCGGAACCTGCTTTCACGGCCACGAATATGGCGGTGAAAGCGGGATACCCCCACACCATCCCCCAGATGATGGCATAGATGAGCCACGTGTAGGAACGGGGACCCGGAATCTTCATTCTGCCAGCCATTTATCCATCTTTATGCAGGTGATTGTCATTTCCCGTCCCTCCTGCCTTCCGGCAGGGTCGAACGTCGTTGCTCCATCCAGCGGACGTACTGCTCGTCGGTAAGCACCTTTTTCAGTTTCTTCTCGCGCTTCTTACGCTGTTTCTCCATTTTCTCCCTGTCGCCTGACGGTGCGAAATCGCGGGGTGGACGACGGTCCATACCTTCGGGCGGACGGTTTCCGTGCGGTCCCTGCCCGAAGTCTCCGGCCTGCCCGAAAACCGGCGCTCCTTCCGGCCTGCGGCCCATGTGGGGTGCCGTCATTTTATTCTCCGCGTCCTCACGCGCCCATTTCAGGTTCAGCTTGTAGAGCTTGTCATACTGCTTCTTCGTAAGGTTGAGCAGCGAGTCCATGCGGTCGGTGGTCTGCCGTGCCGACTTCTCGGGCGAGAGTGGTACGGGTTTGTAATGTTTCTCCGACCGGGCGGGCATGTCCTTGTCCGCTTCCTGTGCCATGGCCGTGCCACCGCAAATAAAGAGTGCGGCACACACGGCTATCCAGAACTGTTTTCTGATATCCATACGTCTGTAATTTTAAAATTTCTCGAAAACAAAAATAGCAGAAACACCAAAAGCCGCAAAATTAAATCTGCCAAACCTTCGTTTTCCTCTGCCAAACGGCGTATATTCCGTCAGTGTTTGCCGATGATAAAGTACTGTTGGCAGAAAATATTTTATCTCATCTGCCGATCTGCTTACCTTTGCAAAAATGATCGTACTCCCGGTCATCAATGACACGAACGGGCATATCATAGGCTACTCGTTCAACTTGTAATGTACATAATGTAAATAATGATAAATGATATGAGACATTGTATGAAAAGAATGGCCGTACTTATGACGGTAGCCCTTACGCCCGCCCTCGGGATGCTGTTCTCGTCCTGCACAACAGACAACGGCTTTGAGAGACCAGAGATGATGATTCCCGGAGACATGCCGGGTGGCGGCAGTGGCAGCGATGACGGTGACACACCCGATTTTGATTCCACCATAGCCGCTTGGGACGGACAAATGGCCGATGATGCGGCATCCGATACCGTAAGGTCGGACGGAGATACCTATTGGGAAGCGAATAGTTTCGGTACTGATAACGGCGGCGTGACCGTCAATGTCGTCTATTCGGGAAGTTCGGCCGCGGTGACTACTTCCGATACCTCCGTGGAATACTATACGGACGGGGCATACGTCACCATCGACATGCTGACCAATTCTGTGAAGAACGTGTAAATCGTAGTTTCCGGGAAGAGCGACGACGGACAGCTGAAAATATACGGGGAGAAGAAATTCAAACTCACGCTCTCGGGCGTGGAACTGACATCGACAAAGGGTCCCGCCATCAATGACCAGTGCAAGAAACGCGCGTTCGTACACCTGATGGGAGGTACGACCAACCGCCTGACTGATGCCGCATCCTACTCGGACGATGTTAAATATCTCAACGGGGGGAGTTCGTCAAGCGAGGACCGCAAGGGATGTTTTTTCAGCGAGGGAAATCTGATTTTCAGCGGTACGGGCGTACTGGTGGTGGAAGGCAATTACAAGCATGGCATTGTCACCGACGGCTACTTCTATATGCGTCCCGGTGTTACGATCGCTGTGACGGGCGCGGCGAAGAACGCCATCCATGTCAAGGGAGACGAGGATGACGGTATCGGCGTGTATATGGCAGGAGGTCTGCTTTATGCCAATGTGTCGTCCACGGCAGGCAAGGGTATCAAGACCGATCTGGATGCCGAAATAGCGGGTGGAAAGCTGTTGTTAAATACATCCGGCAACGCTACCTATGATAGCGACGAGAATGACACTTCCTCGTCAGCTGGTATCAAGACGGATGGTAATGTCATCATTTCCGGGGGTACGCACACCCTGAAAAGCACCGGCACGGGCGGCAAGGGTATCAATGCCGACCAGGAGATACGCATTTCGGGCGGTGAGACGACCGTGACGACCACGGGCGGCAAGTATTACTACTCGCAGAGCCTGACTTCCTCGCCCAAGGGCGTGAAGGCCGACGGTAACATCACCGTGAGCGGCGGTAAGCTGAATATCTCCGTGACGGGAGTAAGCGACGGTTCGGAGGGGCTGGAGAGCAAGGCGACGGTTCGGAGGGGCTGGAGAGCAAGGCGACGCTTACCGTCACAGGCGGAGAGGTGTATTCGTATGCATACGACGACGCCATCAATGCTACCTCGGCCATCAACATCAGCGGCGGGAAGGTCTATGCCTATGCGAGCAACAACGACGGGATTGACTCCAACGGTTCGCTGGTTATCTCCGGGGGACTGGTCATTGGCGTGGGTACATCCGCACCGGAGAGCGGCATAGACTGCGACAACAGCAACAGTTTCATAATCAACGGCGGCACGGTCATCGGTATGGGCGGGACCTTGCAGTCCAATCCCTCCACATCCAGCACGCAGCGGTCGGTGGTCTATAACGGTGTATCCGCCACAAAGGGGGCGAAGATTTGCGTGCTGAACAGCTCGGGAACACCGATATTGACATTCGAGTTTCCCCGGACGATGAACGGTGCGGCATTCTTCTTCAGTACGCCCGACATAGCCTCGGAAGCCACTTATACCGTATCTTCGGGCGGATCGCTCGATAACTATACGGACTCATGGAACGGATGGTACGAAGGCGGGACATGGTCGGGCGGTTCGCAGGTGGGGACGTTCACTTCGAGCAGCGTCGTGACCACAGTCGGCAGCAGTGGTTTCGGTGGAGGGGGCAATCCGGGAGGCGGAGGACCCGGCGGTGGCGGTCCGGGTGGCTGGTAAGCCGCATGAGATGAGACATCACGTCACCTCTCCCTGAGAAAGTTATTAAACCTACCTAAAAAAAGGCCATGAACAGACAGAACTGAAGAACTAAACAGGAAGAGCCATAGGACAGAAAAAAACATCTGAGAACTTTTTTCGGGAGAAACTTAGGCTTTTACAAAAAAAAAAAAGTACTTTTGCCTACGTTAATCAACCGAAACCATATGAAACGCCTCTTCGTCTGTCTTCTGCTGCTGGCCGGCATCCTGCTCCCGGCACAGGCCATCTATTTCCGCCATATCGGAATGACGGAAGGGCTGTCGCAAGTGTCCGTCCTCTCCATCTATCAGGACTGCCTGGGAAGAATGTGGTTCGGCACGGAAGAAGGACTGAACATCTACGACGGCCTCCACATGGCTGCCAACAAGCCAAGCAATTACCGGAGTTCCGACGGTACGGTGGTCGGCAACAGAATCCTCTTCCTGACCGGCGACGAGGCAGGAAACGTCTATTTCAATGCCGACAACTCCCTGTTTCGCTACGACCTCGCCACCCAACAGATCCACACGCTACGGAAAAACGGTGTCCGTGCCCTCTTTGCCCAAGGCGACTGCCTGTGGGTGGGCGTAAACGACTCCATCTGCTGCTATGACACCCGTCAGCAGGAATTCCACTTTTTCTGCCGGCTGGCACATCCCGACCTGTATGCCACCTCTCTGCTGATCGACACGGCCGGACGCTGCTGGATAGGTACCAACCGGGGAGTTTACCTACAGACAGACGGGCAACAGACCGTGCCCGTAGCGACCGGCTGCGAGATTCCCTGTCTCTTCGAAGATTCGCGTCACGGCATCTGGATTTCCACCGACGGGGACGGACTCTACCGATACCAGCTCGACGGAAGCGTCACCCATTTCCGCAACACACCCAACGGAGGGTCCCACCAGCTCTCGAACAACCACGTGCGCCACGTGACGGAAGACAGCTTCGGATATATCTGGATCGGCACCTTCATGGGACTGGACCGCTACAACCCCTACGACCAACGGTTCACCATCTACCGCAACGACAACCGTCCGGGCAGTCTCAGCCACTCGTCGGTCTTCCCGCTCTACAAGGACCGGCAGGGCACACTTTGGATCGGCACCTACTACGGCGGCGTCAACTACTGTAACCCCGAAAGCGACCTGTTCAGCTTCTATTCCGCCGACGCTTCCTCCACCGACTGCCTGAGCTATCCCTACGTGGGCAACATGGTGGAAGACAAGGACGGCAATCTCTGGATCGGTACGGAAGGAGGAGGACTGAACTTCATGGACCGGCGGACGAAGCGATTCACCCACTTCACGGCCAAGGCCGGCAGCAACTCCATCGCCCACAACAACGTGAAGAGCCTGGTCTACGATGAACAGCGCGAACGGCTCTACATCGGCACCCACACCGGAGGCCTTTCGGTCTACGACATCCGCAGCGGACGCTTCAACAACCTGCTGCAGCGCCATCCTGACTATGCCTCGCGCTACGGCGACCGCATCTACCGGATGGAGCTGCACGGCGACACCCTGCTGTTCTCCTCCCAGACGGGAATCTGGAAGATGAATGTAAACACAGAAGCGGTGACCGAGTTCCTGCCGTACGCGAAATTCTACACCAACAACTGCTTCCTCACCGACCGGAAAGGACATATGTGGATAGCTGGAGGCAAAGGAATGTACTGCATGGATCCCCGCAATCGGCAATCCTTGAAATACTACCGCTACGACGAAAACGGACTGGGGCACTTCGCGGTGGAGCAGATGCTCGAGGACTGGGAAGGACGCCTCTTTTTCGGCACCAAAGGATCGGGTGTGTACCGCTACGTAGAGGAAGAAGACCGCTTCCTGCCGCTCAATACTCCCGAACAGCGAGTGACGGGCGACTACTGCTATGGCCTAGGCCAGTCGCCTACGGGCCACCTGCTCATCACCAGCGAAAAGGGACTGACCTCCTACGATGCCGACAACGGCTCCTTCCAACAAATGGAGCTGAATGCCGCCCTTCCCTTGACGGGCATCAATTCCGGCTGCGGCCTGTTGGTCTGCCGCGACGGAGAAATCTTTCTTGGCGGCACCAACGGACTGGCTGCCTTCCACGGCCAACTGCTGGGAGACCGCTCTTCCAAAGACTACCATCTTTACTTCACCGAGCTGTATATCAACAACGAGCGGGTACACCCGGCCCAACCGGCATCGCTGCTGCCACAGGCCATCTACTATACCGACCACCTGGACCTGCGCCACGACGAGAACGACCTGACCCTGGAATTTGCCACAGACAACTACATCGCCCCCTTGCATCGCCCCGTCTTCGAATACAGGCTGGAAGGACTGGACACCAAATGGACCGTCACTTCTTCGAACAACATCCACTATACCAACCTCGGTGCCGGCCACTACACCCTGCGCCTGCGCGAGAAGCTCTACAACGGCAAGCAGGAGCCTCAAGAAATCTGCCTGTCCTTGGTGGTGCATCCTCCCTTCTACGCCACTCCGCTGTTCTACCTGCTCTATGCCGTCACGGCCTTCAGCATCATCTTCGGCATCTTCCGCTTCAAGCAGGCCCAGTTCCGCCTGAAGACATCCCTCGAAATGGAAAAGAAAGACAAGGAGCGCATCGAGGAACTGACCCAGGCCAAGCTGCAGTTCTTCGCCAACATCTCCCACGAATTCCGTACGCCGCTGACTTTGGTCATCACCCAGCTGGACCTGCTGATGCAGGACAACGGGCTGTCGGCTGCTATATATAATAAGGTAGTGAAAGTGTACCGCAACACCTACCACCTGCGCAACCTCATTACCGAGCTGCTGGATTTCCGCAAGCTGGAGCAGGGGCACGTAAAGCTGCAGGTCAGCGAACTGGACATGGTGCCCTACCTGAAGGAAATCTTCCTCACCTTCACGGAATACGCACAGTCGCGGAACATCCGCTATACGTTCAGTCCCTGCCGGGAATCCGTCGTCTGCTGGTTCGACCCGCAGCAGATGGAGAAGGTGGTCTACAACCTCCTCTCGAATGCCTTCAAGTACACCCCTCAGGGCGGCAGTATCGAACTGAACGTATCGGACACCGACACCGAGGTCGTCGTGAAGGTCATCGACAGCGGCATCGGCATCCAGAAAGAAGACCTCGACAAGATTTTCGACCGCTTCTACCAAGCTGGTAACCGCATCGCCGACATCGCCCGTACCCCCAGCACCGGCATCGGGCTGGCACTGGTGAAGAACGTGACCGAATTGCATCACGGCACCGTGAAGGTGGAGAGCGCCCCCGACTATGGCAGCATCTTCATCGTGCGGCTGCAGAAAGGGAGGGCCCACTTCACCGACGAGGAATGTACCCGACAGACGGCAGTATCTGATGCCCATCTGCCGTCGGACCTGCCGGAATATCCCAAGGAACTGGCCGTGCCGACCCTGGAAGAACAAGAAACAAAAGAAGATCACCCGGAGGCCTCGCCCCACAGCATCCTGATTGTGGAGGACAACGAAGAGTTGCTCGGCGTGCTGGGTAAGCTCTTTGCCCCCATGTACGAGGTGCGCCTGGCCCACGATGGGCAAGAGGCCCTGGAACTGGTACGGATGAAGGAACCGGACCTGGTGGTCAGCGACATCATGATGCCCAGGGTATCGGGTACGGAACTGTGCACCCAACTGAAGAATGACTTCCAGACCTGCCACATCCCGGTCGTACTGCTGACGGCCCTGGGTACGACCGAACAGAGCATCACGGGACTGAAACTGGGTGCGGACGAGTACATCAGCAAACCGTTCAACACGGACATCCTGGTGGCCCGCTGCAACAACCTGGTCCGCAACCGCCGCCTGTTGCAGAAGAAGTACCGGCAGGAAGTGGAATGCAGCAGCCAGCTGCTGGCCACCAACCCCATCGACCAGAAGTTCCTCGAAGATGTGAACGAGGTGATCGAAAAGAACCTGGACAATCCCGACTTCGTCATCGACGAACTGGCAAGTGCCTTGGCCCTCAGCCGCAGTACCTTCTACAGCAAGTTCAAGAGCCTGACGGGAATGACGCCCAACGACTTCGTGCTGCTCTACAAACTGAAGCGGGCGGCCCAATGGCTGCACACGCAGCCGCAGCTTCAGGTGGCGGACATTACCTACAAGCTGGGCTTCAGTTCGCCCCGCTATTTCACCCGCTGCTTCAAGGCGCAGTATGGGGTCACGCCTACCGACTACCGGAAGAACGGGGCAAGTGCTTCCCAGCCTGCCCGGGAAAGCTAAAGAAGGACTCGGACAATAATGACACCGAAAACGGATAATTGCGTCCTATAGCCAACGAAGCTATTCATTACTTTTGCGGCAGTGAAACCCTAATTCCGCAAAGAATGAAAAACAAACTATCCTTGCTCATCGGTGCCTGTAGTGCACTGGCCGCCACCGGCTGTACTTCGCCGGCTGCCGCGCCCGAACACCCCAATGTCATCTATGTCTTCCCCGACCAGTTCCGCAATGCCGCCATGGGCTTCTGGGCCGAAGACGGCTTCCGCGAACACGTCGACTTCCAGGCCGACCCTGTCCACACCCCTCGGCTGAACCGCTTTGCCCATGAGAGCGTCGTCCTCTCGTCGGCCCAAAGCAACTGCCCGCTCAGCAGTCCCCATCGCGGATCGCTGCTCACCGGCATGTACCCCAACCGCAGCGGCGTGCCCCTGAACTGCAACTCCGACCGTCCGGTCAGCTCCTTGCGCGAGGATGCCGTCTGCATCGGAGATGCCTTTGCCCAGGCCGGCTACGACTGTGCCTACATCGGAAAGCTCCACGTGGACTACCCGACTCCCAACGACCCCGAACATCCCGGACACTACGTGGCCGAAGGACAGCCGGTATGGGATGCCTATACCCCTCCCGAACGCCGCCATGGCTTCAACTACTGGTACTCTTACGGCACCTTCGACGTGCACAAGAACCCGCACTACTGGGACACGGACGGCCATCGGCACGACCCCAAGGAATGGTCGCCCCTGCACGAGGCCCAGCGTACGATTGCCTACCTGAAGAACGAGGGCAACGTGCGCGACCCGCGCAAACCCTTCTTCATCATGGTGGGCATGAACCCTCCCCACAGCCCCTACCGCTCGTTGGACGACTGCATGGAGGAAGACTATAACCTCTACAAAGACCAGCCGCTGGAAGCCCTTCTGGTGCGGCCCAATGCCGACCGCGAACGGGAAAAGGCCGCCTCGGTGCGCTACTACTTCGCCTCCGTGACCGGTGTCGACCGCGCTTTCGGACAAATCCTCGATGCACTGGACGAACTGGGACTGGCCAAGAACACCATCGTGGTCTTCGCTTCCGACCACGGCGAGACCATGTGCAGCCAGGCCACCGACGACCCCAAGAACTCGCCCTACACCGAGTCGATGAACGTCCCCTTCCTGGTCCGCTATCCCGAGGTGCTCCGTCCGCGCGTCGACGACCTGCTGCTTTCTTCGCCCGACATCATGCCGACCCTGCTGGGACTGGCCGGTCTGGACGCGGAGATTCCGCAGGGACTGCACGGCATCAACTATGCCCCCCTGTTCTTCGACGGCAAGAGCCAGCGGGTGGAACGCCCCGACGGTGCCCTCTACCTGCAGAACATGAACGGAGAGAAGGAAGCCGACGGAAAGATCCGTACCTACTTTCCCGGTGCCCGCGGCATCAAGACTCGCGACTACACCCTGGCGCTCTACATCGACCGCAAGACCCGTCGGCTGAAGAAGAGCCTGCTGTTCCACGATGCCGCCGACCCCTACCAGCTGGAGAACCTGCCCTTAGAGGAGCATCCGGAAACGGTGAAGGACCTGTGTGCCCGCATGGGCAGACTGCTGAAGGAAATCGATGATCCCTGGTACACCGAGAACATACTTCCCGAGCTGATACCTTACCCATAATCACCCTGTTAAAAACGGAGGGAAGACAATATGGGCACTGGAATCGGACGAAAAAGCCCTTCCGCCTGCCCTGCGTTCCTTTACATTTGCAACCGAGAAATGAATACAGCCGCCTGCTACGGCCCCCGATTCCGGGCCGGCGGCCGATCTTAAACCTAATAGATTAAACATTTAACATGGAAAAGAAACCTTATCGCTTCCATCTGTCAAGAAGGGTGCTTGCAGGAACTTCCCTGCTATTTGCCGCATCCGTGGGTACGGCCCTGGCCAGCCCGTCCGACATCGGGGCCTTGTCCCCCAAGTCTGATTCGTTTGTCGCTTCCCCGCAGCAATCGAAAATCACCGTCACCGGTACTGTTGTCGACGCAGCAGGCGAACCCATCATCGGTGCCAGCGTTGTAGAAAAAGGTACGACCAACGGTACCATCACCGACTTCGACGGTAACTTCACCCTGACGGTTTCGTCGGATGCCACCCTCGTGCTCAGCTACATCGGCTACGTGGAGCAGCAGATTCCCGTGAAGAACCAGCGCACGCTGAAAGTCACCATGAAAGAAGACACCAAGACGCTGGAAGAAGTCGTAGTCGTAGGTTACGGCACCCAGAAGAAGGTGAACCTGACCGGTTCGGTATCGGCCATCAACATGGACGAGCTGACCGAAAGCCGCCCCATCACCAACGTATCGCAGGCACTGGCCGGTATGGCTGCCGGTGTATCGGTCACTTCGTCGAGCAACCAGCCGGGTAACGACAATGCCGACATCAAGGTGCGCGGTCAAGGTACATTGAACTCCTCGGCTCCGCTGGTCATCATCGACGGTGTGGAAGCCGGCATCAATACGGTCAACCCGCAGGATATCGAAACGATGTCCGTCCTGAAGGATGCTGCTTCGGCCGCCATCTACGGTTCGCGTGCCGCCAACGGTGTCATCCTGATTACCACCAAGCAGGGTAAGAGCGGTGCCATGAAGATTGACTATAACGGGTATGTGTCCTTCGCCTCCATCCGCAAGACCTTGACCCCGGTGTCGAACTATGCCGACTACATGGAACTCATCAACGAAGGTTACACCAACAGCAACCTCGGCACCATCTTCAGCCAGGAAAGCATCGACACCTGGCGCAACGATGGCGGCAGAGACCCCTTGAAATACCCCAACACCGACTGGGTGGACGCTACCTTCCAGAACTCAACGGCTACCAACCATGTGCTCTCCATGAGCGGCGGCAGCGAGAAAATCCGTTTCTACGGATCGTTCGGCTACAGCGACACCCCGGGTGTCATGAAGAACGCCGGTTACACCAAGTACAGCGGCCGCCTGAACCTCGATGCCGACATCAAACCCTGGCTGAAGATGGGTATGCAGCTGAACGGCTACGTGTCCGACATGGAGCCAGGAGCCAAGTACACCAGTTCGGGTACGGTCGTTGACGAAGTGTTCACCTATGCCTCCGCCACCACTCCGGGTATGGTGTTCGAAGCTCCCGACGGTCGTCTGGGTGCCATGAACAATCCTGAAGACGATGCGCAGTGTGCCGTGAACAACCCCATCGCCCGCGCCCTGCGCACTCAGGGTAATATCCGCAAGAACAACTTCCGTTCACGCTTTACCGCCACCCTGACCCCGTTCAAGGGCTTCTCGCTGACCGGCTCCTACTCCTACGAGCTGATGGACGAAGACCGTCAGACGAAGCCTCGCTTCCTGGACCAGTGGAACTTCCAGACCGAAACCATCACCTATACCAACAAGGGACGCACCAGTATCAAGAACTACGATGGGAAAGTGGAACGCTACTTCAACGACCTCGTGGCCCGCTATGACACCAAGCTGTTCAACAACCAGCTGACAGTAAATGTGATGGCCGGTGTCAGCAACGAGCTGTACCGTTCGAAGAGCTTTACGGCCACCAAGATGGACTTGATTGACCTCAGTCTGGATGCCATCAGTGCCGCCACAGGCGATGCCAGTGCATCCGGATCGAAGACCGAATGGGCCATGCGCTCCTACTTCGGCCGTATCAACCTGAACTGGCAGGACAAGTACCTCGCTGAGTTCAACCTCCGCTCGGACGGCTCCTCCCGCTTCCTGTCCAACAAGCGTTGGGGTTACTTCCCCTCCGGCTCTGTTGCCTGGCGTATCGACCAGGAAGCCTTCATGGAGAAATGGGTAGAAAAAGGACTGAGCAGCCTGAAAATCCGTGCTTCATACGGTGCGCTGGGTAATAACTCGGTGGGCAACTACGACTCCCAGTCGCTCTATGCCAACAAGGACAAGAACGGCCTCATGTTGAACTACGTGCTCAACAACGGACTGGTAACCGGTCTGGCACAGGCAGCCATCTCCAACCCCAACCTGACCTGGGAAAGCACCAAGGTACTTGACTTCGGTTTCGACTTCGGCTTCTTCGGCAACCGGCTGACCGGTACGGTGGACTACTTCAACAAGCGTACGACCGACATCCTGATCGGCCTGCCTGCTCCCGACGTACACGGTCTGGCTTCCATCCCCAAGGTGAACAGTGCCACCGTGACCAACCAAGGTGTGGAAATCACCGCCGGCTGGCAAGACCAGGTGAAAGACTTCACCTATGGTGCCAACCTGAACTTCACCTACGTGACGAACAAGGTCAACAAATTCAAGGGCAAGGGCGAAGGCGGAAAGTCCATCAGCGGTGCCAACCTGATTTGGGAAGGACACTCCATCAACTCGCAGTACCTGCTCCGTGTAGACCGCCTTCTACAGACCGACGAAGACATGAAGCTGGTGGAACAGATGATTGCCAATGCTCCGATTGACGAAGCTACCGGCAAGCAGAAGAACCCCTTCGCTGCCTTCGGCAAGCCGGAAAAAGGTGACCTGCTCTACAAGGACATCAACGGCGACGGTGTCATCGATCCTACCGACAAGGAAATCGTGAGCGACGGCCCGAACCCCAAATACCAGTTCGGTCTGAACCTGAACGCCGGCTGGAAGGGCTTCGACTTTTCCGTGCTGATGCAGGCCTCGCTGGGTGCCAAGGTGTACTGGCAGTCGGCCGCCTACAACACCCCGACCGTGCGCAAGGGTTACCAACTGAACAAGGAAGTCTGCGACGGACGCTGGCAAGAAGGCCGCACCGATGCCACCTATCCGCGCCTGCTGCAATACCTGGACACCCGCAACACACAGATGAGCGACTTCTACCTGCAGAACAAGAACTTCCTGAAGATCCGCAACATCCAGTTGGGCTATACCTTGCCGAAGGCATGGACAAAAGCCTGCCAGCTGGAAAGAGTACGCATCTACGGCAGCTTGGAGAACTTCTTCACCTTTACCAGCTACAAGGGCTTCGACCCCGAAGTATCGGGCCTGAACTACCCGACCATGAAGCAAGCGGTCATCGGTCTTAACGTAACCTTTTAACAACAGATGAACATCATGAAAACCTATAAATTATTCTCAGCACTTGCCGCTGTTGCCCTGCTCTGCTTCAGCAGCTGCTATGACCTGGAAAGATTCCCGGCCGACCAGCTCAGCTCGGGTACCTTCTTCAAGACCCAAGATCATGCCGACCAGGCAATGATGGCGGTCTACAACAACCTGCAATATGACAATGCCTTCGGACTCCAGTTCTCGATGGACGGGCTGGGCGGTATCGCCATGGGCTACGACAACCCCTCCTACCAAGTCTTCCAGCGGGGTATCTACGATGTGGAGAACCCGTGGGTCAAGAACAAATGGATCTACCTCTACGAAGGTGTGACCCGTGCGAACATCGTGCTCCAGAACATCGACAACGTGGACATGAGCGACGAACTGAAAGCCCGCTACAAAGGCGAGGCCAAGTTCCTGCGTGCCCTGCACTACTTCGCCCTGAAGAATTTCTTCGGCGGTGTGCCCCTCTACGACGAGAGCTTCAATGTCGGCGAAAACTTCAACGACATGAACCTGCCGCGCGAATCGGAAGAAAACATCCGTAAGTTCATCCTTGACGACCTGGATGCCGCCATCGCTTCGCTGCCTGCCAAATGGGACGACCCGAACAAGGGACGTGCCACCAGCGGTGCTGCCATGGCCCTGAAGGGAAAAGTGCTGCTGTTCAACAAACAGTACGACCAGGCCAAGACCTGCTTCGAGAATGTGGTGAACAGCAAGCAATATGCCTTGTACGACAACTATGCCGACCTCTTCAAGCCGGGCGGCGACGAAAGTTCTGAAATGATCTTTGCCATCCAGAACATGGGCGGTGTAGGTACCGACCTCGGTATGCCGATGACTTTCTACATGGGTACCCGTGCTTCGTATGGCAGCTGCTGGAACAACGTGATGGCTGCCACCGACTTCGTAGACACCTATGAATACAAGGACGGACGTCCCTTCGACTGGGAAGAGTTCGCACCGGGTTTCACCACCGACGACAAAGTGAAGCAGGAAGTGTTCCGCTCTACCCTCGACAAGGCGAAGACCAAAGTAGAAGCGTACACTCCGTACAAGGAAAAACTCCTGGCCATGTACGAACAGCGCGACCCGCGCATGACCTACTCCATCATCCTGCCTTACACCCAGTACAAGGGCTGGTACAAGAACGCTCCGCACGATTGTGAATACGTGGTGGTATTCAACGGGGTCAACGACGGTCACCACATGATTCGTGTGAACGGCAACTACGAAACCTACATCTGGCGCAAGTTTGTGGCCGAATACAATATGGACGGTGCCATCAACAACCGTGCCGACACGCCCATCAACTTCCCGCTTATCCGCTATGCCGACGTGCTGCTGATGCTGGCCGAATGCTATAACGAACTGGACGACCAGGAAGGAGCCGTGCGCCTCATCAACGAAGTACGTGCCCGTCCGAGCGTGAACATGCCGGGCCTGAACAGCGGACCTGCCTGGCTGAAGGCCACCACCAAGGAAGAAGTCTTCGAACGTATCCGCCACGAACGTGCCGTGGAACTGGCTGGTGAAGGTCTGAGCTTCGACGACATGCGCCGCTGGGGCTTGCTCGAGACACTGAACGGCCGGAAGGAAAAGGATATTACCGGTAAAGTCAGATATACCCGCAGCGTCAGCAAGCGCGATTACCTCTGGCCGATTCCTGCCGACGAAATCGAAAAGAACCCGGCTCTGGAACAGAACCCGAGCTGGTAATACAAGTAAAAAGATTGTTTGACTTGCTTTGACAACAGAAAGCCACCTCGGGTAGCGGCCCATGAACCACCGTTCTCCGGGAGTGGCTTTCCACCATTACTCACTCTTAATCAGCAAATCGATATGAAACAAAGAATACTCTCCCTCCTCGGCCTGTTGCTGCTGGTGGCCCTCCCCTCGAAGGCCTACGAAGAACGCAACCTGCTGCAGCACGCCGCCACGGTGGAACAGATCAAGGAAAGTCTGGTGATGAACCAGCAGTGGGTGCCCTATCCCGCCTATCAGGACCGGCAGGGATGGGACCAATTCCTGGGCAGCCACAAGGATGGCATTATCCGCGACGGTGAAAAATACCTGGGCTTCACCTGGAAGGTGGTGAAGGCTACGGACTATATGGAATACGAGCGTTCGGGCAACCGGCGCATCATGGAAGCCCCCCTGGGCGAGAACAACAAGGCCATCGGCGCACTGGTGATGGCGGAACTGGCAGAAGGCAAGGGCCGCTTCATCGACGAAATCATCAACGGAGTGCTGCAGGCCTGCGAAATGACCTCCTGGTCGCTCTCCGCCCACCTGGCCTCGTACCAGAAGACCAAGCGGGCATTCCCCGACCACCGCGAACAGATCCTGGAACTGACACAGGGCAACATGGCCCAGATGTTCTCGTGGACCTACTATTTCCTGCACCAGGAATTCGACAAGGTAGACCCTATCATCTCGGTCCGCCTGCGCAAGGAACTGCAGGAACGCGAACTCGACCCTTACCTGCAGCGCGACGACTTCTGGTGGATGGCGTTCCAGTACAAGCCGGGCATGATCATCAACAACTGGAACCCCTGGTGCAACTTCAATGCCCTGACCTGCTTCCTGTTGCTGGAGAACGACCGCGACGTACTGGCGAAGGCCGTCTATCGCACCATGACATCGGTAGACCGCTTCCTCAACCACGTGAAAGCCGACGGCGGCTGTGAAGAAGGTCCTTCCTACTGGGGACACGCTGCCGGCAAGCTCTACGACTACCTGCAGATGCTCTCGCTCGGCACGGGCGGGAAAGTGTCCATCTTCGACCTGCCCCAGGTGAAGTACATGGGCGAATACATCGTCCGTTCGTACATCGGCGACGGATGGGTGGTCAACTTCGCCGACGCTTCGGCCCGTGGCGGAGGGGATGTCCCCCTGATCTACCGCTTCGGTACGGCCGTGAACAGCGACGTGATGAAAGGCTATGCTGCCGACAAGCAGCGCGAAACTCCGGTGAAGCCTACTACCAACTGGCTCGACATGTTCCGGGGACTGGAAACCCTGCGCTTCCTTCCTGCCCTGCAACAGGAGACGGCCACCTACCAGGCCCCTTCGGCTACCTGGTACCCGGAAACGGAGTTCTGCTACTTCAGCAACAAGCAGGGCCTCTTCATGGCTGCCAAGGGCGGCTACAACAACGAAAGCCACAACCACAACGATGCCGGTACCGTATCAGTCTACTCGCACCATGTCCCGATGCTGATTGATGCCGGTGTGGGCACCTACACCCGCCAGACCTTCAGCAGCGAACGCTACTCCATCTGGACCATGCAGAGCAACTACCACAACCTGCCGCTCATCAACGGCATGCCGCAGAAGTTCGGCAGCGAATACAAGGCGACCGAGGTGAAGGTGGACACCCGCAAGCAGACCTTCTCGGCCAACATCGCCACGGCCTATCCCGAAGAGGCCGCGGTGGAGAAATGGACCCGCTCGTACCGCCTCGGCAAGGACCGCCTGACCATCACCGATGCCTTCCGGCTGAAGGAAGCCAAGGCTGCCAATGTGGTAAACTTCCTGGTATGGGGCAACGTGGACCTGTCCGTTCCGGGTGTCATCTCTCTGGAGGTGAAGGGCGAAAAAGGCCAACTGACCTACGACAGCCGCCAGTTCCAGGCCAGCATCGAAACCATCCGTCTGGAAGACCCTCGCCTCTCGAACGTATGGGGCGATGAAATCTACCGTGTCTCGCTGACAGCCCGACAGACTGTCACCGCCGGCACTTATACATTTACTTACCTGCAAAAATAATACTACTTATATGAAGAAAAATCTGATCTCCCTTGCCTGCTCGGCCCTGTTGGTGGCCTGTGGCGGGACTTCCCAACAAGCACCGAAAACGGATTCGTTCATCGAAGAAAACGTGGCCTTTGCCCGCCAGCAGCTGGGCAAGGAAATCGAAGTCATCGAAGCCAGCGGCGAATGCCTGAACCCTGTCACCCTGAAGACCGACGGCAGTGTGTTCTACTGCGACTACACCGACTGGCGGAGCGGCTTCTTCCCCGGCTCGCTCTGGTATCTCTACGAACTGAGCGGCGACTCGACCCTGGTGCCGCTGGCCACCAAGTACACCAATGCCATCGAGGAAACGAAGAACCTGACCTGGCACCACGACGTGGGCTTCATGGTGAACTGTAGCTTCGGCAACGGACTGCGGCTGAAAGACGTGCCGGGCTACAAGGAAGTCATCATCAAGACCGCCGAATCGCTGTCCACCCGTTTCCGTCCGGTTCCCGGCATCATCCAGTCGTGGGACG
Organism: Phocaeicola plebeius; assembly: GCA_022767125.1. GTDB lineage: Bacteria > Bacteroidota > Bacteroidia > Bacteroidales > Bacteroidaceae > Phocaeicola > Phocaeicola plebeius_C. The sequence goes on from JALEPZ010000006.1 coordinate 20,070, forward strand.
TGACCCGTGGCTGGCAGTCGGAGCGCGGCTGGGAATGCCCGGTCATCATCGACAACATGATGAACCTGGAACTGCTGTTCGAAGCCACCCGTCTGTCGGGCGACTCTACCTATTATAAAATAGCCGTCAGTCATGCCGACCGCACCATGCAGGAGCACTTCCGCGAAGACGGCAGCTGCTACCATGTCATCGACTACAGCCTGAAGGACGGCAGCGTACGCCATCGCCAGACTGCCCAAGGCTATGCAGACGAATCGACCTGGAGCCGCGGACAGGCGTGGGCCGTCTATGGCTATGCGGTCTGCTACCGCTATACGCACAATCCGAAATACCTGGCACAGTCGCTGAAGACCTTCCACATGATGAAGAACCACGCACGTATGCCGGAGGACTTGATTCCCTACTGGGACATGGATGCTCCCAACATCCCGGACGAACCGCGCGACGCATCGAGTGCCGCCTGCATCGCATCGGCCCTCTATGAAATCAGTACGATGGAAGGTGTGGAGAATCCGGCCCAGTACAAGGAGTATGCCGACGGCATCCTGGCATCACTGGCTTCTCCGAACTATCGGGCCGCCCTGGGTACGAACGGCAATTTCCTGCTGATGCACTCGGTAGGCAGCATCCCGCACGGACAGGAAATCGATGTTCCGCTGAACTATGCCGACTATTATTTCCTCGAAGCCCTGAAGCGGAAGAGCGATATCGAAGCGAAGTAAACGAGCGATTGTAACACATTACAGCAAAAACGGGAATCATCCTCAGAAAAAGCCACTTGCTTTCGGAGGTGATTCCCGTTCACTATGTCAGAATAGAATTTTCTGTCGGTTATGCCAATGCTGCGCGGAAACGGTTCAGGAATTCCTGTGCTTCCTCCTTGCTCAGGCAGAGAGGCGGCAACAAGCGAATGACATTCGTTCCGCTCACGCCCGTAAATACATGCTGCTCCTTCAGCAGTTTCAGGCGGAGTTCCTTAATGGGAGCATCAAACTCCAGTCCGATCATCAGGCCGCGTCCACGCACTTCCTTAATCTGCGGGAACTTCTTCAGTTCTTCGAGCAAGTAGGCACCGACTGTGGCAGCGTTCTCCACCAAGTGTTCCTGCTCGATGACATCCAGCACCGCCAGTGCTGCCGCACAAGCCAGGTGGTTGCCGCCAAACGTCGTACCCAGTTGCCCATACACCGGTGTAAACATCGGACTGATCAGGACGGCTCCCATCGGGAATCCGTTGCCGATGCCTTTCGCACAGGTGATAATGTCAGCCTGAATACCATTGTACTGATGGGCGAAGAACTTGCCGCTCCGTCCGTAACCGCTCTGGATTTCGTCGAGGATAAGCACCGTGTTCGTCTCGGTGCAAGCGGTCCGCAAGGCCTGCATGAACTCGTCGGTCGGCAGCTGGATGCCTCCAACCCCCTGTATGCCTTCGATAATCACTGCACAGACATCGCCCTTGGCCAGTTCCTGGCGCATGGCCTCCACATCGTTCAGCGGCAGGTAAGTGACATGACCGTTGGCATTGATGGGAGCAATGATTTTCGGGTTGTTGGTCACTTCCACCGCCAGGGAGGTACGGCCGTGGAACGCCTTGGCAAACGACACGACCCGTGTCCGTCCGTTATAGAACGAGGCCAGCTTCAAGGCATTCTCGTTGGCCTCGGCCCCGCTGTTGATCAGGAACAGGGCATAGTCATCATACCCGCAGACCTTCCCCAGCCGCTCTGCCAGCTCCTGCTGCAGCCGGTTGATAACGGAATTGGAATAGAATCCCAGGGTAGCCACCTGCCGGCTGATTTTCTCTACATAGTGGGGATGTGCATGGCCGATGGAAATCACGGCATGACCCCCATACAGGTCAAGGTACTCCTGCCCCTTGTCGTCCCAGACATGGCAGCCTTTTCCCTTGACGATATTTACGTCGAATAATGGATATACGTCGAATAATTTCATGTTATAAATGAATTTAAAAGTTATTTTCCCTTTGTCATCCTGAACGTAGTGAAGGATCTGTCCACCACTTCTGTCGGCAACTATTCGGTTCCAAAAGCAAATACTTCACCTGACAAGTCCTTCAACGAAGGATTCGTGGTCCGAATCAATGCATCTTTCTTTTCTCGTCGCCATCCCTTTAAGGATTTCTCACGACCAATCGCCTCTTCAATTGATTGAAACGATTCATAGTACAACAAGTCGTGACACCGATAGCGCCGGGAAAAGCCCTCTATCTTTCCGCTTTTATGCTCACAATACCGACGATACAGGTCGTTAGTTACTCCAATATACAATACGGTTCTGTTCGCATTCGAAAGGATATATACCCAGTATTGATGTATGTTCGTCATTTGTCTTTAAATAACGGGGCTTTATTTCTTCTACTAATTCTTTACAGATTCTTCGCTTTGCTCAGAATGACAATACTTTTCTACCATCGACAGCCTGAATACTTTTCTAATGTTAGTCTGAACAGATTCTTCGCGATGCTCAGAATGACAATTGAACGGGACACTTCATTTTAGAAAGCGCTCGGCTTCAGGCGCAGGCCGACGGTCTCCTCCAAATTAAACATCAGGTTCATGTTGTGGACAGCCTGGCCGCTGGCCCCCTTCAGCAAATTGTCGATGCAGGAAGTGACGAGCAGCTTGTCGCCGAACTTTTCCAAGTGAATCAGACACTTGTTGGTATTGATGACCTGCTTCAGGTCCAGATTCTTGTCCACGATATGCGTGAACGAGTCCTCGGCGTAGTAGTCCTCATACATCTTCACCAGTTCGGACAGCTCCACCTTCGTCTTCACCACCAGGGTGGCGAAAATGCCACGCGGGAAATCGCCCCGGTAAGGGATGAAGTCGATTTCGCTGTGGAAGCTGTTCTGCAGCTGCTTCAGCGACTGCTTGATTTCGGGCACGTGCTGATGAGTAAACGGCTTGTAGATGCTCAGGTTGTTGTTGCGCCAGCTGAAATGGCTCGTGGCACCCGGCTTCACGCCGGCTCCCGTGCTGCCGGTAATGGCGTTCACCATCACATCATCGTTCAGCAGCAAGTGCTTGGCCAAGGGCAGCAGGCCCAGCTGGATGCAGGTGGCAAAACAGCCCGGATTGGCCACGTGCTTGCTATGGCAGATGGCACGTCGGTTCAGTTCGGGCAGACCATAAACGAAATCATGGTCGTCACTCTTCAGGCGGTAGTCCATGCTCAGGTCGATGATCTTCAGGTCTTCGGGCACGTTATGGCTTTCCATGAACTTGCGCGTATCGCCATGCGCCGTACAGAAGAACAGTACGTCGATCGTGTCTAACGGCAGCTCGTCGGTAAACACCAGTTCCGTCTCGCCGTACAGTCCCTCATGGACATCTGTAATCTTGTTGCCCGCATTGCTGGAGCTGTTGACAAACTTGATCTCTACGTCCGGATGGTTCAACAGCAGGCGAATCAATTCGCCTGCTGTATATCCGGCTCCTCCAATGATGCCGGCCTTTATCATACGTTCTCCTCGTCTTTATGTACGGAATAATAGGCCCGCAGCGGAGTAGAGAGCACCTTGATGAAACCCTTGGCATCGTCGGCTGTCCAGCCTTTCTGCATTTCGCCGTATTCGCCCAGCTTGTTCTTCACCAGGTCGTCTTTCGACTCTACGCCCACTGTCGAGAAGCAGTAGGGACGCAGTTCGAGGATGGCAGTACCATTCACGTTGCGCTGTGACTCCTGCAGCATGGCCTCGATGTCGCGCATCACCGGCTCCAGGTATTCGCTCTCGTGGAGGAACATGCCGTACCAGTTGGCCACCTGGTCCTTCCAGTACTGCTGCCATTTGCTCAGCGTATACTTTTCGAGGAACTTGTGGGCACCGATATTCAGCATCGGAGCGGCTGCTTCGAAGCCGACACGTCCCTTGATACCGATGATGGTATCGCCTACGTGCATATCACGGCCGATGCCATAGGCCGCACCGATTTCCTCCACCTTCTGGATCGCCTTGATCCGGTCGTCGAACTTCTCGCCGTTCACCGCCACCAGTTCTCCCTTCTCGAAGGTCAGCTTCAGCTGTTCGCTGCCTTCCTTCGTCACCTGTTTCAGGTAAGCTGTTTCGGGCAGGCCCTGGGCAGAATCGAGAATCTCTCCGCCGCAGATGGAAGTACCCCAGATACCTACATTATAGGAATACTTCAGCTTGGTGAAGTCGGCTTCAAAGCCATGTTCCTTCAGGTAGTTGATCTCGTAGTCGCGGCTCAAAGCCATGTCGCGGGTCAAGGTGATGATTTCCACCCCCGGAGCCATGACGAGGAACGTCATGTCGAAACGCACCTGGTCGTTGCCGGCTCCCGTAGATCCATGGGCAATGGCATGGGCACCGATTTCATTGGCATAGCGGGCAATGGCCAAAGCCTGGAAAATGCGCTCGGAGCTGACCGAGATGGGGTAGGTACCATTGCGCAGCACGTTACCGAACACCATAAACTTCAGGCTCTTCTCGTAGTATTCCTGCGTCACGTCGAGTGTGACATACTTCACGGCACCCAGCTTGTAGGCATTCTCTTCGTTCTTCTTCAGCTGTTCGGGGCTGAAACCGCCCGTATTGGCACATGCCGCATACACTTCATAACCTTTCTCTTTTGCCAGATACATCACCGTAAAGGAAGTATCCAGTCCGCCGCTGAACGCAACGACTACTTTTTTCTTTTCTTCCATATCGCAATTTAGAAATTATTTACTTTATCATCTTTGTGCAAGGCCGGATCGTACAGCATGGCGGTACAGATACAGAACTTGCGGTTCTTCTCCATCAGAATGCCATGGTTGATACATCCCTCACAACCTTTCCAGAACGCCTCATCGTCGGTCAGTTCATTGAACGTAACGGGTACATACCCCAGTTCCGTGTTCATCTTCATCACGGCCGCCCCCGATGTAAGACTGAAAATCTTCGCATTGGGCCAGCGCAGACGGGCCAGCGTAAACGAAGCGTGCTTGATGCGCCGTGCCAGTCCCATTCCCCGGTAGTTCGGATGAACGATCAGGCCCGACGTAGCCACATACTGCCGGTTCCCCCACGACTCAATGTAGGTGAACCCTGCAAAGTCATCCCCACACAAGGCAATGATGGCCTTTCCTTCCCTCATCTTCGTGGCCACATATTCGTGGGTGCGCTCTGCAATCCCTGTTCCGCGCACCTTGGCCGCATCTTTGATTGTCTTCAGTATCGTGTCAACATAAACCTCGTGAGAGGCGTCGGCTACCATCACATCAATTTGTTTTGAAGTATCCATTTTCGTCTTTTCTTATACTTATATTATATGGTTGATATTCGGAATGAGTTGCGTCAAGGCCTGGCGTACACCTGTGCGCGAACAGCCCTCACGAACGATCAGCATAATGGTATCATCGCCGGCAATCGTGCCGATGATCTCTGAAAAATGACTGTTGTCGATATCGTATGCCAGACTGCTGGCATATCCGGGACGGGTCTTGATGACGGCTATGTTGTCGGAAAACTCGATGGACAGGAACCCGTTGTTCCGCAACATCTCGCCGGCACTCTGCGGGTCCACCATCCGCTTGTACATGGTGTTGTTGGGCAACACATACACGTAGTTACCATTCATGCTGGCCGCTTTGGCCACCTTCAGTTGCTTCAAGTCGCGGGAAAGGGTAGCCTGCGTCAGGCTGAAACCTTCCTTGGCCAGTTCACGCAGCAGCTCTTCCTGGCTGCCAATCTCCTTGCTGGAGATAATCATCTTAATAGAATCCAATCTATTGCTCTTATTCTTCATCGTATAATTATGCTTAATCGGCGGCAAATTTACAGAATATTTTGGGATTTTCATGCAAACAAGGTCCTAAAAAAACAGTCGTCATGCATTTTTTGTACCATCAGACAGCGTCGGCGAAAGAACACAGCCCCTCCGGGGGCAGTCCTCTTCCGGCGCAAAAAGAGGAAACCGCAGGCTCCGGGACATCTCCCGGCAGACTGCGGCTTCCTCTTCGTCTTCTCCTGTTTTCGGACAGGATTATTTCTTGATGCGGTTGTAACGGCTCATGAACTTGTCCACACGACCTGCAGTGTCCACCAACTTCGACTTACCGGTATAGAAGGGGTGAGAACTGGAAGAGATTTCCAACTTTACGCAGGGATAAGTCTCGCCTTCGAATTCTACAGTGTCCTTGGTGGCGCAAGTAGAACGAGACAGGAACATGTCGCCGTTCGACATGTCTTTAAATACTACCGGACGGTAGTTTTCAGGATGAATGCCTTTTTTCATTTCAGTATATACTTTTATTGTTATTATTCCTAATAATATAGTTGGTAACGCGTAAACGTGTGTAATGGTCGTTTTCGGGGTGCAAAGATACGGCTTTTATTTGAAACAGAAAAAGTTTTCACTTATTTTTTTGTTTTTCTGTCAAAAGAGCCGGTCATGAAACCGTTTCCTCCCTGCCGGCACAAAATTATTCTGGCTCTATCATTGCACAGATTACAAATATTCCCTACTTTTGCCGCCAAATGAAGAGTATGACAAAAGGATGGTTCCTCTACCTGCTAAGTGCCACACTGATAGAAGTGTGGACGGGACATGCAGACCTACAGCTACTGGCCTTTCCCGTAGGGATCGCCTTGGGAGTAGCCGCACTGGCCGTTTTATTTGTGCTCGACCGGGAACAGGGCAACCACCCGTGGCTGCGCAGCCTCCGTTCTCCCCGCATGGCCGGCTGGCTGCTGGCACTGCTCACCCTGGGGTGCATCATCGGCGGCTGCCTGCCCGCAGCCAGCAGTTTCCAGACCTCCTGGCCGTTCATCGCCTTGCTCGCAGCCTTGTTTGTCCACCTCACCTTACTGCTGCTCCACCGGCTGCGCCGCTTCTGCTGGAAGCGCGACGGTACCTTCCTGTTGATTCACGGAGGGCTATGGCTGGCATTGAGCGGCGGAATGCTGGGAGCCGGCGACACGGACGAGTTGCGCATACGGGTGGGACAAGAGGAGCCGGTGACGACCGGAGTGAATGCCCAGGGCCGTCTGAAACCGCTGGGCCACGCACTGCAACTGAAAGAGTTCCACATAGAGACCCATCCCACCGACGGGTTTCCCGTGCAATACACCGCTGCCGTATGGGTCGACAACACCCCTGTCCGGCTGGCGGTGAACAGTCCCTACGCTGTCCGTCCGGGCGAGGACCTCTACCTCATGAGTTTCGACCCCGCCGGCGCGACGGGCGAAGCCGCCTTCTGCATCCTCCTGCTGGTGCGCCAGCCGTGGAAATACCCTTTGCTGGCAGGCATTCTCCTGCTCATGGCCGGAGTGGCCCGGATGATGTGGAAACAACCCTGACAACCCTCTAAAAACGGAAAGTAACATGGTAACCTGGACTATTTATCTGCCGTTCGCCCTCTGCGCCATCGGATGTTGGCTGGCGGGTGCCCTATTGGCCCTCCGCCGGCAGGCCGGACGCAGCCGCACCAGCCTGGCGGCCACCGCCATAGGACTGGCTGTTTATGCCTCTTTCATCGTCGGCCTGTGGCTCAGCCTGGAGCGGCCTCCCCTCCGTACGCTGGGAGAGACCCGCCTGTGGTATTCCTTGTTCATGATCGCCTCGGGATGGATGGTATATTTCCGCTGGCACTACCGGTGGATTCCCCTGTTCTCCCTCCTGGTGGCTGCCGTTTTCATCGTCATCAACCTCCTCCGTCCGGACATCCACGACCGCAGCCTGATGCCCGCCCTGCAAAGCCTTTGGTTCGTGCCCCACGTAACGGTCTACATGTTTTCCTACAGCGTGTTCGGCTGTGCCTTCCTGCTGGCACTGGCCGGCATCGGGAGACGCACGCCGGCCTACCTGCCGTCGGCCGACCGGCTGGTGAACATCGGCATGGCCTTCCTCACCTTCGGCATGTTGTCGGGCTGCATCTGGGCCAAGCAGGCATGGGGCAGCTACTGGAGCTGGGACCCGAAAGAGACCTGGGCCGCCGCCACCTGGTGCGCCTACCTGGTCTATATCCACCGGCGGCGGAACCCGGCCAGTACACGGCAGTTCACGATCACTTACGGCTGGCTGATTGTCGGCTTCCTGCTGCTGCAGATGTGCTGGTACGGCGTGAACTTCCTGCCTGCCGCCTCCCGGAGCCTGCATAGTTACAACTGAATCTTATGTATCATTTTAAAACAATAACCGTATGAAAAAGTCAAGTAAAATCATCGTCGGTGCAGCCGTGGTGGTGGCAGGTCTGGCCATTACGTACCGGGCTGTCAACCAGGCTCCCGACGCGTCATTGCCCGCCAACGAGCAAATGACGCAGATGCTGAACGACGGCGGCTGTGTGTTCTGTCACACGGAAAGCCCGTCGCTGCCCTTCTACTCCAGTTTCCCGGTAGCGAAGTCACTCATCGCTAAGCACGTGGAAGAAGGCTACAAATCGTTCGACATAGCTCCCATGATGGAAGCCATCGCACAGGGCAAAGCCGTGAACGAAGTAGACCTGGCCAAAGTGGAGAAATGTATCCTCGACGGCACCATGCCGCTCCATTCCTACGCCATGGTGCACTGGGGTTCCTCACTGACCTCCGCCAAGACCGACCGGGCCCTGGGCTGGATCAAGCTCCACCGCGAGCAGTTCTATCCGAACCTGCTGGCCGCCGAGGAATTCAGGAACGAACCGATACGCCCCATTCCCGATGCCGTTCCCGTGGATGAGAACAAGGTGCAACTGGGTAAGGAGCTCTACCACGACACCCGCCTGTCGGGCGACGGCACTGTCTCCTGCGCCTCCTGCCACGCCATCGAGACGGCCGGTGTAGACAACCACCAGTATTCCGACGGTATCAACGGACTGCTGGGCGGCATCAACGCACCCACCTCCTACAATGCAGTGTTCAACTTCGTGCAGTTCTGGGACGGACGTGCCGCCACCCTGGCCGACCAGGCAGCCGGCCCTCCCCTCAATCCGGTGGAGATGGGGTCTGCCTCGTTCGATGAAATTGCCCAGCGCATCGCCCAAGACAGCGAGTTCACCCAGCGTTTCTGCGCAGTCTATCCCGAAGGCCTGAACGAAAAGACCATCACGGATGCCATCGCCGAATACGAAAAGACCCTCATCACGCCCAACTCCCCCTTCGACCGCTACCTGAAGGGCGACCAGCAGGCCCTGACGGCCGAACAGATAGAGGGATATGCCCTCTTCAAGGACTATAAGTGCGCCACCTGCCATGCCGGCGTGAACATGGGCGGACTGTCTTACGAACTGATGGGCCAGCGCGCCAACTACTTCCAGGACCGCGAGCTGAACGCCAAGTCGGGCCTCACCGACTCCGACAACGGCCGCTGGGCACAGACCGGAGTGGAGCGCGACCGCTACCGCTTCAAGACCCCGACGCTGCGCAACGTAGCCCTGACCTGGCCCTACTACCACGACGGCAGTGTGGCCACGCTGGAAGAAGCCATCCGCATGATGGCCGAATATCAGGTAGGGCGCCAGATGCCGGAGGCAGAGGTACAGAAAGTCAAGTCGTTCCTCGATGCCCAGACCGGACAGTACCAGGGACAGACACTGACCAATGCCAACCCCCGCTAAAAAGCGGCGGGGATTGCCACATCCACTTTACATCCAACAGGAGCAACCGGAAAAAACAAAGAAACTTCTTCACATTCCCCTTGCCGGTCGTTTTTTTTCGACCGGTCATGGGGGTTTGTATCGCAAATTTTGTTACTTTTGCCCATGGAATTTAATCACTAACATTTATAAATTTACAGAAATGGTTAATTACAAAGATTTAGGCTTGGTAAACACCAAAGAAATGTTTGCCAAAGCAATCAAAGGCGGCTATGCTATCCCGGCTTTCAACTTCAACAACATGGAACAAATGCAGGCCATCATCAAAGCCGCAGTAGAAACTAAATCACCGGTTATCCTGCAGGTATCGAAGGGTGCACGCCAGTACGCCAACGCTACCTTGCTCCGCTATATGGCTCAGGGTGCCGTTGAGTATGCTAAGGAATTGGGCTGCGCTCATCCCGAAATCGTTCTGCACCTCGACCACGGAGACACCTTCGAAACTTGCAAGAGCTGTATCGACTCTGGTTTCTCTTCCGTGATGATCGACGGTTCTCACCTGCCTTATGAAGAAAACGTAGCCCTGACCAAGAAGGTCGTTGACTACGCTCACCAGTTCGACGTAACTGTAGAAGGCGAACTCGGCGTATTGGCTGGTGTAGAAGACGAAGTGTCTTCCGACCACCACACCTACACCGACCCCGAAGAGGTTATCGACTTCGCCACTCGCACCGGCTGCGACTCACTGGCTATCTCCATCGGTACTTCTCACGGTGCCTACAAGTTCACTCCGGAACAGTGCCACATCGACCCGGCTACCGGCCGCATGGTTCCTCCTCCCTTGGCATTCAACGTATTGGACGCTGTAATGGAAAAGCTGCCGGGCTTCCCCATCGTATTGCACGGCTCTTCTTCTGTTCCTCAGGACGAAGTGGACACCATCAACCAGTTCGGCGGTGCCTTGAAGGCTGCCATCGGTATCCCCGAAGAAGAACTGCGTAAGGCTGCCAAGTCGGCTGTCTGCAAGATCAACATCGACTCCGACTCTCGTCTGGCCATGACAGCTGCCATCCGCAAGGTATTCGCTGAAAAGCCGGCAGAATTCGACCCCCGCAAGTACCTGGGTCCGGCTCGCGACAACATGGAAAAGCTGTACAAGCACAAAATCATCAACGTGCTGGGTTCCAACGGCAAGCTGGCTGAATAATTTTCACCGGTGAATGAACCCGTCGGCGCAGGCCGATGATAGAAAAAGCGTGTGTTCCGCCTCAATAGAGTGGGGACACACGCTTCTTTTTGTTGTATCGGCTCCGTTATCTGGCAAGAAACAGGGAGCTGCTGCCGGTCTTGGCATGCGCCTCGGCCACCCCTTCCTCATTCGGGGCAATGGTCAGCGGTGTGCCGTCCTGCTGGCGGAAGGTGATCGTACCGTCTTCGTTCATGGTGAACACCTCGTAGGACTCGGAAGCCGTCACCGCATTCCAGCTGCGGGTGGTCACGTTATACACCAGGTTGAGCGGCGTGTCTTCCTCCCCCACCTTCGTGATGGTGTAGCCGTCGGCGTTCGTGCGCACCACATAGTCACCGTGTTCCCCCTTCACCCGCTGGATGGTGCCTGCCTGGGCAACCGGATTGCTGCCTGACCAGAACTCGATGGAATTGAGCACCAGGATATCGGCCAGATAGCACACTTCATAAATAGGGATAATATGGAACGCGCAGAACACCACTTCGTTGACAAACTTGTCTCCCACTCCCATGTTCCAGTTTCTCAACCCCGTCCACAGTCCGAACGAGCCGATACACGACGAGCACATCACGCTGCCGCCAACCAGAGCCGCAAAGGCCTTCATTCTAAAGTTCTTCATTTCTTTGTTCGTTTTTTGGAATACTAATAAAATAAAAGGGACAAATCCTTGCCCACCAGTCGCAAAGATAGAAGTATTTTTCAGGATTCACCGAAGATTCTGAGGAAATTAAGTATCTTTGTCGAGATTTTCAAAGAAAAACCCTACAATAACCATAAAAACGAATGAAAGAGCAAAACCAAAAAAGACTCAACGACTCCTTCGGCATGCGCTGGGGAGCCTTGGCGATTGTCGCCTTTACCATGATGGCGGCCTATTACGTGAACGATGTGGTGGCACCGCTGAAAAGTATGCTGGAAGCCTCCTCCCTGGCATGGAACAGCAGCGAATTCGGCGTCTACACCGGTGCCTACAGTTTCCTCAATGTCTTCCTGCTGATGCTGATCTGGGGCGGACTGATTCTTGACAAGTTCGGCATCCGCTTTACCGGCAAGCTGGCCACCCTCCTGATGGTGGCAGGTACGGGACTGGAATACTATGCCATGACCGCGCTCGCCGGCGACCCCTCCACCATTATGGGGTACAAATCGAGCGTGTTCATCGCTTCGGCCGGCTATTCCATCTTCGGCGTAGGAGCGGAAGTGGCAGGCATCACCGTGACAAAGATGATTGCCAAATGGTTCCGCGGCAAGGAAATGGCTACAGCCATGGGAGTGCAGGTGGCCCTGGCCCGTGTCGGTTCGCAGGGAGCTTATGCGGTTGCCATCCCCCTGGCCCGTGCCTACGAAATCACCACCCCGGTCTTCATCGGCCTCATCTGCCTCATCGGCGGCATGATTGCCTTCTTTGCCTTCTCGGTACTCGACAAGAAGCTGGACCGCCAGATTGCCGCGACGGCCACGGAGGAGAACGAAGAGAAATTCTCCTTCAGCGATGTCAAGAGCATTGTCACCAACCCCGGTTTCTGGCTGATAGCCCTGCTGTGCGTGCTGTTCTATTCGTGTGTCTTCCCCTTCCAGAAGTTCGCGTCCGAACTGATGATCACGAAGTATGGCATCGACGAGAACGTAGCCGGCACCATTGCCGGTCTGCCGGCCCTGGGAGCCCTGTTCCTGACCCCCGTCTTCGGCGGCATGATTGACAAACGGGGCAAGGCAGCCTCCATCATGACGCTGGGTGCCGCCATGCTGATCGGTGTCCACTGCATCTATGCCCTGCCGTTCGTCACCGCCTCGTGGATAGCCATCCTGCTGATGATTGTTCTTGGAGTGGCCTTCTCGCTGGTTCCCTCGGCCATGTGGCCCTCCGTGGCCAAGATTTTCCAGCCCCAGCAGCTGGGCACCGCCTATGCCCTGATTTTCTTCATCCAGAACATCGGCCTGTGGGGCATCCCCACCCTCATCGGTGCCGTATTGGACAATTTCTGTGTCACGGGCACTACCGCCTCGGGAGCCAAGATGTACGACTACACCCTGCCGATGTGTATCTTCACCGGCATCGCTGTCCTCTCCATGCTGATTGCCCTTGCCCTGCGGGTGGCCGACAAGAAGTACGGCTACAAGCTGGAAGAGGCCAACATCCAGTAATTCGGGAGAGGCGGCTGTTTCGCTTCCGCGCCATCCGCCTGTCCCCACCCCAAAAACCTTGGGCCACCTATCCAACTGTCATGCTGAACGGAGTGAAGCATCTGAATACATCCACTTGGTGCAAACAGATTTCTCACTCCGTTCGAAATGACAGGAAAAGAGGAAAGCGGCAAACCATGCTAGGACAGCCTGGGGGGAGGAGCGAAACAGTCCTCAGTCCTTATCAATCTTCAGCACGGCCCCGGTAGCCGGCTGGAAGACCACGCGGGTATTGATTTTCGCATCGAAGAGCTTGGTCACCAGCGTTTCGGTCGTGCCGAACTGGGTGACGGGGAGCTCCCCTTCGAAGAGCGGCTCACCGGCATAGACCACCTTCACCACCCCTTTGCCGGGAATGTTATACAGCACACCGTCGGGACGCTTCTTCTGCTTGACTTCTTCCGCCACCACCGGCAGGGGTGCCTTGCTTCCTACATTTATATAAATGGGCTCGCCGGCCAGATCATCTTCCGCCAATACCCCCAGACAGGTAGAGAAGCGGGCCACCACCTTGTCCGTGAGCTGGTCCTCGGGATGAATATAGAACGTAAAGACCCGGTCCTCCCGGTCGGTCGTGCCGGTAAACAGCTCCAGCATCGCCTTCTCCTGGCGGTCGAGGTTGTCCATAATCAGTTTCAGCGACGCCCCGTCCTTCGGCATGGTGTCGGCCTGCCCCCGCAGAATCAGGTTACGGCTTTCGCGGATATTGTAGATGTCCTTGGCCGTCAGTTCCGCCATCTTGGCCGTCGATCCCGCCATCAGGATTTCCTCCGTCATGAAGTTGCGCGGATTCTCGTGCGGCTGCGGCCGTTCCAGCACATACTCCGGCAAGGCATGGGCCGATCCCTCTCCCTGGGCGTTGATGGCCCGGATGATGCCGTTGTCCGTCAAGTCCACTTTCGACAACACCTCCTTGTCCTTCAGTTTCACGATATAGGCCTTGGTCGAATCGGGCACGCCCACCGAACAGACATCCACCTGCTTGATTTCCCAGTGCGTTTCCGGCTCGGCCGTCACATTGGCCAGCCGGAGGTAGCGGTTGGCATACTGGCACAGTTCGCCCGGCCGGTACGTCACCCGGGTAGCGATCACGTTCACAGCCAGGGCCGTTTTCGGCAGGAAGTAGACCACCCCCTCCCCTTCGCCCGGCACATAGGTATTGATTTCCTGGGCCGGAAGACTGGCGCAGGCCAGCAGTCCGGCCACCATTGCAAAGCTCTTTTTCATACAGCGGTTATTTGGTTTCCGTTAACAATTTCCATGCCTCGGGCAGTGCATACGAGATATCGCTGGCCGTCATGCTGATTGCCCCCATCCGATGGGCCGCCACGTCGCCCGCCAGTCCGTGGATGTAGACCCCCAGCCGGCACGCCTCTTCGGCGGTATATCCCTGGGCCAGCAAGCCCAGCAGCACACCGGTCAGCACATCCCCGCTGCCGCCTGTCGCCATGCCCGGATTGCCCGTCGGATTGAAATAGCACTTTCCCTCGGGAGTAATCACCGTTGTCCATGCCCCCTTCAATACGATATAGCATTCCAGGTAGTCGGCCAGGTCCTTCGCCTTCGACAGCCGTTCGTAGCTGTTGCTGCAGCGTCCCACGATGCGTTCCAGCTCCTTCACATGCGGAGTCAGGATCACGTCCTTGGGCAGGTGGTTCAGGTGGTTGCGATGCGTGCTGAAGATATTCAGGGCGTCGGCGTCCAGCACCAGCGGCAGATAGCAGTCCTTCAGCTGGTCGATGGTGGCCAGGGCCGTATCCTCTTCCAGTCCGATGCCCGGACCGATGGCCAGGGCCTGATAGTTGTCCAGGTCCGCCGGCTCTACGAAGTAGCGTTCATGAATATCATCCTGCACCATCGCCTCGGGCACCGCCGTCTGCAGGATGGCATGGTTGCAGACCGGCGCATGCACGGTCAGCAGTCCGATGCCCGACCGCAACGCCGCCTTGGCCGCCAGGATGGAAGCCCCGGCCATGCCATAGGAACCCGCTATCAGCAGTCCGTGGCCGAACATACCCTTGTGGGCGAAGCGGGGGCGCGGCTTGATCAGGGCCCTCACATCGGCCGCCTCGGTGATTTCATAGTCCGCCTCCACCTTTTCGATAAACTCCTTGCTGATGCCGATATCCAGCAACTTCCATTCGCCGATATTCTCCTGGTTCTCGGGGAAGAAGAACGAGAGCTTGGGCAGCTGGATGCTCAGGGTCAGGTCCGCCTTGATGATGTTGTTGCGGACATTATAGGAATTGTCCTCCCCCATCAGCCCCGAAGGCAAGTCGATCGACACCACCTTCGACTGGGACGCATTGATGTATTTCACCACCGAAGCAAACCCGCCGCTCAGCGGCTTGTTCAGCCCCGAGCCGAACAGTCCGTCGATGACCACGTCGCTCGAACCCAGCTTGGGAGGATCGAACGAGGAACTGACTTCATGATAGCCGGTAAAGCCACACTGCTGCAGGCGGTGAACGTTCGTCAGGCAATCGTCCGACAGCACCCCCGAAATGTTGAACAGGTAGACCACCACCTGGTAGCCCTTCTGGAACAGCATACGCGCCACGGCCACCGCATCCCCCCCGTTGTTGCCCGCGCCGGCAAAGACCACCATGCGGTAGGACTTGTCGAAACGGGCACAAATCTCGTCGGTAATCAAGGTAGCCGCTTTCTCCATCAGGTTAATGGACAATATCGAATCATGAGTGACGGTATATGCATCCGCCTCTTTCTGTTGCAAACAACTTAAAATCTTCATTGTGTATCAATACTAATCTATTTGAGCCGTAAAAGTACGAAAAAACCGCGTATCCACCGCCCATTATTGGCAAATAATTTGTAGCTTTGCATGAATTTAGCAATCGAGTAATAACATTATAAATAGAACCAAATATGTTGAACATTGTCATTTTCGGTGCGCCCGGTTCCGGCAAGGGGACCCAGAGCGCACGCATCGTAGAAAAATACGGATTGAACCACATCTCCACCGGCGACGTACTCCGTGCCGAAATCAAGAACGGAACCGAACTGGGCAAGACGGCCAAAGGCTACATCGACAACGGACAGCTCATCCCCGATGCGCTGATGATTGATATCCTGGCCAGCGTATTCGACAGCTTCAAGGACAGCAAGGGCGTCATCTTCGACGGTTTCCCCCGCACCATCGCCCAGGCAGAAGCCCTGAAGGAAATGCTGAAAGAGCGCGGACAGGAAGTCTCCGTCATGCTCGACCTCGAAGTGCCCGAAGACGAACTGATGACCCGCCTCATCAAGCGCGGACAGGAGTCAGGACGTGCCGACGACAACGAAGAGACCATCAAGAAACGCCTCGTCGTCTACCACTCGCAGACGGCTCCCCTCATCGACTGGTACAAGAACGACGGCAAGTACTGCCACATCCAGGGACTGGGCACCATGGAAGGCATCTTCGCCGACATCTGCGCCGCTATCGACAAGCTTTAAAGCACCTTATTGACTATGGCTGAATCGAATTTTGTTGATTACGTGAAAATCTACTGCCGCTCCGGCAAAGGCGGACGCGGCTCGGTACATTTGCGCCGCGAGAAGTACATCCCCAATGGCGGTCCCGACGGAGGCGACGGAGGCAGAGGAGGCCATGTCATCCTGCGGGGCAACCGCAACTACTGGACCCTGCTGCACCTGAAGTACGACCGTCACGTATTCGCCGAACACGGCGGCAACGGCTCGAAGAACAAGAGCTTCGGAAAGGACGGTGCCGACAAGGTCATCGAAGTGCCCTGCGGCACCGTGGCCTACAACGCCGAAACCGGAGAATACGTCTGCGACATCACCGAACACGGACAGGAAGTCATCCTGCTCAAGGGAGGACGAGGCGGACTGGGCAACTGGCATTTCCGCTCCGCCACCCGCCAGGCACCGCGCTATGCGCAGCCCGGCGAGCCGATGCAGGAGATGATGGTCATCCTGGAGCTGAAGCTGCTGGCCGACGTAGGACTGGTGGGCTTCCCCAATGCGGGCAAGTCCACCCTGCTCTCTACCCTCTCGTCCGCCCGGCCCAAGATTGCCAACTATCCCTTCACCACCCTGGAGCCCAACCTGGGCATCGTGTCCTACCGCGACGGCAAGTCGTTCGTCATGGCCGACATTCCCGGCATCATCGAAGGAGCCAGCGAAGGCAAGGGCCTGGGCCTGCGCTTCCTGCGCCACATCGAGCGCAACTCGCTGCTGCTCTTCATGGTACCCGGCGACACCGACGACATCCGCCGGGAGTACGACATCCTGCTCAACGAGCTGGCTACCTTCAACCCGGAGATGCTCGACAAGCAGCGGGTGCTGGCCATCACCAAATGCGACATGCTGGACCAGGAGCTGATGGACCTGCTGACGCCTACCCTGCCCGACGATGTGCCCCACGTGTTCATCTCGTCGGTGGCACAGACGGGCCTGCAGGAGCTGAAAGACCTGCTGTGGACGGAGCTGAACAAGGAAAGCAACCAGCTGGAGGGCCTGCGCCAGGAAGCCATCGTCCACCGCGCCAAAGATGTGTCGAAGCTCCAGCAAGAGCTGAAAGACATGGGCGAGGACGAAGACTTCAGCTATGAGTACGAGGAAGACGACGAAGACGACTTCGAGTACGAATACGAAGAAGAAGACTGGGACGAACCCGAGGAAGAAACGCAAACCCACCAGCCATGAGCGTATTCACACACGATAGAAGAATGTTGGAATACGATGTCAACTGCACGTATTCCGACATTTTTTGTTTCTCTACGACCCGTCACGGCGGCCACAGTACCGGAGCATATGCCTCGTTCAACTGCAACTACTATTGTGGGGACAGCCGGGAGAACGTGCTTCGCAACCGTGAACTCCTGCTCCGGCTGCTTCCTGACGGTGGCTCCTGCCGCCTGATTATCCCTCACCAGACACACAACGACCACGTGCGCCTGATTGACGAGGCCTTTCTCCGCCTCCATCCCGACGAACAGGCGGCAGCCCTCGAAGGGGTGGACGCCCTGATCGGCCACGTGCCCGGCACCTGCCTCTGCATCTCCACGGCCGACTGCATTCCCGTCCTCTGCTACGACCCGCTCCGGCAGTGCATGGCTGCCATCCATGCCGGCTGGCGGGGAACCGTCTCCCGAATTGTCGCAAAAACGCTCCAGACCCTGCAATCCGTCTACGGCTCCCGACCGGAAGACCTGGTGGCCTGTATCGGGCCGGGCATCTCACAGGCCGCTTTCGAGGTGGGCGACGAAGTCTACGAAACTTTCCGTTCCAACGGATTCCCGATGGAACAACTTGCCAGCCGCACCGGCAAATGGCACATCGACCTGTGGGAGGCCAACCGCCTCCAGCTGCTCGAAGCCGGAGTCCCGGCCCGCCACATCGAGACAGCCGGCATCTGCACCTATCGCCAGACGGAAGATTTCTTCTCCGCCCGCCGCCTGGGCATCGGGTCCGGAAGAATCCTCAGCGGCATCTTGTTAAAACATCAGTTGGATTAAAAACGTCAGTTGGATATGGAAACCCAATCACTCACCCTCCGTGTCAGCGATGAGTTGCGGCAGGCATGGCCCCAGTTCCGGGGCGCCGCCGTCTTCGCCACGGTCAGGAACTCCTCCTACAATGCCGACCTCTGGCGGCGCATTGATGAATACACCGCCCTCTACCGGGCCCGTTACACCACCGATTCCATCAAGGAAATGCCGGCCATCCAGGCCACCCGCCAGGCCTACCGGCAATGCGGCAAAGACCCCAGCCGCTACCGTCCGTCGTCCGAAGCCCTGTGCCGGCGGCTGCTGCGCGGCATCCCGCTCTACCAGATCGATACGCTGGTCGACCTCATCAACCTGGCCTCCATCCACAGCGGCCACTCCATCGGCGGCTTCGACCGCGACCGGATTCAGGGCGACACGCTCACCCTGGGCATCGGACGCGCCGGAGAGTCCTACGAAGGCATCGGCCGCGGACCGCTGAACATCGAAGGAATGCCCGTCTACCGCGACAGCGCAGGGGGCATCGGCACGCCCACCAGCGACCACGAGCGGACCAAACTCACCCTGGGCACGACCCACCTGCTCGCCATCATGAACAGCTACAGCGGCCCCGAAGGGCTGGAAGAAAAGGTAGACTTCCTCGTCGGGCTGCTGGAAGAGTATGCCGAGGCCACCGATTTACAACTTGTCTATTTCCACTAATCAACACCCCTACCCATGGATATTGAAAAAATTATGACCGAAGGCATTGTCTTCAAGGGCTGCAAGTCCAGCCACCAGAAAGAAAACAAGGTGAAGACAAAAGCCAAAAAGAAAAGTTTCGTCACCGGCGCCCACGGCTCCGGTTCGGCCAAGATGAAAGAAGAATACCGCCGGAAACGGGCCAACCGCCACAAATAACCGCCCGTACGGCCATGCTACTCCTGCAGCGGGGCGGCAGGAAGCGCTGCCAGCAGCTCCTCCACCTGTCCCAGAATCGCCAGCAGATCGGCCACCGTCTCGGCACGGAGCATGGCGATGCGCGTTTCCCGGAAATGAGGGATGCCCTTGAACAGCGGCGAGGCAGCCAGATGACGGCGCACGTGCAGAATGCCGCGCCGTTCGTCGAGCAGCGCCACGCTGTCCGCCACTTCCCGGCGGAGCACCTCCATCTTCCACTGCGGGGTGAGGTCCGTCAGCTCCTCCCCCGTCTGCAGGAAATGCTTCACCTCCTTGAAGATCCAGGGCCGTCCGAAACTGGCCCGGCCAATCATGATGCCGTCCACGCCGTAGCGGTCGAAACACTCCTTGGCCCGCTGGGGCGAAGTGATGTCCCCGTTGCCGATGACCGGGATGCGCATCCGGGGATTCTGCTTCACCGCCCCGATCAGCGTCCAGTCGGCCTCCCCCGTGTACATCTGGGCCCGCGTGCGCCCGTGAATGGTCAGCGCCTCAATGCCGCAGTCCTGCAGCTGTTCCGCCAGCTCCACGATGATCTTATGGTCCGCATCCCATCCCAGGCGCGTCTTCACCGTCACCGGAATCTTCACCGCCTCCACTACCGCACGGGTAATCTCCAGCATCTTCGGCACATTCTGCAGCAGTCCCGAGCCGGCTCCCTTTCCCGCCACCCGCTTCACCGGGCAGCCGAAGTTCAAGTCCAGGATATCCGGCTTTGCGGCTTCCACGATACGGGCCGCCTCCACCATCGTCTCCGTGTCCTTCCCGTAAATCTGGATGGCGACCGGGCGCTCCTGCTCGCTGATGTTCAGTTTCAGCATCGTCTTGCCCACCGAACGGATCAGCGCATCGCTCGATACAAATTCGGTATATACCATGTCGGCTCCAAATTCCTTGCACATCAGCCGGAAAGCCGGATCGGTCACGTCCTCCATAGGGGCCAGCATCACCGGCTGTTCCCCCAAATCAATGTTCCTTATCTTCATGTTCTTGCTGTTGAGTGTGCAAAGATAGTGAAAAGACCATCAATCGCCGGACGAGTCCTAAAAAAAAAGAGCGGCCATCCTGCCATTTTTCCTGTCGTTCTATCCGGATACATTGGAGGTTGGGGAGGCCTATTTCGCCCCACATTCTGGATAAAGCATATCTCCCTCTTGCGATGACAAGAATAGTAGCAGGGCCAATGAAGACAGCTTCATTGCCGATAAGGTTATAACAAAGAAGAGGGCGCGTCAGAATTCAAGAATCAGTGCATCTGTCTGATGAACCTTCCTTCTTCTGACACTCCCTCTTCTGGAGGAATGGGCTGCGCACAGAAATCTCCTGCGACAAACAGCCCTCTGTGTTCAGCCGATCAATCCCAACCCGGATTCTGAGTCAGCACACCCTTCGACAGGTCGATTTCCTGCAAGGGGATGGCCCACAGGTAGTCGCGGCCCGGGTTGAAGTTGCGGGTCTCGATGTGGATCTTCTCGCCCTGTGCGTTCACGCCATAGACGGGCTTCTTGACATCCTGCTCCGTGGTGCGGTAGCTGCGGGTGTCGAAGAGGTGGATGCCTTCGAAGGCAAGCTCCAGTCGGCGTTCCAGGCGGATGGCGTCGCGCATCTGGTCCTTTGTCAGTCCTTCGGGGAGAGCCGGCAGATCGACGCTCGGACGCTGGCGAACCTGGTTCACAGCTTTATAGACCTCTTGGTCAGGACCCTGCATTTCGTTGCGGGCTTCGGCATAGGTCAGCAGCACTTCGGCGTAGCGGAGGTAGATGAAGTTGATCCAGCCGTACTCGTTGTTGCCGATGTTCTCCTCGTTGATGTACTTGCGCATGGAGTAGCCGGTGCGGGTATGGCTGCCGTCGCCCATGCGGGAGATTTCGTACACACCGCCAGCGAAGGGCACTCCGTTCCACAGCACGGAGAAGGCCAGACGCGGGTCACGGTTCTCGAACGGATGCTGCGGGTCGTACAGCGGAGACTCGCTGATCGACTTTCCGTCGATGCAAGGATAGGAGTCAATCAGGTCCTGGGAGGGGGACAGTGCTTCCCAGCCACTCATCATGACCGGCGAGAAGAACTGGTCGATCCAGCTGCCTTCGTAGCCGTTCTTGGCATATTCCAGGAACTCACGGGCAAACAGGATTTCGTGGCTCGACTCTCCGGCAATCTGGAACAGGTCACCGTAGTGGTCGTGCAGACCGAAGGTTCCCATCTCCATCACTTTCCTGGCTGCCTCCTCCGCCACGTCATACTTGTGGGCATAGAGGGCCAGACGTGCCTTCAGCGCGTAGCAGGCGCCGGCGCTCGGTTTGCCGCGGTCGGCGGCGGAGCGGATGTTCGGCAGCTTCTTGGCGGCATCGTCCAGCAGCCTGACGATGTAGTTATAGGTCTCCTCGTCCGTGCTGCGGGCGGGCAGGTCCTCGTTCAGGGCCAGCTCATGGTCAACGATGGAGGCTCCTCCCATGTACTTCAGGATGTTGTGGTAGGCGAAGGCCTCCAGGAACTGCACCTCGCCCGTCAGCCGTGCCTTGTACGTCTCGTCCATGGGCACGTCACCGATGTGGGCGTAGAACACCTGGCAGCGGCGGATGGTCTCATAAGCGGCTGTCCACAACTGCAGGAAGTGGCTGTTGCTGGATGTGGCCGTTCCTGCCGACAGGGCACCCTGGGCGGCGGTCACATGCACCGGGATGGCGTTGTCCGTATAGCAGTCGGTCATGATGGTATGGTTCTCCGGCTCGATGAGGTAGAGGTAAATACTGGTCGCGAACTTTTCGGCATCCTCCGCGTTCTGCCAGAAAGAGGTGTCAGACAACTGGTCGGACGGATTGCGGTCCAGGAAGCTGTCGTTGCACGAGGTCATGCTCCATGAGCCGGCCAGCACCAATCCTCCCACAAGAAAATATTTCAATTTCATAGTCTTTTCGTTTTTTAGAATGTTACATTAACTCCGAAGGAATAGCTCTTCGTGAGCGGATAGTAGGAACCGTTACCGGCTTCGGGGTCCACGCCGTCAAAGCCTGTGATGGTAAAGAGGTTGTCGATGCTGCTGTAGAAACGCAGACGGCTCACACCGAACTTGGCGGTCCACTGGGCGGGCAGGGTGTAGCCCACCTGCAGGTTGCGCAGCTTGGCGTAGGAGGCGTCCTGTACCCAGAAGCTGGAGGTGATGCGGTTGCGCGAGTCACTCATCGACAGGCGCGGGTAAGTGGCGTTCGGGTTGTTCGGTGTCCAGCGGTTCAGCTGCATTTCGTTCACCTTACCGCCGTTGTAGAAGGCGTAGCGGATTTCGGATACCGGCATTCCCTTCACGTCGGCCGCCCCCTGCAGCAACGCGCTCAGGTCGATGCCCTTGTACTGTACGGAGAGGTTCAGGCCGAAGTTGACTTTCGGGAAGTAGGAACCCAGCACCTGACGGTCGCGGCTGTCCACCACGTTGTCGCCGTTCAGGTCGCGGTATTTCAGGTCGCCCGGTACGGGTGTGCCGGTGGTCTGCTTCGGATGGCTGTCTATTTCCTGCTGGCTCTGGAAGATGCCGTCGCACACGTAGCCATAGTAGGTCCACAGGGGGTCGCCTACCGACTGTCCCGGGGTGTCGCCGCCCTTGAGGTCGAGGATCTTCGTGCTGACGTAGCTGAAGTTGGCGCCGATGTTGTAGCTCCAGTCGCCTACCTTATTATTATGTCCTAACTGAAGTTCGATACCTGTGTTGCGCACCTTACCGGCGTTCTGCATCGGTGCCGATACACCCAGCATATAGGGAACGGGGAGTTGCAGCAGGATGTCGCGAGTCTCTTTGTGGAACCAGTCCAGTCCCAGGGTCAGGCGATTGCCGAAGAACGCCGCGTCCACACCCACGTTCCACTGGCCGGTCTTTTCCCACGTGATGGCTTGGTTGGCCATGACGGAGCTGATGCAGATGCCCGGGTACAGGGTGCCGTTGAAGTTGTAGTCGTAGCCGAACTCATAGGTGGTCTGGTACGGGTAGTAGGTGGAGTAGCCGCTGGTATCTACGGTCTCCTGGTTACCCAGCAGACCCCACGAGGCGCGGAGCTTCAGGTTGTCCACCCAGTCCACCTTGAAGAAGTCTTCCTGGGAGATACGCCATCCCACAGAGAACGAGGGGAACGCGCCGAAGCGCTTGTTCTTCGGGAAGCGCGACGTACCGTCGTAACGCAGGTTGGCCTCGAACAGGTAGCGGTCGTCGAACGAATAGTTCACACGTCCGAACACCGAGCGCAAGGCATATTCGGTCTGCGTGCCGTAGGTGGTCTGTCCGGTCACCTCGCCGGCATTGATCTGGTCGAGCGTGTTCGAGTTGGGCAGGTTCTTACGGTAAGCCTGGAGGTAGCGGTACTGGTTGTAAATCTGCGAGTAACCCAGCAGAGCGCCCACCGTGTGCTTGCCGAAGGTCTTGTTGTAGTCCAGGTAAGCCTGCAGGTTGAGCTCAATCTTCTTGGTGTCGTATTCCGTCACCGAGTTGGTGCTGGTCTTGACCGGGGTGTCAGAGCCGGCTCTGTAGTACTTCACGGTGTTCACGTGAGTGGGGTTGTCGGTCAGGCCGAAGGTGGTGGCGGCGATACCGCGCAGCTTCAGTCCGTCCACGATGTCCAGTTCCATGCCCACATTGCCCTGGAAGTTGCTGTCGATGGACTTGCTGATGCCTCCGTCGCGGGCGGCGGCCACTGAGTTGTGCTCGTTCTTGAACAGGGTCCAGTTGCCGTTGGTCAGCTGGATGGGAGTCACCGGGGTCTCACGGTAAGCGTAGTGGATGAGGTTGCTCACGCCTTCGGCCGGGGAGGTGCGGTTGCTGCGGTAAACGGCCATGTTGGTGGTCAGCTTCAGCCGCTTATTGATTTTCGCATCGAGGTTGACACGGGCGCTGAACTTGTTGTAGTTGGTGTTCGGAATCAGACCGTCCTTGTCGTGGTAGCCGAAAGCGACGGAGTAGGTCACCTTCTCGCCGCCCCCCTTGATGCTCAGGTGATGGTTGTTGAACACTCCGTTCTCGCTCAGCAGCGCGCCCAGCCAGTCGGAGTTGGCGTAGTTGTCGGGGTCGGATCCGTCCTGGAACTTCTTCAGGGCAGCGTCGTCGTAAGGAGCGGCCAGACCGTCGTTCTGGTAAGCCTCGTTCATCAGCAAGGCATAGTTGTAGGAGTCGAGGTACTTGGGCAGACGGGCAGCACTCTGCCAGCCCACATAGCCGTCATACGAAACAATGGCACGGCCTTTGGCCCCCTTCTTGGTCGTAATCAGGATAACACCGTTGGCAGCACGCACACCGTAGATGGCGGAGGCGGCGGCATCCTTCAGGACCGAGATGTTCTCAATGTCGTTCGGATCGACGCTGCTCATGGTCGATTCCACGCCGTCGACAATGACCATCGCACTGGCATCACCCATCGTACCGATACCACGCACGCGCAGCACGCCGGCATCGGCACCCGGCTGGCCGGAATTCTGGATAATGGTGACACCCGGCATCTGGCCGGCCAGCATATTGGTCACATTCGAACTGGTGCGGTTCGCCAGCTTCTCCGCGCCCAGTGTAGCCACCGAACCTGTCAGGTTCACCTTCTTCTGTGTGCCGTAGCCCACCACCACAATTTCTTCAAGGGCTTCCGTGTCTTCCTTGATGACAATCTGATAGTCGAAAGCAGCGCCGACCGTCACCACCTGATTGCGGAAACCAATATAGGAGACGATGATTTTCGCTCCTGCGGGCACTTTCAATTCAAACTTACCGTTCACATCGGTAATCGTACCATTGGTGGTACCGGCCTGTAGCACATTGGCTCCGATGATGGGAGTCCCAGCCGCATCCACCACCGTACCTGTAATTTGCTTCGCATTCTGCTGGACTATTTCCGTAGCATCAGCAGCATACGAAGGCATGGGGAATGCCATTCCGGCAAACATGGTAAGACATGCACATAACGAGGCTTGTTTGAAAGCCGACAGCTGTCTTACTTTCTTCTGTCTTTGAATGAATCTCATATGGTTAACAATTTTTCCGTATTGATATTTATGCCGCAAATATACAGATAAAATTAATATAAGAAAACATTTGTGACAGAAAATTTCCTATTTAGACTAAATATAATAGTTTTTATAGGATGAATTCAAGATTATTTTAGAAATAAGCACCCGGATGGACTTGGCCACATAGGGAAAGGTACAGGGACGAAGAGGACACACTCTCGAAAGCGAAGAATAACCCATCGGTACAAGGCATTGTAGCTGTTTCTGATGCCAAGCAATTGGAGAAGATTAAGAAGGAAGCATCTTCATTGAAAGCGATACGTGACGAACTCAAGTTCTGGGACTACAACGATGTGCTGAAGGTATTTGATTCGCTTTCAAATACCTATGAGTCTATTAATTCATTGGGGCTTGTACCATCGGGACTTTACTAGTACAAACATAAGACGGATGACCATAGAAAGCATCCCTGTTTGGAGTGGGCTTGTCCGAAACGCTTGGGACGCCTATCCAACTGTCATGCTGAACAGAGTGAAGCATCTGTAATGGGTTAGTGTATGTATTCAGATTTCTCACTTCGTTCGAAATGACAAGGAAAACAGGAAGGAAGAAAACAATTCTCGGACAGCCTGGGGTGGGTGAATATCGTCCGTTTTCAACATCCGCTCTGCTTCCACTCCTCATGGAACTGACGGAACTGTTCAATTGTCATGTATGTCATACGCGATAAAATTTAATACCTCGCAAAGGTGCGGACAAAATCTCAGTCTGTAAATACGGGGGTTACTGATGGCTTACGTCTTAAACATAATGACTAATGAAATAATGAAATAATGAACACCGTCGACTGAAGGAAGACTAATCTGTGAGCGTAAGAGAGGGGCAGACTATCTGATATCTGAAATTATCTTTCCTTTTTGCCATGCTTCACTGCGCCATCAGTAACGTTCTCCCAAAACCTAACAGCTACTAAAATTATTTATTATACTATAATAAAATGTTTTTTATGCCGACTTCTAGAATGTTCATTATTTCATTAGTCATTATTTCATTAACGCACTTCCCAATGTCATCATTCGATTCACCCCCAGACTGTCCGAGAATTGTTTCCCGCTTCCCTTTCCCCCTGTCATTTCCGAATGACCTGAGAAAACTCTTCTTTTCCCCTGTCATTTCGGATGTCCTGAGAAATCTCTTCTTCCCCCTGTCATTTCGAACGAAGTGAGAAATCTGTTCGCGCAAGTGGATGCATTCAGCTGCTCCACTCCGTTCAGCATGACAGTAGGATAGGGTGGCCCAAGGGTTTCGGACAGGCTCCCCCACTTGACAACCGCCCTCTACAGATGTAACTTTGCAGTAATTGTAATCAGTAATGTCACACCACTAACACCTTATGCCATTATGAAACGAGAAAACCTGGCACGGGCCTACTTCCCCGATGCCGACCCGCGCGTGGCCGTGCGCCGCCTCACGGCTTGGATCCGCCGCTGCCCCGAACTCTACAGCCTGCTCACCGCCGACGGACGGCAGTTCGACCGCCGCCGCCTTCTTACCCAGCGCGAAGTGCGGCTCATCCGCCGTTTTCTGGGCGAACCGTGAGTCGAACAACCGCAGTTATCAACCTATAAGAATAACTGTTATAATACTTCTATAACAGCCATTATCAGACACTTACAACGGCCATTCTTGCAAAATCCCGCTGAGTTAACGACGTTAAACGACGTCGGCCCGTCAGCTATTCCCTAACTTTGCTCCTGTGAACGGGAAGACAGGTCCGGACCCCCATCCTCGACACAACGCAAACTGAGTATTACCCTTAAAAACCATTGAACTATGCCTAAAGCCTACAAAGTCGTAAAGAGAACCATCCTGTTCGACAAAGAGCCCCCCAGCCTGTCCGAGAATTGTTTTCCGCTTTCCTTTTTCCCTGTCATTTCGAACGAAGTGAGAAATCTGTTAGCGAAAAGTGGATGTATTCAGATTCTTCGCTGCGCTCAGAATGACAAGTAGATAGGCGAGCTAAATTTGACACACCCTCTCTCCTAAACCCTTTTCTATTCACCTTTAAAAACTCACATTACTATGGGCAAGATTACCAACGACCACTGGCGGGTCATCATCAACGCCATCTGCACCATCATCACCACCGTCATCGGCACCCAGGTCGTCGTGACGGCAAAGGTGGAGACCGAAAAATCCATGCTACACCCAAATCGGACTTCGAAAAACCCAGATATTGGAAGTCAATGAGTTACATGATTAATGGCTGCAATGTGGATTGAAGCTCTGGGACAATTCCCCGATTTCGGCAGCACTGTACTTGGAGCCGGCTGCCAACACGTTGATGACCCGGTCCGCCTGGTCGGCAGCCAGTTCCGGAGCCCGCAGCATCTTACACACGCCGGTCATCTTCTGGAACTGGCTGGAGGCTATATCCGTCTGTGCAGACACATCCTCCAAGGCTTCCTTTATTTTTTTATGCCAGCAGAAGCAGCATCTTTAAGGTTGATTAATATGTCAATTGCAATATTTTTCATACCATTGCACAAAAGTTACAATTATGATTAAAGGATTCATATACACATACCTATCGTGCTTGTCCATTTTCGGGGTTATCTGTATTATGGTGGATGCGGAATTCGGATTCTTCGTCACTCTCGCCGTCGCGATTTTCCTAATATGGGTCTTCACCTACGATTCGTTCTACGACGGATTCCGCTTATAACCGTCTCGAGGAGAGGTCGCCCTTCTCACCAGTTCGCTAAACCGCTCCCCCGAGAGTCAGAGGGGGTCAGTGGTACCTGTCCCTATGACCCGCTACAGAAATCCCCCGCCTGTCCTTTGGATATTCCGGCTTTTTCCGTAAGTTTGCAAAAGTAAACCGGAACCACCCAAAACAAGGAAGGATATGGAAAAGAAGCCACTGAAAAGGCTGCCTGTGGGTATACAGACTTTCTCCGAAATACGGGAGAACGACATGCTGTACATCGACAAGACCGAGTACATCTGGAACATGATACACCTCAGCAAGTACATTTTCCTGAGCCGTCCAAGGCGGTTCGGCAAATCATTGCTTGTATCTACACTTCAGGCGTATTTCGAGGGACGGAAGGACTTGTTTAAGGGACTTTTTATAGAGACCGTGGAGAAGGAGTGGACGGAATATCCTGTGCTGATATTCAGCATGGCTTCAGGCAAGCATATGGAGAAGGAGCAACTGGAACGATATCTTCTCTACATCTTGGAAGAGAACGAAAGGCGTTTTGGTATAACCTCTGACTCCAAAGACCCTAATGTCAGATTGAAAAACCTGATAGCCAGTGCATACGAAAAAACAGGGAAAAAGGTTGTCATACTCATCGACGAGTACGATGCCCCATTGCTTGACGTAGTTCATGAGGAGCAAACCTTGCCAGTGCTGCGCAATGTTATGCGAAACTTTTATTCGCCACTGAAAGATTCCGACCCATATCTCCAGTTTGTCGTCCTCACCGGCATCACCAAGTTCTCACAGCTCAGTATCTTCAGCGAGCTTAACAACCTGCTGAATATCAGCATGGACGAGGAGTATGCCGCTGTTTGCGGAATAACGAAGGAAGAAATGATGACGCAAGCTTATGACTATATCGAACGTTTGGCAAATGCCAACAAATGGACGAATGAAGAGACTGTAAGGCAGCTTGCACAGCAGTACGACGGTTATCACTTCACATGGCCTTCGCCCGACATTTTTAATCCTTTCAGCCTTCTCAACGCTTTTGCAAGAAATCGCATTAATAATTACTGGTTCGCATCGGGCACTCCGACGTATCTTATCGAGATGCTGAGGAAGTTCAATGTAGTGCCGTCGAAAATAGGTGGCGGAAGTGTGCTGGCATCCGCCTTTGACGCTCCCACCGAGAACATGAAGGACATAACCCCACTGCTCTATCAGAGCGGCTACATCACAATAAAGGAATACAACAGGGCATCTAAACTATACACTCTCGACATTCCTAACACAGAAATACGAGTAGGACTGATGGACAGCCTCTTGCCAAATTATGTGCATGAGTATTGCGTTGAAGGAGGAACAACGATAGGCTACATGTATTTGGCATTGCTTAAAGAAGACCTCGACGAGATGTTCAGCCTGCTGCAGGCATACCTGCTCACTGTGCCATATTGCGACAATGCCAATTCCGAAGGACATTACCAGCAGCTGCTCTACGTCATCTTCTCGCTTTTCGGCAGATATGTCGAAGTGGAGGTCCATACACCTACAGGGCGTGTGGATATTGTGATGAAAACCGACAAAGCCTTATATCTCTTTGAACTCAAACTAAATATGTCTGCCCAGACAGCAATGAAGCAGATAGACCTTAAGGACTACGCCTCAAAGTTTGCCCTCTCAGGCCTGCCAATAGTAAAAGTAGGGATAAACTTCGATCCCGAACGCCGGACAATAGGTAACTGGAAGGTTGAAGACGCTTAGTGTTGGACGACGGGTAAAAAGAAGACAGAAAAGCAAATTCTAAAGTTATTTTGTAACTTTGACGAC
>JALEPZ010000007.1 GCA_022767125.1 Phocaeicola plebeius
CAGACTGTAAATCTGCTGGCTTACGCCTTCGGTGGTTCGAATCCATCTTTGCCCACCATTCTTGCGGAAGTAGCTCAGTCGATAGAGCATTAGCCTTCCAAGCTGAGGGTCGCGGGTTTGAGTCCCGTCTTCCGCTCTTCAGGAACATCTCGATAGTCTTCAAGACAATCGAGATGTTTTTTTTATTGGATATTCAAAAGACACGAAGGTTCTATTGCTCGTGGAGAACAATATAACCTTCGTACCTTTGTTGATTTGTGCTGAAAAAAGAATAGACGCTTAGTCAATCAGCATCACCCATCCGTAAGGATCTGCCTCATCGCCGTACTGGATAGCACGGAGCTTGTTGCAAAGCTTTTCACACCAGGGTCCCGGCTTGCCGTCCTTGGCGATGACATACGACTTGTGGTTTTCGAGGTCGTCAATACGCTCAATCGGGCTGATGACAGCCGCCGTACCACAGGCGCCGGCTTCCTCGAAGGTTTCCAGCTCTTCCTCGGGGATAGGACGCCGCTCCACCTTCAGACCCATATCCTCTGCCAACTGCATCAGACTACGGTTAGTGATGGACGGCAAAATAGAAGTAGACAGCGGGGTAACGTAGGTATTGTCCTTGATGCCGAAGAAATTGGCGGCACCACACTCGTCGATGTACTTCTTCTCCTTGGCATCCAGATAAAACTCGCTGGCATAACCTGCATCGTGCGCCATCTTGTTGGCACGGAGGCTGGCAGCATAGTTGCCGCCTACTTTATAGCGGCCCGTACCCAGCGGAGCTGCACGGTCGAACTCGCGGATAATCACATACGGATTGGTGGCAAACCCGCCCTTGAAATACGGGCCTACCGGCGTAACAAACATCACGAACAGGTATTCATTCGTAGGATGAACCCCCACCTGTGCACCGATACCGATCAGCAGCGGACGGATATAGAGCGATGCACCGCTCTCGTAGGGAGGAAGAAAACGTTCGTTGGCTTTCACCACCTTCTTCACCGCCTCACAGAACAGTTCGGTAGGCAGTTCCGGCATCAGGATGCCCTGACAAGTGCTCTGCAGGCGTTCGGCGTTAGCTTCCGGACGGAACACACGAATCTTGCCATCCTTGCCACGATAAGCCTTCAAGCCCTCAAAAGCCTCCTGTCCGTAGTGCAGACAGGTAGCCG
Source organism: Phocaeicola plebeius (assembly GCA_022767125.1). Classification (GTDB taxonomy): domain Bacteria; phylum Bacteroidota; class Bacteroidia; order Bacteroidales; family Bacteroidaceae; genus Phocaeicola; species Phocaeicola plebeius_C. The sequence goes on from JALEPZ010000007.1 coordinate 1,167, forward strand.
CCATGTGAATATTCAAGGTCTCTTCAGAACAAAGTTCCAATTCACCCCACTTGCCGTCACGATAGTAACAGCGTACATTGTAATCTGTCCGCATGTAACCAAAGGACAGATTTGACCAGTCAATGTCTTTCATATATCTAACGAATTTTGAATTTGCCAAATTGCCAACAAAAGTACGTTGAATAATTCTATTATCCAACTTAATCAACAGATTTTTCTCCATCATCGGTCCCAGAGAGCATTTTCTGAATCTCAGCATCCGCCTTGTAGAGTTTGTCGCGGCAATACTTCACCAGCCGCTGCGCCTCTTTCAGCTGGTCGGCCAGTTCGTCAATATCGAGTTCATTGCCCTCGATGCGCGACACGATTGTCTCGAGTCGCTTCATTGCTTCCGCATAGGTTTCTTTTTTTGCCATATTCCTTGATTGTTTATACGATTCTACTTTTAAATGTTCCGTTGGCCACCCGGGTGGTCACTTCATCGCCGGGCTGCAGGGCCTGCACGTCGGTCACTGCCTTGCCGTCTTTCAGCGTAATGCTGTAGCCTTTCTTCAGCAACCGTTCGGGCGAAGCGGCCTCAGTCCGCTGTTCCAGCAGCTGCAGGCGGTGGCTCTCCCATTGCCAGCGGGCACGGACAGCAGCCTGCAACCGCGCTTCCACCTGCAGACGATATTCCTCCCGCACCCGTCGGGACTGCCAGGCCGTTCCCAGTCGTTGGGACAGGCGTTCCTGCCGGAACTGCTCCTGCTGCAGACGCAACTGCACTCTGGCCGGAATCCGGGTCAGCCACCTTTCCAACCGCTCCCGTTCGCGCCGCAGCCGTTCGGGGACGACCCGATAGATATAGTCTGCCCATTCTTCTACCCGCTGCGCCGTTTCGTAGAGGTGGTTCACCAGAAACTCTGCCGCCGCCGTGGGCGTCTTCACCCGGGTATGCGCCACCAGGTCGATGACCGTGTCGTCGCGCTCATGCCCGATGCCCGTCAGGATGGGGAGAGGGAACTGGGCACAGTTGGCCGCCAGGTCGTAGGTATCGAAACCCGAAAGGTCGGAGGTGGCCCCTCCTCCCCGGATAATAACCACCACATCGAAGCGGTCGACCTCTGCATAAATCCGTTCCAGTGCCCGGATAACCGATGCTTCCACCTGATCGCCCTGCATCACCGCCGGAAACAGCCGCGGATAGAAGACAAAACCGAACGCATTGTTGGCCAACTGGTTGCAGAAGTCGTCGTAACCGGCAGCCGTGGCCGAAGAAATGACAGCTATCCGCTGGGCCAGCACCGGCAGTTCCAGTTCCTTGTTAAGCGTCAGAATGCCCTCCTCGCGCAGCCGTCTCAGAATCTCCTTGCGGCGGCGCACCATATCGCCCACCGTATAGGTAGGGTCGATGTTGACAATCGTGAGCGAATAGCCATACAATTCGTGAAAGTCCACGGCCACCTGCACCAGCACCTTGATGCCGGCTCCGAAGACCTGTCCCGTTTCGCGTTCGAAGTAGGGTTTCAGCCGGCTGTAGACCTGACTCCAGACAATTCCTCTCGCCTTGGCGATGAGCGCATTGCTGCGAGGATCTTTCTGCACCAGCTCCAGGTAACAATGGCCCGAGTAGTTGGCCCTTACGTCACTCAGTTCCGCCTGCACCCAATAGGTATCAGGCAGGCAGGCCCTGATGCTTTTCCTCACCAAGGCATTCAGCTCGACCAGCGAGAGAGCAGGACGCGTTTCCATAGTCATCGATTTTCCGGTTGATACGTCTGTCCTATCCGATAGGCTTTCCATACATCCACGATGCCGTAGCCATAGATGTTATCGGGCTCGTCGGCCCGGTCGCCCGCCCGATGCACCACCTCTATCAGCTGTTTCACCGTGAGCCACGGACAAGCCTGCCACAGGCACGTGGCTAGTCCGCAGAAGACGGGAGTCGCAAACGACGTGCCGTTGGACAGTTCCGGTCCACCATCCTCACCGATGACAGCAGCCCCTTCTCCCACTGCCATGACATCGGGCTTCACCCGTCCGTCCGCCGTATTCCCGACCGACGAAAAGTCCGCATTCAGTCCCTGCCGGTCCACCGCACCGACCGTCAGCACATGGTCAGCGTCAGCCGGAGGAGTAATTTTCTTCCACGAGTCCGCTCCCGCATTACCGGCACTCACCACCACCAGCATTCCCTTCTCGGCCGCCATTGCCGCCGCCGCCGACATCAGGGAAGTCCTTCCATCCAAGTCGCGATAGCTGTAGTTGTCTGTCTCATCATCGAACGCATAATATCCCAGCGAGGTGTTCACCACATCCACCCCCGCACTGTCTGCAAACTCCACGGCCGCCGCCCAATAGTCTTCTTCCACCGGCTGTTCCGTTTCATAATCCTCACTCCGAAGCAACCAGTAGGCAGCCGCAGGAGCCGTGCCCACCATTCCCTGCTCGCGGCAGGCAGCCAGACACGACAACACCTTCCGGCCGTGAGAGTGCTCCGCATAGATATCCGAAGAAGGATGCACGAAATCGCGTGTGCCCAACAGGTTCATACCCTTGAACACCTTCATGGCATCTACATTGCGGAACCCCGCATCGATGACCGCCACCTGCATCCCCTCGCCGCGGAACCCCGCTGCATGCAAGCTGTCGCCATGGTGGAGGCGGATCTGTGCCCCGGCCGCCCCATAGACGTCCTCCTCCCGCTTCCACTGGTAAGTCACCTCCTGTTTGCGGTGACGGTCACGCGGGGCAACCGCCTCCGGGCAGTCCACCCACACCCTTCTCACCTTCTTCACGAACGGCAAGGGTTGCACCCGGTCGGCAAACAACGAGTCATCCGTCTCCACCAGCAACGAATTGTTCCACCTGCTGGTGCAGAGCGGACGGGCGCCCAGCTGCACCACCTGTTCCACATATCCCCCACAGACCGGCAGGTCGGTCGAATCGACGGCCAAGCCCTGCCTATGCCGACGCGCCAACGCACGTTCCGACAAATAGTCCTCGGGCTGGTCGAGCGTAAACGGAGTCATCCCCTTGTCGGCAAACGCCACCCTGAACTTATAACGAGCTGCTGCCGACCATCCGTTGCCGGCACACCCTATCACCAAAAGAAACCACAGAAGCCTGTTCAACATGTTCCAAGAATTTAAATCATACGCAAAGGTAAAGAAACTATTTCAGATACTTGGAAATAATTGCTACCTTTGCACCAATTTTATGAATTGAACGGCTTTTGCCACTAAACGTACCAAGTAATGCCTATGGAAGAAATGAAAGGAAAGGCCACGGAGCTGGGAACCGAACGCATCGGCAAACTGCTGGGCCAGTACGCCGTACCAGCCATTATCGCGATGACGGCCTCTTCACTCTACAACATGGTAGACAGCATCTTCATCGGCCATGGTGTCGGCCCGATGGCCATTTCCGGCCTCGCCATCACCTTCCCGCTCATGAACCTCGCCGCCGCCTTCGGCTCCTTGGTGGGAGTCGGTGCGTCCACCCTTATCTCCGTCAAGCTGGGGCAGAAAGACTATCCCACCGCCCAGAACATCCTGGGCAACGTCGTGTCGCTCAACCTGATCATCGGCATCGTGTTCACCCTCGTCACCCTGGCCTTTCTCGACCCCATTCTCCGGTTCTTCGGCGCCAGCGACGCCACCTTGCCCTATGCCCGCGACTACATGGTCATCATCCTGCTGGGCAACGTGGTGACCCATATGTACCTTGGCCTGAACTGCGTGCTGCGCTCGGCTGGCCATCCCCAGAAAGCCATGATAGCCACCATCTGCACCGTCATCATCAATACCCTGCTCGACCCGCTGTTCATCTACGGCTTCGGGATGGGCATCCGGGGAGCCGCCGTCGCCACCATCCTCGCACAGATACTGGCATTGGCCTGGCTGGTGAAACAGTTCTGTCATCGCAACGAGCTTCTTCATCTGCGGCGCGGCATCTACCATTTGCAAGCCCATCTGGTCGAGGGAATCATCAGCATCGGCTTGTCCCCGTTTCTGATGAATGTCGCCTCCTGCTTCATCGTCATCCTCATCAACAAAGGACTGAAGACCTACGACGGCGACCTGGCCATCGGTGCCTTCGGCATCGTCAACCGCATCGTCTTCCTGTTCGTCATGGTGGTGATGGGCCTCAACCAAGGCATGCAGCCCATTGCCGGCTACAATTTCGGTGCCCGCCAATACCGCCGGGTAAACGAAGTGCTGAAGATCACCATCATCATCGCCACGCTCATCACCTCCAGCGGCTTTCTGGTAGGCATGTTCCTCCCCGATCAGGTGGTGTCTGCCTTCACTGCCGACGAACAACTCATCCGTCTGTCTGCCCATGGCCTGCAGGTCACCCTCCTGTCGTTCCCCATCGTCGGTTTCCAGATGGTCACCTCCAACTTCTTCCAGAGCATCGGTATGGCCCAGAAAGCCATCCTCCTGTCCCTAAGCCGCCAGGTACTGGTTCTTATCCCCTGCCTGCTCCTCCTGCCCCTCGTCTTCGGTTCGGCAGGTATCTGGTACAGCATGCCGGTGTCCGACCTCATCGCCAGCCTGTTGGCGGCCGTCTTACTCATCGGGCAGTTCCGGAAGTTCAAATCATCCCCTTCACCGAACCACCTCTCCAAAAACAAAACGATATGAACGGAAATTATGTCATCAACCTGGGTCGTCAGCTGGGTAGCGGCGGCAAGGAAATCGGGGAGCGCATCGCCCGCGACTTCCACATTGCCATCTACGACAAGGAACTGATCCGTCTGGCCTCGCAAGAGAGCGGACTGGGTCAGGAGTTTTTCGAGCAAGCCGACGAGAAGGCCTCCAAAAGTCTGTTGGGCGGTCTGTTCGGCACCCGTTTCCCTTTCATCACTGAAGGAGCCATTCCCGGTAACCCCTACCTGAGCAACGACACCTTCTTCCAGATACAGAGTGAGGTCATCCGCCGGCTGGCCGAGGAACAGTCGTGCCTCTTTGTCGGGCGTTGTGCCGACTACATCCTGCGCGACCATCCCCGCTGCTGCAATGTCTTCATCTCCGCTACTCCCGAAGCCCGCATCGAACGGTTGATGCGGCTACACGGCATCAGTTCACAGGCAGCGGAAGCCATGATGACGAAAGCCGACAAGCGCCGGTCGTCGTACTATAACTTCTACAGCAACAAGACCTGGGGAGCCGCCTCCACCTACCATCTGTGTGTGGACTCCACCTCCTTGGGCATCGAAGGCACCGTCCGCTTCGTGGAAGAATTCATTATCCGGAAACTAAAACTCTAACCAACTCACAAACAATATGGAACAAGCCCCCTTACTGAATGCACACAATAAAGTGGAAGAACCGCGGATGCATTCGTGCGAGCACATCGTCAACCGCACGATGATCAACCTGTTCGGCTGCGGACGCGCCGTATCTGCCCACATCGAGCGCAAGAAAAGCAAGCTAGACTTTGCCCTGCCACAGGCTCCTACCGACGACGACATCCGCCGGATAGAAGAAACGGTGAATGAAGTCATCGCCCGCCAGCTGGAGATTACTACGGAATTCATTACTCAAGAAGCGGCCATCGGCCGGTTCGACCTGAACCGTCTCCCCGAAGGGGCCTCCGACACCGTGCGCGTCGTGAAAGTCGGCGATTACGACGAATGCCTCTGCATCGGTCTTCATGTCGCCAACACATCAGAAATCGGTACCTTCAAGATTATCAGTTCCGACTACAAAGACGGCATCTTCCGGATGAGGTTTAAACTCGTTTAAATGATGAATGAAGAATGAAAAACGCCACCATTCGGACGGTAATTCTTCATTCTTCATTTATCCCATTCTTCATTAAATCAAGTCCTTCTCCCTGCACTGATGGAAGTAATAATCCGTCAGAAAGCGGGCATTCTGACGGACCAGGTCAGCCCCATACTGATTCCCCTTGCGGGAATTCATCATGGCATCCGCCAGCATCCCTTCATCCAGCAGCCGACAACTCAGACTGTACGGCACGACAGACGGACTGACCAGGAACGACAAAGCCCCTTTTCGGGCACTCTCTGCATTATACGATGGGTTGTCGGCCGACTGCAGGCAATCCACCAGTCCTAACTGGACATGCACACCTACCTCCTTCGAAGCCATGACGGCGGCCCCCGTCCGCTCATCGACAGACAAATCCGCCTCGTTCACCGTCATGCCCAACTGTTGGGTCAGGAAGTCCAACACCTCCTGCTTAGTCCGGAAAAACACAATCGGCTTGCCACCCGTCACCTGCATAAAGTGTTCATAGTCGGCCTTCTCCCGGCTGTGGTCCAAGCGGTTACCAGCCCGGGCCACCTCAGTCACCATCTGCCCATCCGTCTTCGGTGCCATCGCCAACATGCCCCGTTGGTACCAGACCCCCATATACTCCACCAAAGAAGTCGCAAAGATGACTTCCTGCTCCACCGCTTTCTCCAGTTCAGCCTGGTTGAACGACAGACGCTTGACGGGCACCGGCTCAGTAGCCCCCGACACCAGGTCCTGCAAGTACACCCACTCCTCGTCTTTCCTCACGTAGAGGAAATAGTGGCTGGGAGACACCTTCACGGAAGCCCACGCCTTCGTTTCAGGATGCCACTCCCCGATACGGGCCAGCCACTCCGGTGATGTCAACGACAGCAGGTCGAAACGGTCGAACAGTTCCGCATCCGTCATCAGGATATGCTGCAACATTGCCCCGTTGCCCTCTGCGATCAACCGGTCCCCCGCCGCCGCTTTCTCCTCCATCATCCGCTGCAGACGGTCCATGTTCTCGCAATTCAGGAAACTCCGGAAATGAAACCAACGCAGGAAGTCGAAATAACGGACGACACTCTCTTCCGACTCCGTGTATGTATAGCCGTAAAAAGCCTGCTGCAGGCTCTCGTTCTCCGGAGCCGTCTCGTACTCGGCTGCCAACAACTCATAGATGGCCTTGGCAGCCGCATTGATTTGCGGATCTTCCGGACTGATGATTTTCTGCACCCGACACAACACCTGCAAGTAATGCCACAACAGGAAATGCACATCCTCCTCGTTCACCTCATCCGTATAATAGTCCTCTCCCACGGGATAGAGCGGCACCCGGGTGCCATACCGCTTCAGGCATTCGTCGGTAAACGCCTTCCACACACCGATATTCGAAATGACATCTTCCAACCAGGAAGCCATAAACAAGCCTATATAGCGACGATGATGGTCCGTGACGATGCTATCAGCGATTTTCGACTTCACAATGGCAGCCACCTTATTGGCAATTCCTACATAATATACATCCGCACTGTCTGCCACCCTGTATGGGCGGGCAGCCATCCAATCTTGCATAAAAATCTTTTTCATTAACATTAGTCTTTGTTTTTTTGGGGGCGCAAGTTAGGCAAATTCTTCGGTTCGGCAAAGTACTTTTCTCAAAAATGCATACCAACCTTTATTCCATCCCCTCTTGCGGCAGTATTCCGGATGGCAGAATAGGGCATTATCCCAATAATTTCAGGAACTCTTTTTCAAGAATCAGATAGCGCAACCTTCGACTGCGTGCCCACACTCACCTGACCCGTCTTTTCGTCACGGTTGCAGAAGTCGCTGACGAAGAACTCCTTCAGCGCCACACGCTCATCCAGCAGCGTATGATATGCCTCGTAGGTGCAACCGAAACCGCCAGAGGCGAGAAAGCGATCAATCCTGTATTTGCCTCCTTGAAGGAGGATGCCTTGTTGTAGATGCATTGTTCTATTATATATATGGTAAGTTCTATTAATAAGTAGGGTGTCCAGTTCTGTGTTCCAATTCTCGAGTTGAAAAGAAGCTTGTACTTCTTCTAACATTATGAGAATCAGATGTTATGCAAACAACGAATACACCCTCAATTATACATCGCTATTTTATGATTAAAAATTAGTCCATTTCAAATAAGTAACACTTTAAATATCAAAGCTTTGGA
>JALEPZ010000116.1 GCA_022767125.1 Phocaeicola plebeius
TCAACCTTACCGCTGATGATATGTGATGTTTGTGTAAATCCGTCATCAGGACCATCAGGATTCTTTGTGCAGGCAGCGGATATTGCTGTTGCAACTGCAAGCACACTGATAAACTTTGTTATTGAATTTTCCATTTCAAAAAAGGTAAAATATGTTATTTCACAAATATATCACTTCGTCAATTCTGACAAGAGTTCAAACTCCTCCTGCTTTCTCCGCTTCATTTCCATACGCCATTCTTCACGCCGTTTCCGCCTGTCGGCCATATACTCGGCATAAGATGAACGGTTATCGTCAAGCTGCTTCAGGATGCTGCTGACAGTCTCTTCAAACACGTCCTTCTTCAGCTGGCATTCCCAAATCGTGATGACCTTCCAGTCGGCAGCTTCAAGCATCATCGTGTTTTTCAGGTCACGCTCACGGTTGTTCCTGATCTTGTCTGCCCAAAAACTTTCATTCGTCTTCGGCATCACGAACTTGCTGCAGCCCTGATGGCCGTGCCAGAAACAGCCGTTCACAAATATGCAGGTCCGGTACTTTGCCAATACGATGTCCGGAGTACCGGGGAGCATTCTGACATTGATTCTGTACCTGTAGCCGAGCCGGTGGAGTTCCTTCCGCAGCAGCACTTCAGGTTTCGTGTTCCGGGACCTGATATGAGACATGCATTCGTGCCGCTGCTGGGGAGTCATCCGGTCAGACATCAGTCAATAAACTTAAACAGGTCGTCAGGATTCTTCGACAGCTCACAATGCTGCTCATCAAACAGAGGCTTAATCCTTTCTGTGTACATTACTTTGTCTTCCTGAATCCTGATATTATAGTATGTATAATCTCTACAATTACTGTTATCCCAAGGCTTCTCAAAAGCTAATAGCAGTTGCTCTCCAGTCTGTGAAATCCGGTACACCATATCGCGCAAATCCCACTTCACACTGCCTTTCATAACTTCCTCCAATGCTTTTCCATCTTTCGGAGTCAGGATATAGAAATCATAATGATGGTTAAGCAAATCAATGGTCCTCTCACGGAATAGCCTATGGGCCTTTTCCTTGAAATTGCTTATTTCGCAAAGATAATGATTATTTTGGAGAATATATTTGATGATAAACAATGAGTGATGGGTTTTCTTCAAACTGACAACCTTTTCTTTACAATGACAACTTTTAGTTGCTTGTGCCTGTGAGAGCCATTGCCGGACAGCGGCATGAAATCATTTTGAGATTCCGTCAAATTGGCCTATTTTTGTCCCCGGACAACGAAATAATAGTGATTGTGGCATCAGAAAAAATACAGAAGACGCTTGCCTGGCTCGAGGAGCACGGCATAAGCTATGAGGTACATTACCATCCTCCGCTTTTTACCATCGATGAGGCACTTGCATACTGGAAGGACATAGATTCCACCCACTGCAAAAACCTTTTCATGCGCAATCACAAGGGAAACAGGCATTACCTTATCAGTTTCGAATGCCACAAAGACCTTGACATCCATTCCCTCGAGCATATGCTCCACCAGGGAAAACTCAGCTTTGCAAGCCCGGAGAGAATGGACAGGTGCCTCGGTGTGGCCCCAGGCTCCGTATGCGCTTTCGGTCTTATCAACGACATCGGCATCGAAGGCAGCGCAGACCCGAAGGAGCTTTTCGAAAACGGCCACAGGGTCAAGTATTTCATTGATTCAGACCTGCGTACGGCCGAAAAGGTCAGCTTCCATCCATGCGACAATACGGCAAGCGTAGTCCTTAGCAATGAAATGTTCATGAAATTCCTCAATCTCTGGGGCGGTGAATATGAATGGCTTGACATCCCAGGACAGGGGCAGCTGC
>JALEPZ010000075.1 GCA_022767125.1 Phocaeicola plebeius
AGTACCCTGCACCGGTTCTTTGCCAAGCTCGCACAGACTGACCTGCTCATACTGGATGACTTCGGCATGAAGGTGCTCGATGGTCAGCAACTGCTTGATTTTATGGAAATCATAGAGGACAGACATGGTCAGAAAGCCACCATCATGATCTCTCAGTTGCCAGTGTCTGATTGGTATGACGTGATGAAGGGAAACACCACTGCCGCTGATGCAATCCTAGACCGATTAGTGCACACAAGTGTGCGCTTCGAGCTGAAAGGAGCCTCTTTACGCCAAAAAAACAATCAAAAATGTACAGAATCAGAGAAAAACGACTAATTTTGCATCGCCATTAGGGCAAAGAGCATGAAAAGTGAACGGATATCCCCGGTTTGGGTGGGTGGATATCGTCCGTTTTCAACAATTTATTAGCGTGTTTGGGATTAATCCAGACCCGCAAGTTATTGACAAACTTTTCAAAGAACTCATTTATTTACAGCCAGAGCCGCTTAGGTTTGGCTATTTTTTAACGAACTATTGCTATGAATAACCCGGTTCTTTACAGCTTCATCGCCAGGTAATGCCCGGTATAGGAGGCGGCACAGCGTGCTACCTCCTCCGGGGTGCCGGTAGCCACCACATAGCCTCCTTGTTCGCCGCCCTCAGGACCCAGGTCGATGAGGTAATCGGCACACTTGATGACATCCAGGTTGTGCTCGATGATGACCACCGTGTGGCCGCGGTCGATGAGGGCATCGAAGGCTTCGAGGAGTTTCTTGATGTCGTGGAAATGCAGGCCGGTGGTGGGCTCGTCGAAGACAAAAATGGTCGGTTCCGCTTTCTCTACACTCAGGAAATACGCCAGCTTGACACGCTGGTTCTCTCCGCCCGAGAGGGTGGAGGAAGACTGCCCCAGCTTGATGTAGCCCAGTCCCACTTCCTGTAAGGGAAGAAGTTTCTTTACAATCTTCTTCTGCCCGTGATCGGTGAAGAACTCGATGGCCTGGTTCACCGTCATTTCCAGTATGTCGTAAATGTTTTTCCCCTCATACGTTACCTGCAGCGTATCTTTCTTGAACCGTTTGCCGTGGCACGATTCGCATTCCAGTACCAGGTCGGCCATGAACTGCATTTCTACGGTGACGGTACCTTCTCCTTTACATTCTTCGCAGCGGCCCCCCTCGGTGTTGAAGGAGAAATAGCCGGCACTGTAGCCCATCTGTTTCGACAAGGGCTGGTCGGCCATCAGCTTGCGGATTTCATCGTATGCCTTCACATACGTCACCGGGTTGCTGCGCGACGACTTGCCGATGGGGTTCTGGTCGACAAACTCGATGTTGGACACGAGTTTCCAGTCACCTTCCAATGCCAGGAACTCTCCCGGGCGCTCACTGGATTCATCGTACTCCCGTTTCAGGGCCTTGTAGAAGATGTCGCGCACCAGGGTGCTCTTGCCCGAACCGCTGACACCGGTCACCACCGTCATCACGTTCAGCGGGAATTTCACATCGATGCCTTTCAGGTTATTCTCGCGGGCCCCTTTGATGGTGATGTAGTTGTTCCAGGAACGGTGGGAGCGGGGACGTTCGATGGTTTCCTCGCCCAGCAGGTATTTCACCGTGTAGCTGTCGCTGCCGGGCTTCAGGTCCTTCATGTCGCCTTGGTAGACAATCTGTCCGCCCAGCCTTCCGGCCTTCGGGCCGATGTCGATGATGTAATCGGCGGCCCGGATGATTTCCTCGTCATGTTCTACTACCACTACGGTATTGCCCAGCTCCTGCAGTTGCCGCAGGACCTTTATCAACCGGTCGGTGTCGCGGCTGTGCAAACCGATGCTCGGTTCGTCCAGGATGTAGAGCGAACCCACCAGACTGCTTCCCAACGAGGTGGCCAGGTTGATGCGTTGGCTTTCGCCGCCCGACAGGGTGTTGCTGAGCCGGTTCAAGGTCAGATAGCCCAGTCCCACATCGAGCAGGAACTGCAGGCGGCTGTTGATTTCATTCAGCAACCGCTTGGCCACGAGGGCATCGTGGTCGTTGAGGGGGATGTGGGCAAAGAACTCTTTCAGCCGGTAGATGGGCATCTCCACCAGCTCCAGGATGGAATAGTCGGCCACCTTGACATAGCTCGACTCCTTGCGCAGCCGGCTGCCGTGGCAGTCCGGACACAGGGTCTTTCCCCGGTAGCGGGCCAGCATGACGCGGTACTGGATCTTATACTGGTTCTCTTCCAGCATCTTGAAGAACGAGTCGATGCACGCTTTGTGGCGAGGGCCGTGCCAGAGATAGTCTTTCTGGGCCTGGGTCAGCTCGTAATAGGGGGTGAAGATGGGGAAATCGTGGGCCGGTGCTTCCTGCAGGAACTCATGAAGCCATTCGCTCATCTTGTCGCCCCGCCAGCACATGACGGCTCCGTCGTACACGCTCAGGGAGCGGTTGGGTATCACCAGGTGTTCGTCGATTCCGATGATCCGTCCGAACCCTTCGCAGGTGGGACAGGCACCGAGGGGGGAATTGAAGGAAAACATCTGGTCGCTGGGTTCCTCGAACTTCATGCCGTCGGCCTCGAACTTCGTGCTGAAGCTGTGCAGCTTCGTGGAGCCGTCGGGCAGGTAGAAACGGAGCAGGCAGGCCCCATCTCCCTCGAACATGGCCGTTTCGGCCGAGTCGGTCAGGCGGCTCATGGCATCCTTTGAATCGTCGCAGCTCATGCGGTCAATGAGCAGGTAGACGGTATCTTCGGGCCGATAAGAATACTCATCGATCCGGACAATGCTGCCGTTGACCTCCAGTCGGGTAAAGCCTTCCTTGGTATCCATGTCCAGCTGTTCCTGGCAGGTACGCCCTTCGCGGGGCACCAAGGGGGTGAGCACCGTGTAGCGGGTCCCCTTGGGATAGCTTTTCATGCAGTCTACGATGTCTTCAGGACTGTCTTTCTTCACCAGCTGCCCGCTGATGGGCGAATAGGTCTTGCCGATGCGGGCGAAGAGTAGGCGGAGGTATTCGTAGATTTCCGTGGATGTCCCCACGGTGGAACGCGGGTTGCGGCTGATGACTTTCTGTTCGATGGCAATGGCCGGCGGTATGCCTTTGATGAAATCGCATTCGGGTTTGCTCATGCGCCCCAAAAATTGCCGTGCATACGACGAGAGGCTCTCTACGTAGCGCCGTTGTCCTTCGGCATAGAGGGTGTCGAAGGCCAGCGAGGACTTGCCCGAGCCGGACAGCCCCGTAATGACCACGAGCCGGTTGCGCGGGATGTTCACGTCGATGTTCTTCAGGTTGTTCACCTTTGCTCCTTTGATAGAGATGTAGTCGCTTTCAGCCATAGTTCCGTTGGATAAAGGGTTTGCGTCGTGCAAAGTTAGCGGTTTTTGCCGATGATGGATGCGGGGAAGGAGTTTTTTTCATGAATTCTGTGGAACAATCGGGGTTCATATCCAAGAATTGACTACCTTTGTGCCTACGACTAATCAAAAAACTGAATCGAAAATCATGAAAGTAAAATCGTTGATTGCGTGGGCGGCTTTGCTCGTGTGGGGACTGACTGCCGCAACAGCGCAAACCCTATCGCCCAAGCGCGAGTTTAGAGGCGCATGGATACAATGTGTGAACGGACAGTTTCAGGGGATGCCGGTGCAGACCATGAAGGCTACCCTGGTGCGCCAGTTGGATCATCTGCAGCAGGCGGGCATCAATGCCGTCATTTTCCAGGTGAGGGCCGAGTGTGATGCGCTCTACCCGTCGGCCTACGAGCCGTGGAGCCGTTTCCTGACCGGCGTGCAGGGAAAGGCGCCCTCTCCCATGTGGGACCCCCTCCAGTTCATGGTGACCGAGTGTCACAAGCGAGGTATGGAGCTGCATGCCTGGATTAATCCCTACCGTGCCAAGACCAAGGGAACGACGGCCCTCTCGCCGGCTCATCCCTACAACAAATACCCCCAACTGTTCGTGAAGTACGGCGACCAGCTCTATTTCGATCCGGGCTATCCCGAGTCGCGCAAGTATATCTGCAACATCGTGCGCGACATCGTGAACCGCTATGATGTGGATGCCATCCACATGGACGACTACTTCTATCCTTATCCGATACCGGGAGAGGAGTTCCCGGACCAGATCAGTTTCTCCGCCAACGGGCGTGGCTTCAGCAGCAAGGCCGACTGGCGGCGCGACAATGTGAATGTGCTGATTAAGGAGATTCACGAAACGGTGCGTGCCTGCAAGCCCTGGGTGAAGTTCGGGGTGTCGCCGTTCGGTATCTACCGCAACCGCAAGAATGACCCGAACGGCAGCCGGACCAACGGGCTGCAGAACTATGATGACCTGTATGCCGATGTCTTGCTTTGGGTGAACAATGGCTGGGTGGACTATAACATTCCTCAAATCTACTGGGAAATTGGCCATCCGGCAGCAGACTATGCGACCTTGGTGGACTGGTGGGCCAAGCATTCCGCCAACCGTCCGTTGTATATCGGTCAGGATGTGAACCGTACGGTAGCGAAAGCGGACCTGATGAACCCCAACCGCAACCAGATGCCGGAGAAATACCGCCTGCAGCGGATGTATCCTACCATCAGCGGAAGCTGCCAGTGGTATGCTGCCGCCGTGGAGCAGAATGTTGGGAACTATCGCACGATGCTGATAAAGGACATTCATAAGTATCCCGCCCTGTTGCCCACGTCGCCGTTCATGGACGACAAGGCACCGGAGAAGGTGAAGAAGCTGAAGCCGTTGTGGACCGAAGATGGCTACATCCTGTTCTGGACAGTGCCTCGCGCCAAGACCGTTATGGACGAGGTGACGCAGTATGTAGTGTACCGGTTTGAAGGGAAGGAAAAGGTGGATCTGGAAGACCCCTCACATATCGTGGCCATCACGCGCAACACTTTCTACAAGCTGCCTTACGAGGATGGCCGGACAAAGTACCGTTATGTGGTGACCGCCCTCGACCGGCTGCACAACGAGTCGAAACCCGTGGCAAAGAAAGTGAAGCTGTAATGACTGTCAGGGGTGGGGGAATGGTGAATTTCTCTCCATTTGTGGCAGAATCTTCGTTTCTTTCAACAAAATCAGTGTTTGGTTGTTTTTTGTTTGTTGAAAGGACCGTATATTTGTCGGCAAGTTAGTTATACACATTGAACACTTTATAGTTACGATTATGAAAAAAATGATGATGACCCTCCTGATGGGGGTACTGGCGATAGCCAGCTATGCACAGGCACGTTTGGATGTACATGCAGGTATGTCATTGGCGAATATTACGAACTTGGATGCCAACCTGAAAGTCGGCTATACAGTCGGGTTGGGGGTGGACTATCCGATTGACGAACTCTGGGCATTCCAGACGGGTGTGAACATTACCAGTAAGGGGTGTAAGGATAAAATGGACGGAACCAGTATGAAGGTGAATCCCGTCTATCTGGACATTCCTTTCCTGGCTGCCTTGAAGATGGACATCTGCGACGGCAACAAGTTTGTCATCAATGCCGGCCCTTATCTGGGCATCGGACTGGGCGGCAAGATAACGTCAGAAATGGACGGTATCGAAACCTCCGCCAAGCTGTTCTCTGAGGTAGGGAGCAACGACGAGTCCATCATGAACCGTTGCGCACTGGGATTGCAGTATGGAGTAGGACTGGAGCTGGCGGACACCTATCTGGTCAACCTGACAGGACAGTATGGCTTCACCAATATGATCCGCAAGAGTTTTGCCGGTGAGAACAACAAGAACCTGGCGTTCCTGCTGACGGTCGGCTTCCGCTTCTGACGCTTCCCTCAAACACTCAAAAAGCACTCTCCCCATTGGGGCATTCTGAACGGAGTGAAGGAGCTGTTTCCTCGGCCTTGAGCGCTTGGTCTACGGACTCCTCGCTGCGTTCAGAATGACGATACCGGGTCAATGCCGGATATCCTGTTAGCATTCGCTCTTCCTGGAGAATGCGACACGTTTCCTTTTATTTGATTTTCTGACGAATCTTTGCCAAAAAGGTATGCATTCTCTCTGCATCCTTGTGGCTGATGATGTCGAGTAGCTCGTTCAGTTCGGTACGGATGTTTTCCACCTGTGCCGGGGTATGGGGGTTGAACAGGATTTCCTGTAACAGGTAATCGTCCTCGTTCAGTACCCCTTTGGCAATGGCCATGTGTCGTTTGAAGGTCGTGCCCGGAGCATCCTGGTGCTTCATCACCGCCGCAAAGACAAAGGTGGACACGAAGGGGATGGACAGGGAGTAGGCCACCGTTTCGTCGTGCTCCCGGAACGTGTATTCAAAGATGTTCAGCCCTAACCGCTGGTAGAGATCCTTGAAGAAGACACGGCCCAGATGGTCGCCTTCCTTGATGATGATGGCGTTCTCCGAACTCAGCTTGTCGAGGTTGGCAAAGGTCGGGCCGAACATGGGGTGGGTAGACACATAGCGGAAGCCGCATCCCTCGTAGAACTCCTGTAGCCCGGTCTTTACCGAGGCAATGTCGCTGATGATGCAGTCGTGGGGCAATACGGGGAGTACCTGCCGGAAGGCATCGAGGGTGTATTTGACAGTAGCTGCATTGATGACCAGTTCAGGCTGGAAGTCGGCAATCTCCTCCCGTTGGGTGAAGCGGTAACAATTGTACATGAACCGCAGGTTCTTCGGATGGATATCATATACGGCCAATTCGTGCTCGAAACTCAGTACATCTGTAAAGAAGGAGCCCATTTTCCCGGCTCCTAATATCAATATTCGCATATAAAATAGAAAATTAGTCAGGGTAATCCGTCGGATATTCTGCTTTCCTGTCCAGGCTGTCCGGACATCTTCTTTCTGCTTTCCTTCTTTCCTGTCATCCTGAGCGAAGCGAAGGATCTGTAAGCACCCTGTAGATGTATTCAGATGCTTCACTTCGTTCAGCATGACAATAAGGAAGAGCGCTTGTGTGACGATAAAGGAACTATCCGTCAGAACACCCTAATCACCCAATGATTGTTTATTTGTTCAGAATCTCCATTTGCTGGCGCACGCTTTCTTCGTGGATGGCTTCGAATACGCTCTTCACAAATTCAGCGTCCATACCGCACAGGCTGCCTTGTGCGCCGCGCTTGTCCAGAATCTCATTGTAACGTCCGGTTTGCAGTACCGTCATGTTGTGTTCCTTCTTGAACGTACCGATTTCGCGGCAGACGCGCATCCGCTTGGCCAGGATTTCTATCAGTTCGTTGTCGCATTCGTCAATCTGACGGCGCAACTCGTTCAGGTTTTCGGTAGAAGAGTGCTCGCTGCGGATCACCAGCAGGTTCAGGATGTAGTCGAGCACATCCGGAGTCACCTGCTGTTTTGCATCGCTCCAGGCGCAATCGGGGTTGCAGTGCGATTCCACAATCAGACCATCGAAACCCAGGTCCATGGCCTGCTGGCAGAGCGGAGCCACCAGTTCGCGCTTGCCGCCGATGTGGCTGGGGTCGCAGAGGATGGGCAGGTTCGGAATGCGTCGGCGCAGTTCGATGGGGATGTGCCACTGCGGCAGGTTGCGGTAGAGTTTCTTGTCGTATGATGAGAAGCCACGATGGATGGCACCCAGCCGTTTCAGTCCGGCATTGTTGATGCGTTCCAGGGCACCGATCCACAGTTCCAGGTCGGGGTTGACCGGATTTTTCACCAGTACGGGTACATCCACTCCTTTCAGCGCGTCGGCAATTTCCTGCACGGCGAAAGGATTGGCTGTGGTGCGGGCACCAATCCACAGCAGGTCGATACCGGCTTTCAGGCATTCATATACGTGCTTGGCGTTGGCCACTTCCGTAGTGACGTACATGCCGGTTTCCTTTTTCACTTCTTTCAGCCAGGCGAGTCCGTCTACTCCGATGCCTTCAAAGCCTCCGGGTTTGGTACGGGGCTTCCAGATGCCGGCACGGAAAATCTTGATGCCTTTATCGGCCAGCTGCTTGGCGGTTGACATGACTTGCTCTTCGGTCTCTGCGCTGCACGGACCGGCGATAATCAGAGGGCGTTCTGCGGGAATACCTTCCAGTTGGATGGGTTGTAATTCAAGTTCCATATTGTTGTATATTGAGTTTTGTAAATAAGTTGGTTCTGATAGTATACTTGTCGTTCAGAATGGCCATTTCTTGTTCCTGTCCTTCTGAGCAACGCGAGGAACCTCTTTCCACGAGCCGTGTAAAGTGTACGTTTACAGATTCTTCACTTCGTTCAGAATGACAAAGAAAGGAATAAATTCTTCATTCTTCATTTTTCATTCTTCACTCTTCATTCTTCATTTTTCATTAAAACGATTCTCTCCAGCGCTTCCGCCAGCTTCTCCTCTTTGGCACAGAGGGAGATGCGGATGAACCTCCGGCCGTTGGAGCCGAAGATAAATCCCGGCGTGATGAAAACACGGGCCTGGTGGAGCACTTGTTCTGTCAGGTCTTCCACTTCCGCATAGCTGTCGGGGATGCGCCCCCACAGGAACATGCCCACCTGGTCGGGGTCGAACGTACACCCTAACGTGCGCATGATGTCTTCCGCCAGACGACGGCGGCGGCTATAGACTTCGATGTTGGCCTCCTCGTGCCATTCCGGTGAGTTATGATAGGCTTGAGCAGCGGCCAGCTGCAGAGGGCGGAATGTGCCCGAATCGATGTTGCTCTTGATTTTCAGGATCCACTGGATGAAGGTGGCATTGGTGGCAATCATGCCCACACGCCAGCCCGGCATATTATGGCTCTTGCTCATCGAGTTGAATTCGATGCAGCACTCCTTGGCACCCGGAATGTTGAGGATGCTGATGGGACGGCGGTTGAGAATGAAGCTGTACGGATTGTCGTTCACGATGACAATGTTCTTGCGGCGGGCAAAGTCCACCAGCTTCTCATACAGCTCCAGGGTGGCGTTGGCACCGGTCGGCATGTTGGGATAGTTGGTCCACATGATCTTCACCCGGCTCAGGTCCATCTGTTCCAGCTGCTCGAAGTCGGGTTGCCAATGGTTGTCTTCGCGCAGGTCGTAGTTCACGATTTCGCTGCCCAGAATCTTGTTCAGCGACGTGTAGGTGGGGTAGCCCGGGTTGGGCACCAGCACCTGGTCGCCCGGATTCACCAGGGCAAGCGTCACGTGCAAGATGCCTTCCTTCGACCCGATGAGCGGCTGGATTTCCGTTGCCGAATCCAGGTCGACGTTGTACCAGCGCCGGTAGAAGTCAGCCATGGCCTTGCGCAGTTCGGGAATGCCCACCGTGGGCTGGTAGCCATGCACATCGTCGCGTCGTGCCTGTTCGCACAGCACATCGATGGTCTCCTTCGACGGCGGCAGGTCGGGACTGCCGATTCCCAGGCTGATGACATTCTTGCCCTCGGCATTCATCTGTGCCACCTCCTTCAGCTTCCGGCTGAAGTAGTATTCGCTGATGCCCGACAGGCGGTCGGCGGGCTGTATCTTAAATTGTGGATTCTCCTTCTGCATATTCTCCTAATATTTTAAGTGATTTGGTAAGCGGAATGACCGCATTGATGGATTGTTTGTATTTCAGGTAGTCATCGAACATCACGTCTACGTAGAACATGTATTCCCACTCGCGGCCGATGATGGGCAATGACTGTATTTTTGTCAGGTTGATGTTGTAGAACGTAAAGATAGACAGTACTCTCGACAGGCTTCCCTCGATGTGAGGGGTGCAGAAGACGATGTTGGCCTTGTTCACATGGCTGCGTTCTTTCAGGTCGTCGGCTATCCAGGGGTCGCAAACCACGAGGAAGCGGGTGAAGTTATGCTTGTTGGTCTCGATGCCTTCCTGCAGGATCTTCATGTCGTAGAGTCCGGCGGCGTATTTCGAGCAGATGGCCGCGTGGCCGCTCAGCTGCTGCTCGTGGATGTCGCGGGCACTGCCGGCGGTGTCTTCGGTTTCCACTACCTTCAGGCGGGGATGGCGTTGCAGGAACTCGCGGCATTGGGCAAGGGCAACGGGGTGTGAGTTGACTTCCGTCAGGTCGTCCCAGTCTTCTCCGGGAAGGCACATGATGCTGTGGCTGATGCGCAGCTTGTGTTCGCCGATGATGGTGGTTCCGCTTTCGCGCAGCAGTTCGTAGTTATGGAGCAGGCTGCCGGCGATGGTGTTCTCTATGGCCACTACCCCGATGACATTGCTGTCCTTGCGGATGCTTTCAAAGACGTCTTCGAAGGTATTGCAACAGATCAGTTCGATCTCGTCGTCCTTGAAGAACTTGTGGGCGGCAATGTCGTGGTACGACCCCGGAACTCCTTGTATTGCTATCTTTTTCATTTTGATATTGAAACATTAAAAAAAATCCCGTCTTCCTTTCGGAGGCGGGATTTCGTTAGTTGATCTATCTGTTATTGCTGTTGACTTACATACGCGAATTCCCGCTTCACTTCATTGCTAAAGTAAAAGTAATAAAAGTAAAAGAAGAAATAAGTTGCGAATGTCTTCATATGTTTGTTTGTTATTGTTTTCGCTGCAAATGTACTACTTTTCCACGAAATCCAAATAAAATGGGGAATTTTTTTTTGAGTTTGTGAGAGAATCCGTCCGGAGGGTGTTTTTCATCTCATCTGCTTTTGTGGGTACAGATTCCAGGCGGTGCGAGCAATGACAGCGCGTAATAAGGACGCTGGGAATGCTCCTCGGACAGCCTGGGAGGGTGGAGATGGAAGACGGAATGACGTTTATCGGAAACAGAATTGTACAATTATTGTAGTAGATTGTACAAATACGTCATCTTTTTGGACTAATAGTTTAGTGGGCAATAGGCAGAACTCGTACCTTTGTCTGCATGATTTTTATAACCTTTTTAAAGTAACCTATTTATTATGTTAAAAGAACTGAAATCAGTAAGTATGATGTTGTTCCTGCTTTCATTGTCAGCAGGAAACGTGTATGCTGGTACTGGAGGGGGGAGTCCCTTGGGCGTTTCTGGCATACGGCAGAACGGCAGTTGCGTCGGTGTGGTGAAGGACAGTGCGGGCGAAACGGTGATCGGTGCGTCTGTTGTCGTAAAAGGGACGACCAATGGTACGATTACGGGTATCGACGGTGATTTCTCGCTGAGTAATGTGAAGAAGGGCGATGTCATTGTCGTTTCGTTCGTGGGCTTTACGACGAAAGAAGTGGTATGGAACGGCCAACCGCTGCGAGTGGTGCTGGTAGAAGACTCCAAGACGCTGGAAGAAGTGGTGGTTGTGGGTTATGGAACGCAGAAGAAGGTCAACATGACCGGAGCTGTGGCACAGCTGGACAGCAAGGCATTGGAAAACCGACCCATCCAGAACGTGTCGAACGCCTTGCAGGGAACCATGCCGGGTGTGCAGATTACTTCCGGACAAGGACGTCCCGGACAGGACGGCGCTACCATCCGTGTGCGTGGTGTCGGCACCCTGAATTCGGCCGACCCGTATATCCTGGTGGACGGTATTGAGACCGGTACGCTCAACTCGGTGGATCCGAACGATATTGAAAGCATTTCAGTCCTGAAGGATGCGGCTTCGGCAGCCATCTACGGTTCGAAGGCATCGAACGGCGTTATCTTGATTACCACCAAACGCGGTAAGGCCGGCAAGCCCCGTATTACTTATAATGGATATATCGGTGTACAGAATGCTTCGGAAATGATTGAGCGCATGAGTTCTTACGATTATGCCCGTCTGTACAACCAGACCCTGGCCGACCAGGGCTTGTCGAAGCGTTTCTCGGACGAAGACCTGCAGAAGTTCAAGGACGGATCTTCTCCTTATACCCATCCGAATACTGACTGGTACGACTTGGCTTACAAGACCGGCGTGCAGCATTCTCACAACGTGAACATGAGCGGTGGTACGGAAGATGTGAAGTACATGGGTTCCGTAGGTTACCTGCACCAGACGGGTATCCTGCCGAATTCGGAAAGAGAGCAGTTCAACGGACGTACCAACCTGGATGTCCAGATCAGCTCCCGCCTGAAAACCCGTCTGAACCTGGCGTACATCAAGAACGACTATTCCGACCCTAACTCCTCGTATGCAGGCGGAAGTTCTGACCAGATTATCCGTCAGCTGAACCGTATTGCTCCGTGGATTGTCAACCAGTATGAAGACGGTACCTACGGCACGATTTCCGACGGTAACCCGATGGCCTGGCTGGATGCCGACCAGACGGTGGACCGCATGAACCAGAACTTCTCCGGAACACTGGCCCTCGACTATACCATCCTGAAAGGTCTGGTGGCTACGGTCAGCGGTTCATATGTGGACAACCAGCAGCATTACCGTGCCTTCCAGAAGTTCATCCAGTATAACCCGAACAAGAAGACCGACCCCAACAAGCTGAACGAGAACTACTATGGTTGGAACCGTTCTACCTTGGACGTGTTGCTGAACTACGATACGCAGCTGGGCAAACACGGCCTGCGGGCCATGGCCGGTTGGCATGCAGAGAAGTACAAGTACTCGGAAAATACCATGGAACGCAAGAACTTCCCCACCAACGACCTCGACGACATGAACGCCGGTGATGCTGCTACGCAGAAGAACACCGGTTACAACCGCGAACTGGCCATGATTTCCTGGTTCGGCCGTATCAACTACGACTATGCCGGCAAGTACTTGTTCGAGGCCAACCTCCGTGCGGACGCTTCTTCCCGTTTTGCAAAAGGCAACCGCTGGGGCTACTTCCCCTCGTTCTCGGGTGCATGGCGCATCAGCGAGGAAGCTTTCATGGAAAATGCCCGCGAATGGCTGACGAACCTGAAGATCCGTGCTTCGTGGGGTAAGCTGGGTAACCAGAACGCCTTGAGCGACTACTATCCTTGGATGAACACTTACAGCCTGGGAGCCAGCTATCCCATCGGCGGTGCCCTGCAGTCGGGCTATTACCAGAGCTCGTACAAGCTGTCCACCATCTCGTGGGAAAAGGCACGTACATGGGGACTGGGTCTGGACGCTACCATCAACAACCACATCAACCTGACGGTGGATTACTATGACCGCGAGACGACCGGCATCATTATGGATGTTCCGGTGCCCGAGGAATTCGGTCTGGGTACCTATAAGGATAATGTAGGTGCCATGGTCAACCGAGGTGTGGAAGTATTGCTCAGCTACAACAACAAGTGGGGCGACTGGTCCTTCGGCGCTACCGGCAACGTGGCTTACAACAAGAACAAGCTGCTCGATTTGGGTAGTGAAGACGCCAACGTCAACGGCATGACCGACCCGAACAACGGCAACAAGCGTCGTGTCGTAGGCGAACGCCTCAATTCCTACTATGCCTACCGCACAGGCGGCTTCTTCGAATCCGACGAGGCGGCAAAGGCATGGATGGACCAGTACAAAGGCCAGGCAGGCTATCCGTTCGGTAACCGCCAGTTCAAGGGTGGTGACCTGATTTACCTCGATACAAACGGCGACGGAAAGCTGACAAGCGATGACCGTGAGCTGATTGGTTCTTCCGATCCCTCGTTTACCTTCGGTCTGACGCTGAATGCCGGCTGGAAATGGTTCGACCTGACGGCTGTCTTCTCCGGTGCTGCCGGTGTACGCCGTTTCGTGAGCAACGAAGCCTATGGTACCTTCGGTGGCGATGACTCTCACCCGGCTACTATCTGGCTGGATGCCTGGACACCCGACAACAAGAACGCCGAGATGCCGCGCATTGCCTATATGACCACTTCGCCCAGTTTGCCCAGCCAGGTCGTTTCGGATTTCTGGATTCAGGATGCCAGCTATGTGCGTATGAAGAACCTGCAGATCGGTTACACCATGCCTAAGTCCTTGGTCAATGCCGTAGGTATTCAGAATGTCCGCTTCTACTATTCTGTAGAAAACCTGTTCACGCTACACAACATGCGTCTGAACGTCGATCCTGAAATTCCGAGTGAACGTGCTTCCAATTTCCCGTTGACCCGTACGCATGCTTTTGGTGTGAACGTTACGTTCTAAAATAGTATTGATATAGAAATAGAATAAAAGACAGAAGAAGATATGAAACGTTTCTTGACTTATATATTGGCAGGTATGGCATTGGTGGAAACCTCCTGCTCTGATTTCCTCGATACAATTCCCCACGATGCCTTGTCTCCCAGTACGACTTGGCAGACGGAAGCCGACGCGCAGAAGTTCTTGATTGGCTGCTACGACGGATGGGCCGATGATTCAGGTATTCTGTATTGGGACTGTGCTTCCGATTTCGGATTCAACTACCACTTGCACGAAGGCTGGCGCACTATCGGTAACGGAGGGATGACCTCGTCGAACCAGGTGGCCAACTACTATTCGTTCGGAATGATTCGCCGTTGCAATGACTTCCTGGCCAATATCGAAGGCATTGAATTTGCCGATGCCAAGAAGAAGGACAACATGAAGGGACAGGTGAAGACCATCCGAGCCTATCGCTATTTCCTGCTCAACTGGCTCTATGGCGGTGTGCCCATCATCGATTCGTACGCAACAGGTGAAGAAGCCCAGGTGCCCCGCAATTCGGTGGATGAGGTGAAGGAATACATCTATAAAGACCTCGATGAGGCCATCCCGATGCTCTACAAGGAACCCACGGCGAGAGGCTATCTGGCCCAAGGCGCTGCCCTGGCGCTGAAGACCCGTGTGGCCTTGTTCTATGGCGACTATCAGAAGGCCAAGGATGCTGCCGGTCAGCTGATGGGCTTGGGCATCTATCAACTGGATGAGGATTTCATGAACCTGTTCAATGTGGCCGGACAGGATTCGAAGGAAATCATCGCCGCTTGCCAGGCCGATGAGAACCTCTACTCGAATTGGATGATTGCCACTATGTATAATAATGCCGATGGCGGCTGGTCGTCCATGGTGCCGACCCAGAACCTCATTGATGCCTACGAAATGAGCAATGGCCTGACCAAGGACGAACCGGGCAGCGGCTACGATGCCACTCATCCGTTTGCCAACCGCGACCCGCGCATGGCAATGACGGTGCTCTATCCGGGTATGGAGTGGGAAGGCAGCATCCTGAACACGTTGGATAAGACCATTGATGGCAAGAAGAACCCCAACTATCCGGCAGATGCGGACAATGCTTCGAAGACGGGTCTCACTTGGGGCAAATATCTGAACCCGATGTCGCAGTATGCCGATATGTGGTCTACCAATGCACAGTTGATTGTGTTCCGTTATGCAGAAGTGCTCTTGAGCTATGCAGAGGCTGAGAACGAGCTGAACGGCCCATCGGCCGAGGTCTATGGTCTGCTGAATAAGGTCCGCAACCGCGTCGGTATGCCCGATGTCGATCAGGCCAAGTATGCCACCAAGGAAACCCTGCGCGAACTGATCCGTCGGGAAAGAGGAGTGGAACTGGCCGGCGAAGGTCTCCGCCGTCTGGATATCCTCCGCTGGAAAGACAGCAGCGGAAAGATGGTGGCCGAAACCGTGTTGAACGGACCGTTGAACCGCATCGTAGGTACCATCGATTACGCTCAGACCGATCCGACTCTCCGTGCTACTGTAACTGGTGTGGATTTGGTGGAAAACCGTACATTTGTTCCGTATAACCGCTATCTGCCCATTCCTTTGTTAGCATTGGACAAGAACAAGAAATTGGAGCAGAACGAGGGATATTGATGCTTGTAACTCTCCGATGGCCTGAATGATTGACGCAGACCGGTACGTGCTTCCCGGACAACTTTTCCCGGAAAGCATGACCGGTCTGCGGTTTTGATGTTCAGGTTCTTCGGGAAGGAAGCAGTAAATCAGTCAATGATAAATCGAGGAATGATGAATATGGAAGTGGCCGACCTCCGGAAAGTGATGGAGTCGGTCCGGAATGAGTTTGCAGGAACGGCTGCATTGGCTGCCGCGGAATGGAAGGTGACACTGCCTGAGGCTCCTTGCCTCGTACGGGTGGATGTCCCTGCCTTTTCTCGTATGGTCGTTTATTTGCTGATGGATGCCTTGCGCTTTGTCCCTTCTTGCGTGACGATGGAGCTCCGGGTGGCGGCCGACCGGCGGGTGGAGGTCTGTATCTCTGACAACGGACAAGACCGCTTCTCCGGCTGTATGGGACACGGCTACGGATCGTTGGTACGAGAGCTGGCAGAAGCTTTGAAGGGAGAATTGAGAATGGAAACGGTAGTGGGAAAGGGTACGAAGGTGGTGGTGGCTTTTGCTCCTGATCTGCAGCTGGGTACGGCAGTTGCTGTCGGCGGAAAGCCGGAAGTGTACGGAGAAGAGGCCGCTTATTCGCCCGGACAACAGGAATTTCTCGACCGGGTGAAAAGAATCCTCGAAGCGCATCTGACCGACACGCATTTCACGGTCGACAGGCTGGCCCAGGAGCTGGGTCTGTCGCGCACCGCGATGTTCGTCAAGCTGAAGGGAATGTTGGGCATGACTCCGAACGGATTTCTCCGCTTCTTCCGGTTACAGAAAGCTGAAGAGCTGTTGACGAGGAGCGAACTGCAGGTCAGTGAGGTCTGTTTTCAGGTGGGTTTTTCTTCTCCCTCTTATTTTACGCAATGTTTCCAGCAACAGTTTGGCATGAAACCCGCTGAATACAAACGGCTGAAGGGAACATAACGGCCCATGTGGGAAAGTTGGCCTTTGTGTTCCGGGAGGAGCTGGCTGCCGTCGGGAATCGATGAGTTCTTTACGAATTTTAACAACAGTCCTCTGCTGTTTGCACTTGTTCAATTTGTAGGGATTTTGTATGTTTGCATTCGTTAATTGCAAAAACCATTCACCTATGGGCATATTTTCATCCTTGCTGGGAGGAAAGAAATCCAGCGAAGAACAACAGAAGAAGGACGAACGGAGGAAGTTCGATGTATTGAAATACGACGGCGTGCGTGCCCGCGGTATGGGGCAGCTACCGTATGCCATCAAGTGTTTTGAAGAGGCTTTGGCCTTGCAGGCCGACGGGGAGACCATGAGTTTTCTGGCAGGGGCTTACCTGCAGGCTAACCGCATGGACGAAGCAAGGGCCGTCCTCGAACGATGGGTGGCGACCGATGCGGCCAATGTCAGCGGCTGGCTGAGTTTGAGCCAGGTCTGCTTCCTGCAGGAAGACTACGAGCGGATGGCCGCTGCGGCTGCACAGGCCATTCAGGCGGACTGCCGCAGTGCCGCTGCCCACTATCAGGCCGGCAAGGCGGCCTACCATCGGAACGACTGCCTGCAGGCCGTCGTGATGTTGACCCAGGCCATCGCTCTGGATGAGCGCTATACCGAAGCTTATCTGCTGCGGGCGGAAGTGCTGTGGCGCATGGGGCAGGTCAAGGAGGCGCTGGCCGACCTGGAACTACTGACCCGTCCGGAAGAGCCGGTCGAGGAGGCGTTGCTGCTGAAGGGGGAAATCCTGTCGGTGACTACCGACGGCGAAGAAGGTATGGCCTGCATCGACCTGGCCCTGTCGCTCAACCCGTTCTGCGAGAAAGCCTATCTGCTGAAGGGAACCTTGCTGCTGGAACGCCGGCGGACGGCCGAGGCTTTGGCTGTGTTCGATGAAGCCATCGAACTGATGCCGGAGAATGCCCGGATGTTTGAAGGACGCGGGCGGGCACGCTTGGCGGCCGGAGACAAGACGGGGGCACTCGAGGATGTGAAGAAAGCCATCGAACTCGACCCTGCTTGTGCACAACGCATCGATGGCAGCTTTAGCCGCTGACCGGCAGTTGGACCGCCATTATTGTCAAACTCTTTTTTTCCATTTGAATAGTATGAAGAAGTTAGGAACATGGATGCTGCTGATGGCAGCGGCCTGTGCTTCGGCCCAGGCGCAATATTTTTGCACGACCAATGGGACGGAACTGCAGTATGTGAATTACGACGAATCGGGGCAAAGCACTTCTACCGAAACCATGACGGTGGCCAATGCCGTCGACAAGGGAGGATTCCAGGGTACGGCCGAGTATTATGTCAAGATTGTCAACACCAAAGTCAAGAACAATACCAGTTACACCAAATTCAACTGGATTTACGACGGTACAAATACGGTCTGTGTGGAGGACCTGATGTATGGGCCATACATTGCCAGCGACTCTGACCCTGCCCGTTATACCACCGACATCAAGAATGCACTGATGGAGGACTATAAGTTCAAAGGCGACAATTCGTTTACCTTGAGCGAGAAGGCAAGGGGCGGGCAGACCTTCCCAGACCGGGCGTACGCTTACATCAGCAACATGCTGAAGAAGGAGGTCACGGTATCGGGCGGTTCGTATATGGAGCCGGAGGAGGTCAGCACGACGGCCGGCAAATTCGCGTGCATCAAGATCAGCTATCTGCAACAGACCAAAGTGGTGCTGAAGAAAGAGACCCTGCGGATAACAGAATGGTATGCCGAGGGCATCGGACTGGTAAAGCGTGAGGCCTATACAACCAAAGGAAAGTTGCACAGTAAGACGTTGCTCACAAAGGTGAACGAAAAATGATGAATGACGAGGCGGAACGCCAAGTCCTCTTCCAACATAATCTGTACTATCTTGCCCAAGTTTACGAACATGAACGTATGCTTGGGTAAGTTTGTTCATGTACCTAACCATTCCCTCAATTTCTTCCATGTATATATTGTTCTGATTTGTCATATTGTCACCAAAATGAGCTTTATGCTGTACAAAATAAGAACAGTACTACCATGAATGCGGTATTTTTATAAAGAAATGCAAGAAAAATGTTATCATTTTGTTGTCTGTTTTACATTTCTTGGTATTTTTGCAGAAAATTCAGATACCAAACCTGAAAGGAAAGTTTAATTCCATATTTTCAGATATAAACGAGAAAGAAAATGAAAAAAAGTTGTTTAGTGCTGGCCGCATTATGGGGGGGAATGATGTTTCTGCAGGCGCAGAACAGTCTGCCCGAGGCCACTGCATTTAGAGTAAAAAGTGAAGCTTTTGGCAATTCCAAGATGGAGGAATTGTCTGCGTTTATGACCGATGAATTGGGCCCTCGTCTGGCTGCCTCGCAGTTGAAGTTGCGTGCCGAGAAGATGGTAGTGGACAAACTGACGGAAATGGGACTGTCGAACGCCCATGCTGAGTTTGCCGCCGACTTTACGAAAGGCGGATGGGATAACGAACGGAACTATGTGGCCATGACGGCTCCTTACTATTGCAGTTTTGCCGCCAACCCGAAAGCGTGGTCGGGCAGCACTAACGGACTGGTGAAGGCGGAATGTGTACTGATTGACATCCAGTCGAAAGAGGACATAGAGCAGTACCGGGGAAAACTGGCCGGAAAGATTGCCCTGATGCCTGCGCAGCAGACCTACCAGGTAAGTTTCGAGCCGCTGGCCAAACGCTTTACAGAAGAATATTTGCAGGAGTTGGAGACCGATCCGCGTCCGGGGACACATAACTATCGGGGCACGGCACCGCGTCCCCGTATGGACATGAAGACGATGATGGCCATGCGCGAACTGCAGAAGGCCATCGCCGATTTCCTGAAGTCGGAAAACGTGGTGGCAGTGGTCAGCGGTGGCGGTACCTTCAATGTGCCTCGCTCCAGCGGCGTACAATATAAGGTGGGCGACCCCGAACCGACTCCCGAAATCATCCTTCCCATCGAGGACCACGGACGTATGGCGCGTATGCTGGCCAAGGGCGAGAAGGTGGAAATGGAGCTGGACATCCGCAACAAGTTTACCGACAACCAGAAAATCAACAACGTCATTGCTGAGATTCCGGGTACGGATCCCAAACTGAAGAACGAGGTTGTCCTGATCGGTGCTCACCTGGATTCGTGGCATGGAGGTACCGGAGGTGCCGACAACGCGTCGGGCTGTATCGTCATGATGGAGGCCATGCGTATCATCAAGACGCTGGGCATCTCGCCCAAGCGCACCATCCGCATCGCCTTGTGGGGCGGCGAGGAGCAGGGACTCTACGGATCGCGCGGCTATGCCAACCTCTAT
>JALEPZ010000107.1 GCA_022767125.1 Phocaeicola plebeius
TTTTACGGACAGATTTTGAACACGAACAAGGTCATAAACATGCTTCTGAAGTCGGATATGCTCCAACTTAGCATCAAATGTGTGTGGTTTGTCTACCATGACTGTTGACTATTTGAGTCAACCTTATTTAAAATAAGACACGCTCCGCACTCGGAATCATTTCCGGTAGCCGGCGGCAAACTCGCGGGAAATGGAGTTGTTGACACTCTGGCAGACCTCGGCACTGAAGTCCTTGCCGCACTGGATGATACCGTCCCAGTCGGCTTCCGTCAGGTCGGGAAGGTCGTCGCGACGGATGCGCGAACGCAGCAGTCCCCACACCACGCCTGCATTGAAGTTATCGCCGGCCCCGATGGTGCTGACCGTCGGAATCGGGTCGATGGGATAGTTCTTCGACAGGCGGGCCGTGCGCAGGCAAATGTCGCGGCCGCCGTCGGTACAGATGAACTGCGGGCAGTAGAAGCCCACATGGCGGCGGTAGATGATGTCGGGGTCGCCCTGACGGAACATGTTCTGGAAGTCCTCGGCCGACCCCCGCAGGATGTCGGCATACTCGAAGTTCTCCAGGATGGCCGGCATCAGCTTGATGGCCTCGCTGGCGTGCGTGCTGCGGAAGTTCACGTCGTAGTAGATGATGGCTCCGGCCTGGCGGGCCGCGTCGAGCAGCTCCTTCACCTTGTCGCGCAGCACGGGGGTGACGGCATAGTAGGAGCCGATCATGATAATGTCATCGCGCGAGACAGGCGGCAAGGTGACGTCGAGCCGCAGGCGGGGATAGTCCTTGTAGAAGAGATACTCGGCATCGTTGTGCTCGTTGAGGAAGGCCAGCGACACCGGCGACTTGCCTTCGGGGAAGACATTGACGCTGTCGGTACTGATGCCATTGTCGCGCAGGTGGGACAGGATCATCCGGCCCACCCGGTCGTTGCCGGTTTCGCTGATGAACGTGACATCCGCGCCCATACGCCCCAGGGAAATCATGGCGTTATAGACAGAACCTCCCGGTACGGCAGCCGTGGGCTGCCCGTCGCGGAAGAGAATATCGAGGATGGTCTCCCCGATTCCGATTACTTTTCGCATAGTTGTATCTTGTAGTTGTTTCCGGTTACTTGGACAGTTCGCGCGACCGCTCGCCGAGGTAGCCGCCATGGTGGCGCTTGCTGTATTCCTCGATGGTGAAGCGGGTCTTCTTCATGGTCTCAACCACCAGGATGTCGCCGATGACCGTCATGACCGTCGTCGAGGTGGTGGGGGTCATGCCCAATACGCAGACCTCGTCGGGGTGGCCGGTGGCGAGACAGATGTCGGCGGCCTGTGCCAGCGGACTGTCGGGATTGCCGGTAATGACAATCTTCTTCATGTCCGGGTTCAGCCGGCGGGCCAGTTCGGTCAGTTCCACGATCTCGCGGGTCTTCCCGGAGTTGGAGATGAGCAGCAGGAGGTCGTTCTCCTGCACGATGCCGAGGTCGCCGTGCTGGGCCTCGCTGGGATGGAGGAACACGGAAGGGATGCCGGTGGAGCAGAAGGTGGTGGCGATGTTCATGGCAATCTGTCCGGCCTTGCCCATGCCGCTGGTGACCAGCTTGCCGCGACGCACGTGCACTTGTTCCACAATCAGGTCGACCGCCTGCTCGAACGCCGGGGTGACGGGGATATTCAGTACGGCTTCCGCTTCGCGCCGCAACAGTTCTTTGATAGATGTTTCCATAATTCGTTCTTGTTTGCTGTAAGGGAGATAAAAGGTTATTCATTCCAAAAAGACGGCCAGCTCGTCGAGGGTACGGGCCACTTCGTAGTGGCAGCGCAGCGGACGATGGGCAAAGCGTTTCTCCTCCAGTCCGTCGAGGAAACGGAGGATGTCGTCCCAGAAGCCGTCCACATTATAGAATACGACCTTCTTGTCGTGGTAGCCGATGGTGGCGGAGGCCATGACGGTGAAGACCTCGTCGAGGGTGCCTACCCCTCCGGGCAATGCCACGCAGATGTCGCTCTCGCGCAGCAGGACATCCTTGCGGTCGCTCAGGTTGTCGGTGCGGAAGGTCACGTCGAGCAGGTCGCTCACCTTGCCCCGCTCCTCCAGTTTGGTGGGCACTACCCCCATGATCATCGCTCCGGCCTCTTTGGCGGCGCGGGCGGTCTTCTCCATGAGTCCTGTGTTCGACCCTCCGTAGACCAGCCACTTGCCGTGACGGCCCAGCCAGGTGCCCAACTCAGCAGCCTTTTCGGCGTAGACCGGGGCAACGGCATCGGAGGCAGAGCAGAATATCGCTATCTTTTGCATGCTTTCGGTTTTAAGGGTTCTCGTAAATACCTGCAAATATCTGCATTTTTTTGAGGATAGACAAAAAGTATTGTTGTATTTTTGCACAGGAAACGATTATTCGTACGAAATCATCATGGCATACAGTACTTTTACACTCCCCAACGGACTGCGCATCATCCATGCTCCCTGCCCCACCAACGTGGCCTATTGCGGCTATGCGGTGGATGCGGGCACGCGCGACGAACAGCCGCAGGAACAGGGGATGGCGCACTTCGTGGAGCACCTGATCTTCAAGGGGACGCACAAGCGGAAGGCGTGGCACATCCTGAACAGGATGGAGAACGTGGGCGGCGACCTGAACGCCTATACCAACAAGGAGGAGACGGTGGTCTACAGCGCCTTCCTGAAGGAGCATTTCCCGCGGGCGGTGGAGCTGCTCACGGACATCGTGTTCAACAGCATCTTCCCCCAGCCGGAAATCGAGAAGGAGGTGGAGGTCATCATCGATGAGATACAGAGCTACGAGGACAGCCCTGCCGACCTGATCTTCGATGACTTCGAGGAACTGATCTTCCCCGGCCATCCGCTGGGACGGAACATCCTGGGACGACCGGAACTGCTGCGCAACTTCCGCAGCGAGGATGCGCAGGCCTTCACGCGCCGCCATTACCGCCCGGCGAACATGGTGTTCTTCGTGCTGGGCGACCTGGACTTCCGCAAGGTGGTGCGCACGGTGGAGAAGGCAGTGGCCGGCATCTCCCTGCTGGCCTCGACGGACTACCGGCGGCAGGCACCTTTCGCCTATCGTCCGCAGCACCTCACGCTGAAGAAGGACACGCACCAGAGCCACGTGATGATCGGGGCACGGGGGTATGATGCCTACGACGAGCGGCGGACGGCCCTCTACCTGCTGAACAACCTGCTGGGCGGACCGGGCATGAACAGCCGCCTGAACGTGAGCCTGCGGGAGAAGCGGGGACTGGTCTACTCGGTGGAGGCCAACCTGACTTCCTATACGGACACGGGCACGTTCTGCATCTATTTCGGCTGCGACCCGGAGGATGCCGACGAGTGCATCGGGCTGGTGCACAAGGAGCTGAAGCGGCTGCGCGACGTGCGGCTGACCGCGACGCAGCTGGCGGCGGCCAAGAAGCAGATGATCGGCCAGATAGGGGTGGCCGGCGACAACTTCGAGAACAATGCGCTGAACATGGGCAAGTGTTTCCTCCACTACCGGAAGTTCGAGGAGAAGGAGGAGGTGTTCGCCCGCATCGAGGCGCTGACGGCTGCCCAGCTGCAGGAGGTGGCGAACGACCGCTTCGGCGAGGACTTCCTCTCGACGCTGGTGTATGTGTGATAATTGAAACCCTCTATATCCCACCATTGACAAATTATGTGTATCTTTGTACCCAAAAATAGTTTGCACCATGAAAATAGAAGATAAACTGACCGCCTCCGTCATCGACGGAGTGAAGCACCTGTACGGGCAGGAAGTGCCTGCCAAGATGGTACAGCTGCAGAAGACCAAGAAGGAGTTCGAGGGACACCTCACCCTGGTGGTGTTCCCTTTCCTGAAACTGTCGAAGAAGGGGCCCGAACAGACGGCCCAGGAAATCGGCGACTACCTGAAGCAGAACGAGCCGGCCATTGCCGCGTATAACGTCATCAAGGGGTTCCTGAACCTGACCATCGCTTCGGACATCTGGATTGACCTGCTGAACCGCATCCAGGCAGACCCGCAATGGGGCCTCCGCACGGCGGACGAACATGCACCGCTGGTCATGATTGAATACTCGTCGCCCAACACCAACAAGCCGCTCCACCTGGGCCATGTGCGCAACAACCTGTTGGGCAATGCCCTGGCCAACGTGATGGCCGCCAACGGCAACAAGGTGGTGAAGACGAACATCGTGAACGACCGCGGCATCCATATCTGCAAGTCGATGCTGGCCTGGCTGAAATATGGCGAAGGGGAGACACCGGAGTCGTCGGGCAAGAAGGGGGACCACCTGATCGGCGATTACTACGTGGCCTTCGACAAGCATTTCAAGGCGGAAGTGAAGGAACTGACGGCGCAGTACCTGGCAGAAGGACTGAACGAGGAAGAGGCCAAGGCGAAGGCGGAAGCCAACTCGCCGCTGATGCTGGAGGCCCGCGAAATGCTGCGCAAATGGGAGGCCAACGACCCGGAGGTACGTGCACTCTGGAAGAAGATGAACGACTGGGTATATGCCGGCTTCGACGAGACCTACCGCATGATGGGGGTTGGTTTTGACAAGATTTACTACGAGTCGAACACGTACTTAGAGGGCAAGAAGAAGGTGCTGGAAGGGCTGGAGAAGGGATTGTTCTTCCGCAAGGAGGACGGTTCGGTATGGGCCGACCTGACGAACGAGGGGCTCGACCAGAAGCTGCTGCTCCGCGCCGACGGTACCTCGGTCTACATGACGCAGGACATCGGTACGGCCGAACAGCGGTTCACCGACTTCCCCATCGACAAGATGATCTATGTGGTGGGCAACGAACAGAATTACCACTTCCAAGTGTTGTCGATCCTCCTCGACCGGCTGGGCTTCGAGTGGGGCAAGGACTTGGTTCACTTCTCCTACGGGATGGTGGAGCTGCCCGAAGGCAAGATGAAGAGTCGCGAAGGGACGGTGGTGGATGCCGACGACCTGATGGAGGCCATGATTGAGACGGCCAAGGAGACGAGTGCCGAACTGGGCAAGCTGGACGGGCTGAGCCAGGCAGAGGCCGACGACATTGCCCGCATCGTGGGCTTGGGGGCCCTGAAGTACTTCATCCTGAAGGTGGATGCCCGCAAGAACATGACGTTCAATCCGAAGGAGTCCATCGACTTCAACGGCAACACGGGTCCGTTCATCCAATATACGTATGCCCGTATCCAGTCCATCCTGCGCAAGGCGGCCGAAGCGGGACTGACGATTCCTGCCGTTATCCCGACGGGCATCGAACTGAGCGTGAAGGAAGAAGGTATGATTCAGCTGCTGGCGGACTTTGCCAACATCGTGAAGCAGGCGGGACAGGACTACAACCCGTCCATCATTGCCAACTATGCCTACGACCTGGTGAAGGAGTACAACCAGTTCTACCACGACTTCAGCATCCTGCGCGAGGAGAACGAGGCCGTGAAGGTGTTCCGTCTGGCCTTGAGCCAGAACGTGGGCAAGGTAGTGAAGCTGGCCATGGGTCTGCTGGGCATTGAAGTGCCCGAGCGGATGTAACCGTTGTCCGATAATAATAAGAGGATATGTGCACCGCCGCCCCATGTGGGGTGGCGGTGCTTTTGCTATCAGAGTCCCAGGTCCTTGTAGGTGCGCGGGGCAGGAACACCCGGCAAGGGCTGACGGTCTTTCAGCTGCTCGAGTGCCACTTCGATGGCCTTCTGCAACTGCTGGTCTTCTCCGGCCGCTTCGCGGACAGGATCGTTGTCAATCAGGATGTCCGGGTCGACTCCGTGGTTCTCTACTATCCACTGGCCGGTCTTGGCATCGTAGTTCGTGAAGAACGGGACACGGATATCCGTACCATCCATGTAGGGCAGCGAGCCGCTGATGCCCACAATGCCGCCCCACGTGCGGGTACCGATGACGGTGCCCAGCTGGTTGGCCTTGAAGCTCCAGGGGAAGAGGTCGCCATCGGATGCGCTGTACTTGTTGATCAGCAGCACCTTCGGCCCGTATTGCGTGGCATCGGGGATGGTTCCGGTGCGCGACGAGGTGCGGTACATCGTCATGCGGTAGGGCTTGCGCAGCAGGCGTTCGATAATCATGGGCGACACATTGCCGCCGCCGTTGGCCCGGTCGTCGATAATCAGGGCTTCCTTGTCGAGCTGCGGATAGAAGTAACGGGCAAATTCGTTCAGCCCTTCCGGTCCCATGTCGGGAATATAGATGTAGCCCACCCGGCCGTTCGTGGCCTTCTCCACCGTCTGGATGTTCTTCTGCACCCAATTGTAATGGTAGAGCGGATACTCGTTGGCAATGGGGGAGACCACCACCTTACGGGCGCCTTCCTTCGAAGCTTTCTTGCTGACGGACAGTTCGGTCAGTACATTCGCCTTGCCCACCAGCAACTGGTAGATGTTGTCTACGCTGGCCGTGGACACTCCGTCTACCGCTACGATATAATCGCCTTCTTCTACGCCCAGGCCCGGCTCGGTGAGCGGCGAGCGCAGGCTTTCACTGTAGGGGGCTCCCGGCAGAATCTTCTCGATGCGGAAGAAGCCGCTCTTGTCGCGGCTCAGTTCGGCTCCCAGCAGTCCCATGGGGATGCGTTCCGGCTTCTTGTATTCGCCCGGATTGACATACGCATGGCCGCACGCCAGTTCGCCGATCATCTCTCCGATGATGTAGTTCAGGTCGAGTCGTGTCTGGGCATACGGCACCAGCACCTCGTATTTGGCGCGGATGGCCTTCCAGTCCAGCCCGTGCATGTTCTCCAGATAGAACCCGTCGCGGAATGCCCGCCAGGCCTCATCGAAAATCTGCTCCCACTCCTGCGGATAGTCTACCACCGCCTTCATGTCGTCCAGCTTCACGGCCTCGGAGAGGCTGGCCTTGCCCGTTCCCAACGGACAGACATAGAGCTTGCCGCGCTGGGAGAACAGCACCTTCTTGCCGTCGGCAGCCACCTTCATGCTGGCCCGTTCGGCCACCGTCTCCTCCTTCTGTTTCTGCAGGTCGTAGGCATGTACCCCGTTGCGGGTGCTGTACCAGACGGTCTTTCCGTCGCAGTAGAAATTGTTGTAGTTGCCGGCCTCCAGCGGCAGCTTGACCGTGCGGCCCATCAGCCCGTCCGTGTCGATACGGACATCGGTACCGGTAGCCGGAGCCTCCTTGTCGGCCGGTTTCTCTCCGGTAACGGCATCCTTTGGCAGGAAAGGTGACGGGGTGGATGCCTCCAGCATCGTCAGATAAATGCCGCCCATCGTGGTGTAGACATGATTCCATTCGGTGCGTCCGTAGATGGGATGGAAGTCACGGTTGGAGGAGAAAATCAGGTACTTGCCGTCCTGGCTGAAGACCGGACTGGACGAATCGTACCATTTTTCCGTCACGGGATATTCCTTGCCCGTAGCCACCTGGTACACATAGACCACCGACATGTTGTTGGCCGCCGGCTTGGTATAGGCCAGCCAGCGGCTGTCGGGCGAGATAGCCACCCCACGGAACTCGCTCTCGGGGCATTGCTGCAGGACCTTCTTGGTCCGGGTCGCTACCTCCACCCGTACCAGGCGGTTCTTGCGGTCGGTATAGAGCAGCGACTGGCTGTCGGGGCTCCATTGCAAGCTGCGGATATACGTATCGTTATCGCGCGTCAGCTGGACAGGTTCGCCGCCTTCTGCCGGCTGCAACCAGATTTCGGTCTCGCCGGTGCGGTCGGAGATATAGGCAATGGTGCGGTTGTCGGGGCTCCAGACTGCTCCCCGTTCGTTCGCTCCCGGTGTGCGGGTCAGGTTGCGGGTCACGCCCTTCCCGACCGGAACGTCGAACACTTCTCCACGGGCCGTCACAACCATCCGCTGGCCGTCGGCCGAGAGGTCAGCCGCCGTCACATAGTCCGCTACCGCCTTGAGTTCCGGGCGGGCAACGGGATTCTCGGCCTGCAGGGTGATATGAATCTGCCGGCTTTCCCGGGTGGCGGGGTCGAACTCGAACAGGTAGCCGCCCTGCTCGTAGACAATGAGTCGGCCGTTCGAACTGGGGAACTTCACGTCGTAGTCCGTGTAGTGGGTCACCTTCTCCGTCTGTCCCGTCTTCGTGTGATACACAAAGAGGTTCATGGTCATGTCGCGGTCGGAGATGAAATAGATGTCATCGCCGATCCACATCGGCGCGATGTCCTGCGCCACATGGTTCGTGATGTTCTCCACCTTCTTGCTGGAGGCATCGTAAATCCAGATGTCATCGGCCATGCCGCCGCGGTAGTACTTCCAGGTGCGGAATTCACGGAAGACCCGGTTGTAGGCCATTTTCTTCCCGTCGGGAGAGTAAGAGCAGAAGCCGCCTTCGGGCAGGGGCAGGGCCTCGGGCATTCCGCCCTCTTTCGCTACGCTCCACAGCCGGCCATCGAAGCCGTCGCTGATGCGGTTGCGGTAGACGATGTGCCGGCTATCGGGTGTCCAGGTCATGACGATGTTGTTCGGTCCCATGCGGTCGCCCACGTCATCGCGCCCGTTAGTGGCGGTGTAAGTGACCCGTTGCGGCTGTCCGCCTTCGGTCGGCAGCACGTACACCTCGCGGTTGCCGTCGTATTCGCCGGTGAAGGCCACCGATTTTCCGTCGGGCGAGAAACGGGCGAACAGTTCATAGCCCACGTGCGAGGTCAGACGGACCGCCTGACCGCCCTGAAGGGGAGCCTTGTACAGATCGCCGGCAAACGTGAACACCACTTCCGTGCCGTTGGTGGTGGGGAAGCGCAGCAATCGTGCTTCGTCTGCCTGAGCCGCCGTCAGGGTTCCGGCAGCCAGCAGTGAAAGAAATAAGTTCTTGTTCATACGTTGATTGTTAGATGAGTTGTTTGTCTGCAAAGCTAACCATTTATATTCTTAATGCACCTTTCCGCCTGTTAAATCCTGTTATATAGCATCATTTTCCCGTCCGTTTATTTGCAGGATTCCGAAAAGTCCGTACCTTTGCATTGTGTTTTTCATAGTATTAGATTTAAGGTTAACAAAGGTTGGGATTCAGCGGAATCCCTTTTTTTATGCCTGTTACCTTCAATAGCCCCAAAAACCAGACGACGATGAAGGAAATGAGACCCAACCAGAAAGTATTGTTAGGAATGAGCGGCGGCACGGACAGTTCGGTGGCCGCCCTATTGTTACTCGATGCCGGTTACGAGGTGACGGGAGTCACGTTCCGCCTGTACGAGAAGGACGGCACTGCCGCCTATTGCGACGAAGCGGCCCGGCTGTGCGCCCGTCTGGGGATTCCTCATATCGTCTACGATGCCCGCGAAGCTTTCCGCCGCAGCATTGTCCGCTACTTTGTCGACGAATACATGGCCGGCCGTACGCCGGTCCCCTGCACCCGTTGCAACCATCTTTTCAAATGGCCCCTGCTCCGTCAGTTGGCCGACGAGCGCGGCATCTGGCACCTGGCTACAGGACATTATGTACAGAAGCGGTTCGTAGACGGCCGCTGGTACATCGCCGCCGGTACCGATGCCGACAAAGACCAGTCGTTCTTCCTGTGGGGGCTTCCGCAGGACATACTGGAACGGATGCTGCTGCCCATGGGGACGCTCTGCAAGTCGCAGGTCCGCCGGCTGGCCGCCGAACGCGGCTACCAGCAGCTGGCCACGAAACGCGACAGCCTGGGGGTCTGCTTCTGTCCCGGTGACTACCGGTCTTTCCTCCGCCAGGAAGTTGGTGAGGGACCGATTCGTCCCGGCTGGTTCTACGACGAGGAGGGACGCTGCCTCGGCAAGCACGAAGGCTATCCCTTCTATACCATCGGCCAGCGTCGCGGACTGGGTATCCACCTGAACAAGGCGGTGTTTGTCAAGGAGATTCTTCCTGACGAGAACCGGGTCATTCTTTCCGACCGCCTGTCTGCCCTCGAGCAGACCTCGTTTCGCCTGAAGGAATGGCAGCTGGTCTGTCCGGAGGAGGCCCTCCACGGACAGACGCTGATTGTCCGTATCCGCTACCGCAAGCAAGCCACTCCCTGCACCCTGCATCCCGCTGCCGACGGTTCGCTCTGCGT
Source organism: Phocaeicola plebeius (assembly GCA_022767125.1). Classification (GTDB taxonomy): domain Bacteria; phylum Bacteroidota; class Bacteroidia; order Bacteroidales; family Bacteroidaceae; genus Phocaeicola; species Phocaeicola plebeius_C. The sequence continues at coordinate 9,997 of JALEPZ010000107.1, forward strand.
ATGCCTGCTGGAACCCTTGGCCGCCATCGCTCCCGGCCAGGCCGCCGTCTTCTACCAGGCCGACCGGGTGTTGGGCGGCGGCATCATCCTGTAATTTAGACAGAACCCATTGGCCGTCATACGCAAGAAAGGCTCCCACAGTCCTGCTGCGGAAGCCTTCTTCAGTATAGCGGAAAGACAGGGATTCAAACCCTGGGAACGGACAAGCCGTTCACCGGATTTCGAGTCCGGCCCATTCGATCACTCTGGCACCTTTCCTTCAATCGTGGGGCAAAGGTAACAAGTTTTTCGATTCGTTGTATCGTTATCCCCCACTTTTTTTACTTGCCCCGCACAATTTTCTTGATATCATTGAGCTTGTTCAACGCCTCGATGGGGGTAAGGCGGTCTACATCCAGGTTCAGAATCGCATCGCGGACCTGACAGAGCACCGGATCTTCCAACTGGAAGAAACTCAGCTGTACGCCTCCCTGGGCAGCCGGCTTGGCTACAGCCTTCGACGGGGAACCGATGCCTCCCTGGCGATTCTCCTTCTCCAGTTCGTGCAGAATCTGGTCGGCCCGGCGGACAATGCTTTTCGGCATACCGGCCATCTTGGCCACGTGGATACCGAAGGAGTGTTCGCTGCCGCCCCGTTCCAGCTTGCGGAGAAAAATCACCTTGTTGTCCACCTCCTTGACAGATACATTGTAGTTCTTGATGCGCTGGAACTGCTCCTCCATGTCGTTCAGCTCATGGTAGTGCGTGGCAAACAAGGTCCGGGCACGGGCCCGCTTGTGCTCATGGATATGTTCTACAATGGCCCAGGCGATGGAGATGCCGTCGTAGGTCGACGTGCCCCGGCCCAGTTCGTCGAAAAGCACCAGGCTGCGGGGCGACAGGTTGTTGAGGATATTGGCCGCCTCGCTCATCTCGACCATGAACGTGGATTCGCCGACCGAGATATTGTCGCTGGCCCCTACACGCGTGAAAATCTTATCCACCCACCCGATGTGCGCACTCTCTGCCGGTACGAAACTGCCGATCTGTGCCAGCAAGGTAATCAGGGCCGTCTGGCGGAGTAAGGCCGACTTACCGGCCATGTTCGGACCGGTGATGATGATGATCTGCTGAGTTTCCGTATCGAGAAACACATCGTTGGCCACGTACTGTTCCCCCAGCGGCAACTGGGTCTCGATGACCGGATGCCGGCCCTGACGGATGTCCAGTACATCGTCGTCGGCAATGACAGGACGGATGTACTTGTTGCTCCTGGCGACAGTAGCGAAAGACAGCAGGCAGTCGAGTCGTGCCAGCTGGTTGGCATTGAGCTGGATAGCCGGGATGAACTCGGCCAGCGAAAGCACCAGTTCGTTGTAGATGCGGGTTTCCAGCACCAGCATCTTCTCCTCGGCTCCCAGTATCTTCTCCTCGTATTCCTTCAGCTCCTGGGTAATGTAGCGTTCCGCATTGACCAGCGTCTGCTTGCGGACCCATTCGGGCGGCACCTTGTCCTTATGGGTGTTCCTTACCTCTATATAATAGCCGAACACATTGTTGTAGGCAATCTTCAGGCTGGGGATGCCGGTCTGCTCGATTTCGCGCTGCTGGATTTGCAGCAGGTAATCCTTTCCGGAGAAGGAGATGCGACGCAGCTCGTCGAGCTCGTCGTTGACCCCGGAAGCGATGACCCCTCCTTTGTTCACCAGCAGCGGAGGGTCGTTGACCAACTCGCGGGCTATCTTGTCACGGATGGACGCACAAGGGTTCAACTGCTCTCCGATGCGGCGCAGGCTTTCATTGTCCGCATTCAGACACGCATTCTTGATGGGCTCTACCGCCTGCAAGGCCACTTTCAGCTGCACGACCTCCCGGGGAGAGATGCGCCCCACCGCCGCCTTCGACACGATGCGCTCCAGGTCGCCGATGAGGTGCATCTTCTCTTCGATAAAGTCCTTGAAATCGGGCTCCCGGAAAAAGAACTCCACGATATCCAGCCGCTCGTTGATGGGCTTCACGTCCTTCAGCGGGAAGAGCAGCCATCGTTTCATCATACGGGCCCCCATCGGGCTGACCGTACGGTCGATGACATTCAGCAGACTGGTCCCGCCTTCGTTCATGCTGTCGGTCAGTTCCAGGCTGCGCACCGTGAACTTGTCCAGGCGGACATAGCGGTCCATTTCGATGCGTGCCAGCGACGTGATATGGCTGATCTGGTAATGCTGGGTCATGTCCAGGTAGCGGAGAATGGCGCCGGAAGCAATGATGCCATGGGTGAGGTGCTCCACCCCGAAGCCTTTCAAGTTCTTGGTCTCGAAATGCTTGAGCAGGCGTTCACGGGCAGACGGCTCGGTAAACACCCAGTCCTCGAGTTCGAAGAGGAAGAACTTGTTGCCGAACGCCCCTTCGAACATCGGCTTCTTCCCCCGTTCGTAAAGCACCTCCTTCGGGCCGAAGTTGTTGAGCAGCTTGTCCACATAGTCGGTGTTCCCTTCTGCCGTCAGGAACTCTCCGGTAGAAATATCGAGAAAGGCCACTCCACAGACATTCTTGCCGAAGTGGACGGCCGCCAGAAAATTGTTCTCCTTGTAAGAAAGCACGCTGTCGCCGATGGCCACCCCCGGTGTCACCAGTTCCGTAATGCCCCTTTTCACCAGCTTCTTGGTGGTCTTGGGGTCCTCCAGCTGGTCGCAGATGGCCACACGCCGTCCGGCCCGTATCAGCTTGGGAAGATAAGTGTCGAGCGCATGATGGGGGAAACCGGCCATCTCCACCTTCTTGGCCTGGCCGTTGGCCCGCTTGGTCAGCGTAATGCCCAGGATTTCGGATGCAACCACTGCATCCTCCGAATACGTCTCGTAAAAGTCACCACAACGAAACAGCAGGATGGCATCGGGGTGCTGGGCCTTCAGCTCGAAAAACTGTTTCATCATCGGAGTCAATACTACCTCTTCGTCTTTTGCCACAATTTATTCCTTTCTTTATCGTTTTTGTCAGATTAACTGGCAAAGATACTGCAAATTGGCTGAACACAAAGGGCTTCCTTCGGGTTTTTTAATGAATTTTTAGGAGATCCGGCGGCGTGTTTTTGCTGAAATTCTGTAAGTTTGCATCTCAAATCGCTAAAGAAAGAATTTATGATGAAAGAGTTAAGTATGTCCGAACTGACGGACAACATGGTGGAAGCCATCGGCAAGGAATGGATGCTGGTAACGGCCGGCACTCCCGAAAAATTCAATACCATGACGGCCAGCTGGGGAGGGACAGGCGTATTGTGGGGGAAACCGGTCGCCTTTGTCTTCATCCGCCCCGAACGCTATACCTACGAGTTCACCGAAGCCGGTGACGGCCTGACGCTCTCGTTTCTGGGAGCCGCCCATAAGAAGGTGCACCAGGTGTGCGGATCCACCTCGGGACGAACCACCGACAAGGTAGCGGCGGCCGGCCTGCATCCGGTCTTCACCCCCGACGGGAATGTCTGCTTCGAAGAAGCCCGCCTGGTATTGGAATGCAAGAAACTCTATGCCGACAACCTCCGTCCGGAAGGTTTCACCGACCCGTCGCTCATCGACCGCTGGTACAACGGCCATGGCGGGTTCCACCGGATGTATGTGGCGGCCATCGAACACATCTGGACAAACGACTCACCTAACTGAATACAGCTATGAATATCAAGAAAACAAGTTGGCTGGCCCTGTGCCTGCCGTTGATGGCCTGTGGCGGCCCTGCCGACAAGACCACAGCTACCCCCTCCCCCGAAGCCACCGCTTCCAATCCGGTCATCGAAACCATCCTGACCCGACGCAGCATCCGTAAGTACCTGCCGCAGGCAGTGGAACGGGAAAAAATGCAACAGATTGTCAACTGCGGCATCCAGGCACCCAATGCCATGAACAAGCAGCCGTGGGAAATCCGTGTGGTAGACAATCCCGACTTCATCAACGGGGTGACCGAACTCTTCAAGCAGGAGAACCCGAAGCAGGCAGAAGACCCGAATTTCAAGAACATGTTCCGCAATGCCCCCACCGTGGTGTTCGTAGGACACGACACGTCTTCGGCTTCTTCCGCTTTCGACTGCGGACTGCTGAGCGAGAACATGATGATTTCGGCCTGGTCGATGGGTATCGGCAGCTGCTGTCTGGGAGGACCTGCCCGCTTCATGACCCAGCCTGCCGCTGCAGACTACCTGAAGAGACTGGCCTTCAGCGAGGGATATGAGCTGCTCTACTGCATCGCCTTCGGCTATCCCGACGAGACTCCCGAAGCCAAGCCGCGCGACACGAGCAAAATCCGGTTCGTGGAATAAGTCGTGACACGCTGGCCCAGGAGGCTCCCCGAACATCTTAAGGCCTCCATTAAATTGTCATGCTGAACGTAGTGAAGCATCTGTAAAGCGTTAGTGCATGTATTCAGATTCTTCGCTTATGCTCAGCATGACAAGTAGATGGGTGACATTGATTTTCTATGCACCCTCCTTAAAACGACTGCCGAAACAGCTTATTTCGGGAGATGGAAGGCTACCGTCATCTCGTGCATCTGCTCGTCCGACATGCCGTCGGGTTCGAAGCCCATGCAACGGGCATTCATGTAAATCTGGGCAGCTTTAGAAAGGACGTCAATCTGGTCGAAAGCATCCATCACATCATTGCCTACGGCAAACACACCGTGTTTTTCCCACAACACTACATCGTAATCATCGAGTTCTGCCAACGTGGCATCCGCCAGCTCTACCGAACTCGGCATCTGGTAGGGTACAATACCCACACCGCGCGGACAGAAAGCCTTGGTTTCGGGAATCATGCTCCACAGCAAGTGGGTCATGGCATCCTTTTCTAGGAAGCGCTTGTTGTGGCTCATGGCCACCAGGTCTATCGGATGGGTGTGGACAGTGGCCTTCTTCGTGCCGCCCTGGCTGATGAGCCAGTTATGGACTGACAGGTGGGAAGCCACTTCGGAAGTGGGGACCACCGGCTGGTCGGCGATGATGACGTAGCTGGCACAGTCGTCACAAATACGGATAATGGAGCCGTTCTCCATCGGCCAGCGGGCCAGGTCGCGCATTCGCTTGCCTGTTCCCTTACAATAGAAATAGCAGCCTTTCAAGTTCGGCAAGGTGGCACCGATGGATTTCGGTTCGGTGATAGCCGGGAGCTGACGGATTTCGTCGTCCACAAAATCAGTGACATTAATGGTGATGTTACCGCCGTTACGTTCAGCCCAACCTTTCTGCCACAAGTAACCGGCCACTTCGGCCACCTGGTTCACTTCGTGCGCCAATGCGGGGCGGCCTTCAAGAATTGATTTCATATTGTTTTTCATTTAAAGTTAATACTTTTCAAAGATACTAAGAGTTTTTTGGAAACACAAAGAAACGAAGGTACAAAGTTGTTTTTTCCTTTGTACCTTCGTTTCGGAGGTACTTCCACCATCGTTTCCTGCTACTTCAACAGTTGAGGAAGGAACGAGGAAACAATGAGCACAGCCAGTCCGGCCAGCAGTACGGCGATGGTACGCGGCGAGCATCCTTTCCATTCCTTGAGCAAGATGCCCCATACATTGGAGAAGGTGACATTGAGTGACATCAAGATGCACCAGGAGAAGGTGAGCAGGACGGGAGAGGCGGTGAGAAACCCTTTTCCCAAACTCAGCCCGAAGAACTGGCTGTACCACAACACGCCGGCCAGTGCACAGAAGAACAGGTTGTTGGCATAGAGCGAGGCCTTGCCGTAATCGCCCCAGGTGTGGTTGCGGGTGTTCTGGTAGAAGCAATAGACCAGGTTAGTGAGGAAGCCGCCCACCGTCACCAGCAGCGTGGCGGGCAGGGTCTTGAACATATCGGCACTTTCCGCAAAACACAGGCTCTCGCCGAAACCCAGTCCGATGCTGAAACAGGCACTCATGAATCCGGCCAGCAGGGCCACGACAATCCCCTTGGTGAAGTTGAAGTCTTTCACTGCCTCTTTCTTCTCTTCATCACTCAGGGCCGCCGACTTCAGATGGCCGGCCACACCGATGATACCGATGCCGGCCAAGGTCACCGCTACTCCCACGATGACGGGCAGGGTGAGGTCCTGCGTATGGCCGGTGAAAACCGGGGTCAGCAACGTACCCAGTCCGGCACAGGTGCCCAAAGCGATGGACTGTCCGAGCGCCACACCGAGATAGCGCATGCTCAACCCGAAGGTCAGGCCTCCCACGCCCCACAGGATGCCGAAAAAGAGGGTCCACAGCGCATCGGCCGGATGAGCCGCATAGGCCTCGAACAGGCTGTGGCCTTCGGGAACGGCCAGCAAGGCGCCGAGAAACGGAAAGACCAACCAGGCAAACACGCCCTGGACCATCCAGTACGACTCCCAGCTCCAGTCACGGATCTTGTTGATGGGCACATAGCAGCTCGACTGACAGAAGGCGCCGAGCGCTATGATTAGTAGTCCTATGACAATCATCGCTTAGCGTTTAGAAGTAACGTCGGCTTCGTACTTTTCCACTTCGGCAATGAAGGATTCGCCCACAGGCACATTGTTCTTCAGGCAGAACATGTCGTAGACAGCGTTCCAAGGCAGGGCCTTGCATTCTTCGAGCAGGGCCAGCCGCTCGAAGCCCTGGTCGTTGGCTTCGTACTGGCGCAGGCGGGCCAGCGGTTCGAGCAGTGCACGGGTCATGCACTTCTGTGCGGCACGGCTGCCGATGACATACGCACCGATGCGGTTGATGGAGGCATCGAAGTAGTCGAGGCCGTAGTGGACACGGTCGAGGGCACCGGCACGGACAATTTCGCTGAAGAGGTCGAGGGTAGGATCGTCCATGATGGTCACGTGGTCGGAGTCCCAGCGTACCGGGCGGCTCACGTGCAACATCAGTTCGGGCACATAGAGCAGGAGGGAAGACACCTTGTCGGCCACGCTCTCCGTGGGATGGAAGTGGCCCGTGTCGAGCGTCACCATCTTGTTGTTCCGGGCTCCATAGCCCACATAGAATTCGTTGGAGCCCACCGTATAGCTTTCCAGTCCGATGCCGAACACCTTCGATTCGATGCAGTCTTTCATGTGCTGGTAGTCAATAGCAAAGATCTGGTCGAGCGAATCCTTCAGCAGCTCGCGGTATTTCAGGCGATTCACCGTGATGTCCTTGCTGCCATCGTGTACCCATACGTTCATGATACAGGGATCGTCCTGCGCCTTGCCCATGTCTTCGGCAATGGCACGGCACCGCTTGGAATGTTCAATCCAGAAGTTGCGGATGCCTTCGTCGGGGTTAGACAGCGAGAGGTTGCCGCTCTTGGGATGGCCGAAGCAGGTGGTGTTGAAGTCCAGCTTCATGTTGTTGGCCTTTCCCCAGTCAATCCAGCTCTGGAAGTGAGAGGTGTCCACCTCGTCACGGTCGACCACCTTCCCCTGGAAGTCACCATAGATTTCGTGCAGGTTCAGACGGTGCGTACCGGGGATGAGGGAAGTAGCCTTCAACACGTCGGCACGCAGTTCGTCGATGTTGCGGGCCTTGCCCGGATAATTTCCGGTGGCCTGGATACCTCCGCTCAACTGGCCGGCCTGTACCTCGAAACCGGTCACATCGTCGGCCTGCCAGCAGTGGATAGAGAGGTGGAAATCCTGCAGCATGTCCAATACGTTGTCGGTATCTACTCCTACGGCAGCATACCGTTCCTTAGCAATCGCATAAGCGTTTAAAATCAGTTGTTCTTTCATGATAATACGTTATTAATAAGTTGGTTATATAAATATCTTTGGTTTCAGGAAGGCACAGAAAAGATACAGATTCAGACCACCTTCCCCTCCTGTCCCCCCTCCGGACGACAGGAATTAGAAAAACGAGGGCTGTCCGAATCTGTCCTATCGGTGTCCTTCTAACGGCTATTCCGTCCTCAACGCGCCGATATACACTTCAAGTAACTGGCATACGCTTCGTCCCAGCATTCCGTGTCGGCAGGCAGGAACTCGTCGGGCTGCACGTTGGCGGAAATGATCTTCCGCATATCGCCCAAGGAAGCCACGGCTCCGGCTGCCTTGGCCTGGAGCATGATGTTGCCGATGCTGGTAGCCTCACTCGGTCCTGCATAGACCGGCAGTCCGATAGCATTGGCCGTAAATTGGTTGAGCAGGCGGTTGCGCGAGCCTCCGCCGATGATGTGCAGCTTCTGCAGCGGATGGTCGGAGAGCCGGCGGAACACATCGAGTGTCTCCCGGTACTTCAAGGCCAGGCTTTCGAAGATGACCCGGATAAATTCACCGTGCGTCTGGGGCCTCCGGGTCTGTCCCGTACGGGCACAATAGTCCAGAATGGCCTGCGGCATGTGGGCCGGATTGGTGAATCCCGGATCGGCAGGATCGATGAAGCAGACAAAAGGCTCAGCGGCCTGCGCCAGTTCCACCATCTGCGGATAGGTGTACTCAGTACCTTCCTTGCGCCACTGCTTGAGGCATTGTTCGACGATCCACAGACCGGTGATGTTCTTCAACAGGCGGATGGTGCCGTCTACTCCTCCTTCGTTGGTAATATTATAATGTGTCGTCTGTTCATTGATGACGGGACCTTGTGTCTCGATGCCCATGAGCGACCATGTCCCCGAACTGAGATAGGCAAAGTCCGGATCGGTCGCCGGGATGGCTGCCACGGCAGAAGCCGTGTCATGTCCGGCTACCGCAATGACGGGAATCGGATCGATCTGCAGTTCCTCACACAATTCCTTGCGGAGCATTCCGATACGATGTCCCGGTTCCACCATGGCACCGAACAGCTCCGGACGGATGCCTGCCGCACGCAGCAGCTCTTCGTCCATCTGCCGGGTAGCGGGATTGAGCAGCTGCGAGGTGGATGCAATGGTATATTCGGTCACCATCTCGCCCGTCAGCAGGTAGGAAAGCGCATCGGGCATGAACAGCAGCCGGCGGGCATGACGCAGGTTGAAATCATCGCGACGGGCCATCGCGTAGAGCTGGAACAGGGTATTGAAATCCATGTGCTGGATGCCCGTCCGGGCATAGAGGACATCGGCCGGCATCACCTCACGGAAGAACTCCTCCTTCTTGCCCACGGTCTGCTGCGGGTCGCGGTAGGCATAGGGCAATCCGATGATGTTGCCGTCTTCGTTCAGACAAGTAACGTCTACCCCCCAGGTATCGATACCGATAGAGGTGACAGGTATTTTTTTCTTGGCCACTTCGGCCAGTCCTTTTTTCAGATGTTCATAGAGCGAAAAGATGTTCCAATAGAAGTGCCCGTTGAGCGGGAGCATCTGGTTGGGGAATCGAGTCACTTCTTCCAGGGTAAGCTGGCTTCCCTGCAAGGTTCCTAAAATGGTTCTGCCACTGGTGGCACCTAAGTCAAATGCAATGAAATGTTGAGTGTCCATATCCAATCATATTATTAATGGGGTTAACTTCTGATGCAAAGGTACATGGTTTTAGAGAGATAACCTCAAAAGAAATTGACTTTTGAGTGTTATTTTTTGATTTTTCCCCAAGAAGTCTCCTTTTTTATGGAAGTTTCGGGGATGCTTGGCGCACTATTGGATATAATGTACAGCCATGAGGCTATATGATTCAGATAGCTGGGATTCTTCTTTTTCCGCTACTAATCCCCGAAAAGTGCCTTACCGAACGGCCCCTTTTGGTCCCTCTTCTGCAAAAATAGATACTTATTTCCTTGATTCATAGTCTTCTGATTTTTGGATGATAGTTATCGCGCCAACGAAATTGGGGGTAAAACCCCGTTCTGAGGCTTCTGAGAGGGGTTGAGTGCCGCAAAAGCGGTCGGTTTTCACAGGAAACCGTCCCTCGTACGTCCCTTTTCTGTTCCTCGCCCTGATGCCCTCCAGGAGACTGAATTAAGAACCCTTAATTCCGCAACATAATTAATAATTATTTTTTATAAGTTCCTGGGCAGCAAAATGTTGCCCAGGAATTTGTCATGTTAGACTTTTCACTTATCTTAGTGTTGCGAATCCAAAGACAATAAAAAGCGTAACAGACATGG
>JALEPZ010000123.1 GCA_022767125.1 Phocaeicola plebeius
TGGTCAACCTCGCCCTCGACCGCGTCGTCTCCATTGAGAAGGCCCCGGAGGGAAGCACTTACATCCCCATGGGTGACTTCAATCCCGAGAAATGGTTCAGCGATATGATCGGAGTGACCAAGGACAGGACAATGAAAACTCGGAAGGTAGTGTTCAGGGCCAGCCCCAAGGAGGCACCTTATATCCGTACCAAGCCGCTGCACCGCAGCCAGATGGTCATCGAGGAGGATCTGGACGGGTACACCACCTTCCAGCTGGAGGTCATAGTCAATCCCGAACTGGAGAGGGACCTTCTCGCCTACGGATGCGGCATAACCGTCCTCTCACCGCAGTCCCTCGCGGAGTCCATCAAGAGGCATCACAAAGCCGCACTGAATCAGTAGGGAATCCTGTCTGAATCCCCGTTTTTCTCCTTATCAAAACTCGCGAAGAGAGCAGCTGTCATAGATGGCGGCCATCTTCAGAATATACTTATGGCCAATGTACTCCCATTCCAAAGTTAAAACGCCTTCCAGGTCATTCCTCAGTGCAAGGTCCATCTTCGTTTCTTTATAAGCCCCGTTGCAGACTTCCCCGCAAATGACAGCATTGCATCTGTATTGTTCGTTGCCGTCAACCGAGAAAGTGAGTCCGACATCCTGCTTTTCAACCAGCGCATACCCGATTTCTCCTTTCAATTGCACCTCGGGGATGATGAAATCAATGTACCGGGTCACTCCGGTCATACCAAAACTGATCTTGACGGAACAGTCTGAAATTTTTGAAATGTGGATGTCCCGATATTTGAATTCCCCGGTGTCCTGTTCTTTGTCGTCTATATAATATTCCAATTCACAATCATTGCCAATCGTGGCTATTGAGCCGGCAATGCTATAGCTGTCATACGGCCCACCGTCCAGCAGATTATCCGTAGGATCATCAGGATCATCGTTGACACTGCAGGCAGGGAATAAAACTGATAGAAGAAAGAGAGAAAGAAAGACTTTAATATGATTCATAGACTGCGGCTTGATGGTTACATTTTGCAATTTAATCCTTAATTCCGCAAAGCGGATTGCTTAAAAAAAATAGCAAGCCCTTGATAAAGAAACCCTTACAAGGGCTTGCGTATGTCTGTGATTTCACCTAAATTAGTGATGCTATTCAAATAATAATAAGTTATCACTGACATGG
>JALEPZ010000114.1 GCA_022767125.1 Phocaeicola plebeius
CGGTTATGACAAGTGGACCACTGCCGGTTTCTTCGGCCGCCTGAACTATGACTACAAGGGCCGCTACCTGTTCGAAGCCAATATCCGTTACGACGGTTCTTCCCGTTTCCTGCGTGACAACCGCTGGAACTGGTTCCCCTCCTTCTCCGCAGGTTGGAACATCGCCCAGGAAAAGTTCTGGGAAGACTGGAACATGACGGAAAAGATCAATACCTTGAAGCTCCGTGCCTCTTGGGGTGAACTGGGTAACCAGAACACGGATAACTGGTATCCGTTCTATCCCACAGTGGGCTTCTCGCAGCAGGGGGGTGGCTGGTTGGTGAACGGTAACAAACCGAACACCGCTTCTGAACCGGCATTGGTATCTGCCCTGCTGACCTGGGAACGCAGCCGCACGTGGGAAGTAGGTCTCGACTGGGGGGCACTGAACAACCGACTGACCGGATCGTTCGGTTACTTCCAGCGCAAGACGTATGACATGGTCGGTCCGGCACAGGATTTGCCCGATGTATTGGGTGCCTCCGAACCGAAGGTGAACAACTTGGATATGACCTCCAAGGGTTGGGATTTACAGGTCAGCTGGCGCGACCAGATTAATGACTTCCGTTATGGTGTATCGTTGACGTTGAGTGACAATACAGTGACGATTGACAAGTACCCGAACGATTCCAAAGAGCTGAGCAAGTATTATGCCGGTGCCAAACTGGGTGATATTTGGGGCTATACAACCATTGGAATTGCCAACTCACAGGAGGAAATGGATGCCCACTTGGCTAAGGCAGATCAAAGTCGCTTTGGTAGTAACTGGACGGCCGGTGACATCATGTATGCCGACCTGAACGGCGACGGTGTAGTAAACAATGGTGAATATCGTCTGGATGACCACGGTGACCTGAGCATCATTGGTAACTCCACTCCGCGCTATAATTTTGGTTTGAATCTGGATGCAGCCTGGAAAGGTTTCGACTTGAAACTGTTCTTCCAGGGTACACTGAAGCGTGACTATTGGGCAGGCGGTTCCGTATTCTGGGGAGCCATCGGCCAGGGCAAGTGGCAGTCTTTGGGCTTTAAGCAGCATGAAGACTACTGGACACCTGAAAACACCAATGCCTATTATCCTCGTGCTGACTGGTCGGGTGGACGTAACACATATACTCAGACCCGTTATTTGCAGAACGCCGCTTACTGCCGTCTGAAGAACATAACGTTGGGATATACATTGCCGCAGGAAATCACCCGCAAGTTCTATGTGGAAAATCTCCGCCTGTTTGTATCGGGTGAGAACCTCTTGACCATTACCGGATTCACTGACCTGTCCGATCCTGAACTGGTAGGCGTAGGCCAGTGGGGATTCGGTAAGACCTATCCGCTTTCGAAGACCGTGTCTTTAGGTTTAAGTGTAACTTTCTAAACTAATGATTATTATGAAACTGAAATATTTAAGCAT
>JALEPZ010000115.1 GCA_022767125.1 Phocaeicola plebeius
CGGTTATGACAAGTGGACCACTGCCGGTTTCTTCGGCCGCCTGAACTATGACTACAAGGGCCGCTACCTGTTCGAAGCCAATATCCGTTACGACGGTTCTTCCCGTTTCCTGCGTGACAACCGCTGGAACTGGTTCCCCTCGTTCTCCGCAGGTTGGAACATCGCCCAGGAAAAGTTCTGGGAAGACTGGAACATGACGGAAAAGATCAATACCTTGAAGCTCCGTGCCTCTTGGGGTGAACTGGGTAACCAGAATACGGACAACTGGTATCCGTTCTATCCCACGGTGGGCTTCTCGCAGCAGGGGGGTGGCTGGTTGGTGAACGGCAGCAAGCCGAACATCGCTTCCGAACCGGCATTGGTATCTGCCCTTCTGACCTGGGAACGCAGCCGCACGTGGGAAGTAGGTCTCGACTGGGGGGCGCTGAACAACCGACTGACCGGATCGTTCGGCTACTTCCAGCGCAAGACGTATGACATGGTAGGTCCGGCAGAGGATCTGCCCGATGTATTGGGTGCTGCTGAACCGTCGGTGAACAATCTGGACATGACGTCCAAGGGCTGGGACTTGCAGGTCAGCTGGCGCGACCAGATCAACCACTTCCGCTATGGCGTATCGCTGACCTTGAGTGACAATACGGTGACGATTGACAAGTACCCGAACGATTCGAAAGAGCTGAGCAAGTATTATGCCGGTGCCAAACTGGGGGATATTTGGGGCTATACAACCGTTGGAATTGCCAACTCACAGGAGGAAATGGATGCCCATTTGGCGAAAGCCGACCAGAGTTTTTTGGGCAGCAACTGGACGGCCGGTGACATCATGTATGCCGACCTGAACGGCGACGGTGTAGTGAACAGAGGTGAATATCGTCTCGACGACCACGGTGACTTGAGCATTATCGGTAACTCCACTCCGCGCTATAACTTCGGTCTGAATCTGGATGCAGCCTGGAAAGGTTTCGACTTGAAGCTGTTCTTCCAGGGTACACTGAAGCGTGACTATTGGGCAGACGGTTCCGTATTCTGGGGAGCCATTGGTCAGGGCAAGTGGCAGGCTTTGGGCTTTAAGCAGCATGAAGACTACTGGACACCTGAAAACACCAATGCCTACTATCCTCGTCCCGACTGGGCCGGTTTACGGAATACGTATACACAGACCCGTTATTTGCAGAACGCCGCTTACTGCCGTCTGAAGAACGTTACGTTGGGATATACATTGCCGCAGGAAATCACCCGCAAGTTCTATGTAGAAAATCTCCGCCTGTTTGTATCGGGTGAGAACCTCTTGACCATTACCGGATTTACTGACCTGTCCGATCCTGAACTGGTAGGCGTAGGCCAGTGGGGATTCGGTAAGACCTATCCGCTTTCGAAGACCGTGTCTTTAGGTTTAAGTGTAACTTTCTAAACTAATGATTATTATGAAACTGAAATATTTAAGCAT
>JALEPZ010000041.1 GCA_022767125.1 Phocaeicola plebeius
CATTGTAAAGTATCTTTCAATGCCACATGCCGAAAAGACATGAGGCGGATTGTTCTCTGTTTCAGGAAGCCTTCATTATCAAATCCGTTCGGATTGACGGTTTCTTCTGCGATACGTCCCTTACATTATATATATAACGAAAGGGAACGCATCTCCTTGTACTACATTTCTTGTTTGTTTATCCAAAGTCTTTCAATGAACTCTTTTTTCGTCGCTTCCGTTGTTTCTCGAAAGCGGATGCAAAGGTACGGCTTTTTGTGAAACCTGCAAGCAATTGCATCTACTTTTTTTCAAAAATATTTCATTTACCCATACAATCAACTGAATATCAACATATTTTATTCGATTATTTTTTTATTGATTCACAAAAGCTGCTATCATCTACACCTTATTTATATATAAAAGCTTCATTGAGTAAAAGAACCCGACCACTAAAATCGATAATCGAAGAAAAATAGCTACCTTTGCATCAATTTTAGAGATTACCAGTATGATAGTTTGCATTGCCGAAAAACCAAGTGTAGCCCGCGATATCGCCGACGTATTAGGGGCAAAAACCAAAAAAGAAGGATACATAGAAGGAAACGGTTACCAAGTGACATGGACCTTCGGACATCTGTGCACCCTCAAGGAGCCCCATGAATATACCCCTGCATGGAAGGCATGGAGCTTGGGGAATCTTCCCATGATTCCTCCCCGTTTCGGCATCAAGCTCATTGAAGATCCGGGCATCGAGAAACAATTCCGTATCATCGAACGTTTGATGCAACAGGCAGAAGGCATCATCAACTGCGGTGATGCCGGACAGGAAGGAGAGCTCATCCAGCGATGGGTCATGCAGAAAGCGGGGGCGCACTGTCCCGTCAAGCGTCTGTGGATTTCCTCTCTGACCGAAGAAGCCATCCGTGACGGATTCGCTCACCTGAAAGACCAGCAAGAATTCCAGTCCCTCTACGAGGCCGGACTAAGCCGAGCCATCGGAGACTGGACCTTGGGCATGAACGCCACACGTCTCTATACCCTGAAATATGGTCAGCATCGACAAGTACTCTCCATCGGTCGGGTGCAGACACCCACTTTAGCCTTGATTGTCAAGAGGCAACAAGAAATTGAGCAGTTCAAGCCCGAAGCCTATTGGGAACTGAAAACAATTTATCGGGATACCACCTTCAATGCTACCAAAGGGAAATTCACCAAAAAAGAAGAGGGAATGGAGTTTCTGGACACCGTCAAAGACGCTCCCTTTACCATCACCCATGTCACGGCCAAGAAAGGGACAGAAGCCCCTCCCCGTCTGTTCGACCTGACCTCTTTACAGGTGGAATGCAACAAACGGTTCAGCTATTCGGCCGATATGACCCTGCAACTCATCCAGTCGCTCTACGAAAAGAAAGTCGCTACCTATCCACGTGTCGACACTACCTTCCTGAGCGATGACATTTATCCCAAGTGCCCCGGCATCCTGGCAGGATTGAAAGAGTATTCAGGCTTCACTGCCCCTCTGGCGGAGAAAGCACTCCCCAAGTCCAAGAAGGTCTTCGACAACACCAAGGTAACCGACCACCATGCCATTATCCCCACCGGCATACAGCCACAGGGACTCACCGACCTGGAAAAACGGGTATTCGACCTCATTGCCCGTCGGTTTATTGCCGCATTTTACCCCGACTGCCAATTCTCCACGACGACCGTACTGGGAAAAGTAAAAGAAGTGGAATTCAAGGCGACCGGCAAACAAATCACTTCTCCTGGATGGCGCGTGCTTTTCTCCAAAGAAGTTCAGGAAGACACTAAAGAAAACAGCGAAGAACGGGTGCTGCCCTTGTTTACCGTCGGCGAAAGCGGTCCCCACCAGCCTGATTTGCTGGAAAAATACACCCAACCGCCCAAGCCCTATACAGAAGCCACCTTGCTGCGAGCCATGGAAACAGCCGGCAAACTGGTGGACAACGATGAGTTGCGCGATGCGTTGAAGGAAAACGGCATAGGCCGTCCCTCAACCCGGGCGGCCATCATCGAAACCCTCTTCAAGCGGCACTACATCCGCAAGGAACGGAAAAACCTGATTGCCACCCCTACCGGAGTGGAACTGATCGGATTGATACACGAGGAACTCCTCAAGTCCGCCGAACTGACCGGTATTTGGGAAAAGAAGTTGCGCGAAATAGAACGCCACAGCTATGATGCCGCCACCTTCCTCAACGAGCTGAAGCAGATGGTGACCGACATCGTACACAGTGTGCTGAGCGACAATACCAACCGCCGTATCAGTGTGGAAACAGACCCACAGCCCATAGCAGCTACCCGGACAACAAAACCGAGAAAGACTCCGACTGAGAAGAAGATGCCGGCTGAGAAGAAGATGCCTGCCGAAAAGAAGGCACGAAAGAAAACTCCCTCCGACTTGCTGCCAGAGGGAGATGCTATCATAGGTCGTCCCTGTCCGCTCTGTGGAAAGGGCACCATTCTCAAAGGGAAAACCGCCTACGGGTGTTCTGAATGGAAAAACGGATGCAGCTTCAGAAAACCATTTTAAGCTCCTCCGGCAGATACCCACTGCGAATCCGCCATTCATTGGGGTAGAGATTGTTAGCCCGGTTTCCGAGGTTCTTGGCAAAGCCCAACAGACATCCCCGATAAGCTACCAGCACATACCCTTTGGGCACTGCTGCATCGAGTGTCACCGCCTCCTTGCGGAGATAAGCGATGGCCTGTCCGTACGTCAGCTCCACCTGCGGGAAAATACCGGCAGCCAACGAAGTGCTCAAGGCCAACGAAGGATGCGGCACCCAGTCGCGTCCTTTCAACTCGCCCAATACCACTCCTGCATGGAGTATCCGCACATCCTCTTTCAGGTGCTGCAATACCCCTTGCCACCGGGCCGGAAAAGCCTTGGCCCACGCTCCTTCCACCGTAAACACGAAGTCCTCGCTGGCCGACAGCCCAGCCTGCAGTTCTTTCGGAACCGTCACCGCCGGCATTAACTTGCCTCCTTTGGACTTCTTTCCCCCTTTCTTCCAGACCTTCTCCCCCATAGGGAAAGGCGCAGCTTCCTCCTCTCCGCCCTGCTTCCGCAAAACTGCCAGGAACAAGCCCTCTCCTTTGGTCCGATGGGGCAGGAAACGATAGACCGGGAAATCTCCTCCAGCCAGGTTTCCCGTAATCCCCCATTCCGTCTCCGTCTGCACCGGCAGCACCTCAGCTCCCAATTCCTTGGCTATCCAGGAAACATTGTCCTCATTCTCTTCCCGGTTGAACGTACACGTACTGTAAATCAACAGCCCTCCCGGCTTGAGGCACGGCCAACTATCGCGCAAGATACGCCGCTGCCGCTGCCAACACAGGGCAACATTGTCTTCGCTCCACTCGTCAATGGCCGTCTCGTCCTTCCGGAACATCCCTTCACCCGAACACGGCACATCGGTCAGCATCACGTCGAACACCGGTCCCAACCGTCCGAAGTCAGCCGGATCACTGTTCGTGACGACCACCGCTGCATGCCCCCACTTGGTCAAGTTCTCCGCCAACACCTGCGACCGGCTTCGCATCACCTCGTTCGAGACCAACAGACTTCCCCCGGGAAGCACCGAACGGGCCAGTGTAGACTTGCCGCCCGGTGCCGCACACAGGTCGAGCAGTGCCACCGGCGTCAGTACATACTGCCGCAACACCTGTTCCAAGAACATTGACGAAGCTTCCTGCACGTAATAGCATCCGGCATGAAACAACGGGTCGAATGTAAAGGTAGGCCGCCCGGAAAGGTAAAACCCCTCGTTGCACCAAGGAACCTGGCGTCCCCCTTCGGGTACAAAAGCACACTTGGAGCTATTCACGCGCACACTCACGGGAGTCTCTTCGAGCAACGACTCACACAAGCAGCGACCTTCCTCCTCTCCCATCAGCCGGTACACCCTCCGGACAAAATCAGCAGGTAACTTCATGAACTATCCTATCAACGGGTACTTACCGAACCTGGATGACCAGATAACGCGACACACTCCAGAACTGACTGGGATTGGTAATCTTCAGCGTCAGTTGACCTTTGTCATCCTTCACCAGCTGATAAGAGCCCGCCGGATGCGTCGTCAGCACTTCTGCCCGTTTGGAATACAGCTTCACCTCTTTATCCTGACGGATATCGATTTGCGTGAAATAATCCTTGTTGAATTCACCGTCCTTCAGCACCTCACCGTTTTTCAAAATCTTCTGGTCCTTCAATTCCGACTTGGTGCCAAACACATACCACGCCTGGTTGAGTGCCTTGTCCTGAGCAGCCACGGTTTTCGTCTTCAAGTCATTCTCGGCCGTCAGCTGGCTGACATTCTCGTGCAGTCCCGACACAGCCTCATCCAGTTCACTGATGCGGATGTTCTTCGCCGCCAGTTCCGCCTGCAGCGTCTCAATCTGCTGCTGCTTTGCCTCCAGTTCCGCCGTCATGTTCTTCAGCGCCTTCTTCAGTTGTGCCGACTGGTAATTGCTATTCTTCAGTTTCGTCTCCAGTTGGGCAATCTGCTCCCGGTTCGACTTCAGTTTCTCGCTGATGAAACGAATGTCCTCCTTGATTTTGTCAGCGCCCGACTGTCCCTCGATGGTACGTCCCTCCAGATCCACCCGGTTTTCTGCTTCGTTGATTTCCCGGAATCCCTCTTGGATATCGTTGAACGCGCTCATGATATCCTCCAGTTCAGCATTCCGGTTTGACAATTCAATGACCAACGAATCATTCACAGCCTGTAGGGCATTCTTGTCCTTTCCACCATTCGTGCACGAAGCCAGCATAGCAGCCGTACACAAGGAATAAAACACAACTTTTTTCATAACACCTTATTCATTAAAATTGATTACTTGTTTTTGCGTATCGCCAGCCGCACCATTGGCCTTCTCCTTTCCGCCCACCACGATGACAATCTCCCCTCTCGGTTCCGTCTGCGTGAAATGCGCGATGACCTCTTCCAAGGTTCCGCGGACACTCTCCTCGTGAATCTTGGAAATCTCCCGGCACACAGATACCGGCCTATGTATTCCGAACACCTCGGCGAACTGCGTCAGCGTCTTCACCAGCCGGAAGGGAGACTCATAGAAAATCATGGTCCTGGTTTCATCGGCCAACGCATTCAGGCGCGTCTGCCTTCCTTTTTTCTGCGGAAGAAATCCCTCGAAGCAGAACCGTTCATCGGGCAGCCCCGACGACACCAATGCCGGAACGAAAGCCGTGGCACCCGGCAACGTCTGTACCTCGATACCGTTTCTGACACATTCCCTCACGACCAGGAAACCCGGATCCGATATACCCGGTGTCCCTGCATCAGAAATCAATGCCACCGTATCGCCCGCCTTCAGACGCTGGATGACTCTTTCCACCGTCTGGTGTTCATTGAACTTATGGTGCGACTGCAAGGCATTCTTGATTTCAAAATGCTTGAGCAGGATTCCGGAGGTACGCGTATCTTCCGCCAGAATCAGGTCCGCTTCTTTCAGGATCCTAATGGCCCGGAAAGTCATATCCTCCAGATTGCCTACCGGAGTAGGTACTACATACAATTTTCCCATAATCACTTGTCCTATTTCAGAGCAAAGGTAGAAAGTTTTTATTTCCCTCCTCCAAAACCCTCCAATATTTAACAGAAGTTGTATATACATTCCTCAGAACGAAAAAAAAGCAAGAAATATTTGGAAGATTCCTGCAAAAGTCCTACATTTGCACTCGCAATCGAGAAAGATGCACCAAGGAGATTCGCTAGCTCAGCAGGTAGAGCACAACACTTTTAATGTTGGGGTCTTGGGTTCGAGCCCCAAGCGAATCACCAGAAAAAGAAGAAAATCCCTGATAGCCAATAACTATCAGGGATTTTTCTCTGATGCAGCCAATGCTTCATTAAGACGTTTCCTGTCTGTTGCCTCAACGGCATGGGTCATTTCATACATACTTTCTTCGTAGCTTTTTGGGGGCTTTCGATGGAAGATATGTCGTCCACTACTCTCCTCTCATACTTTAAATGAGAAAATCATTGAATAATATCCCCCTCTATTTCAGTAATCATTTCCCGGGGAAGGGTATAGCGAACATCCGCCTTGTCCGATGTAATGGACGCCAAGAAGTGCGGCCACTCCGATTGATACACTATCCGCATATGGCTATTCGCGTCGTTGGAGTTTGAACAGGAATAAGTGACATTCGCCAGCCTGTCTGCCAGCTTCAGGAAAGGAGCGTATGCAGTGTCACGAATACCCTGATAGTATTTGTCGTTGGCACGCTCGGCACGTGTCCGCCCTTTTTCGTTAGTCAGCGCATATACTATCTCGGTAGCCATCAAAGCCTGGCTACTGTTCATCCATTGTTTTGCTGTTCTTTTTACGTCATTGTAAGTCAAGCGAGCATCTTCCATGCTGTCGTGATAAAAAGCTCCGAAGAAAAGCGGAACAACATCCTCCTCGTTATCGCATACGACATATCCATACTTCTTAACAGCATTGGCAACCATGTCAAGATGAAATCCATAGGGATGCACCTTGTCGTAGGTCTGGTTGACATGTTCATGGAGATCATGTGCGCTTTTCCGGATGATGGCTACCACTTCTCCATATTTGTCCATCAATCGTTCGAATTCGTCTTGTTTCATATGATCCTATTTTATAATTATTACTGAAGCCTCATCGTCCATTTCCATAACGGAATGACGGATATGACCTTTCCTTTTTCTTCATTTCCTGTGCATACAAAGCATATCTTATAGTTCATCCTATTCATATATAGTAGAAATTCTTGTAATTGAATGTCGTCAAGGGTGAATGTACATCATCCATTGCCAACATCCGTTTCGGTATCTCGCTCAGAGGAATTCTTTCATCAAGCAATGCTCTCAGCCTCAAGGCCAATTTCACATTCTCACGGTCAAGTTCCTCCTGTGTTGTCTCTACCTGATATAATAGAGCCTCACTTAGTTCGGAAACTATCATCCCCGTAAACAAACCATGCAAGCCTTCTGCACGTGCGAATTGGTCAGCATTGCACCATACAGCCACCATGTTGCCTCCATGCTTGCGAAGATGATAAGCGTGGGGATGCCCCACAATTATCTTGTCAAACTCGTCCTTGCTGTCATCCGCACGGAAGAACAGTCCTTTGTCTGAGCCATGCCCCAGCAGCATGATGCGCTCCTGCTTCGAAACATGATGCAGCAAATGCCCTATCACATTAGTCGAGTGGTAGTCGTCAACGACTTGTGCCTCCAGCCCGTCATACAGGGCTGAAAGCATCGCTGTGGTCTTGTCTTTGGGATGTATCACTAACATAATCATTCTGTCTCAATAAATAGTTTATCAAACTCTCCCAGTTTGGGAATTCATCGTTGCCAAACTGTATCCATTCTCTTTCAAACTCACTCGTGCTGTTCTTACCTCAGTCATCTATGAGATAGACTTCTCCTCCAATTCCTTTGTCTTGTCCCGAAGATCATAGCGGTCGCGCAAATCTGTCAGGATGCCGCAGAATTCAGATGGCGTAAGTATCGTCTTGTATGGACTCGGTTCACCGCTTGTGTGAACGAGCGTGATTCCACGAGTCTGCATCAGTGCGGCACGAAACCGTTCACTCTGTTCAAACATTGCCTGATAGGCACGGCGAATGAGTTTCTGATACTCTTTACTTTGGCGGTCTATCGCCTGCCCCTTCCACCATACGATCTGGTCAGTCTGCCACGATGTGACGCTCATTTTCCGAGCATTGCCGCCCCTCATGCTGCATATTTGCCGCTGCTTGTCAAGTTCCTTTCTCTTCAGAGATTGCAGGAAACCCTCCATACTGCCGCATACTATTCCATCGAAACGGAAACCGTTGCTGTACAAGTTACTGAACACATTGGAGGGATACAAACCATTGGAACGTATATCCAGCGTGTTTGTTTCTGGATTATACATATCCTTCAGTTCGTGCCCGTTCCGTGTGGTAGCCATATAATTTTCTTCCATTTTCAATTTGATTTTCTTCTTTATATAATATGAGAGTAGATAGTTACCCTACATCTATCACATATAATCCAATGTCGTTTTATCATACGTTCCGCCATAGAAAGCATCCAACGTTTCTTGGAATATGTCATCTGGCGAGACAGCATCGAAGAGTGTCATACAGGAGCGAACCTTTACGGCATCTATATCGCCAAGTATATCTACTGCTGACTCTCCACGGTGTTGTAGCAGTGCCATAGTTATCTCCCTCAACCTTGCACCCAGTATGGGATGTTCAAGATAAGCCTTTGCCTCGTCATATCCACTGAGTCCATAATACTTGGCATTGGCACTACGTCCCAATACAGCCAACTGTGGAAAAATGAACCATATCCAGTGAGTTCGTTTGCGTCCGTCCGTAATTTCCCGCAAGGCATTCTCGTAGTTGTATTTATGCGCCGTCAAGAAGCGTTCAAGATTGTAACAAAGCTCTCCATCCGATGAAATGTTTTCAACGAACTCCTTCGGAAGGATGATATTCTCCACATCAATGGAATCCGTAAAGAGCGGAGCAATCTCCTCTTCTCGGAATCCTGCTATACCACAACCTATACGGGTGACGAGGAAGGTGAGGTGAGAGTGTTCTTTGGCAAAACGGATGAACGCATCTACGTAGGGTTTGATGGTTTCCACACCACCTTGCATGGTAGGGATGGCGTATGTCTGACCATGCAGACCCACGCCTTCGCCCCATACAGCGCCAAACCTATTGTAAGCCAAGCGTGCAGCACCGCCACCATGCGCACCTGCCAGATTGCTGCCAAACACAAATATTTCGTTCTCTCTCAATTCCGAAATCCTTTCGGGGGTAAATCTCCTGTTGTACATAATCAGTATTATTAAATTAACTTCGTTGATTTTAGGCTGCACTAAAATTCCAATCTGAATCCCTTTTGCTTCAGCTCCTCATATTTCGATTTGTTGAATCGGAAGAGGAAGGCTTCTTTCTTCTGCGATAGATTGACCGTTTCTTCCATCTGCTCTAGCATTCCGTGCCGCTTCATCTTGTTGTAGAAGTTGCGGCGGTCAAATCGCACGTCCAATATAGCCTCGTAGAGGTTCTGCAGTTCCTTGATGGTGAACTCCTCGGGCAGCAACTCAAAGCCCACGGGTTCAAAATGTATCTGCTGGCGCAATGCCTGTTCAGCCTTGCGGAGTATCTGGTCGTGATCGAAAGCCAACTGCGGCACTTCGTCCAAGGCAAACCACCGCGCATCAGCAGCGTCATCTCCACCCTTCACCTCCTGCATCCTCACCAAGGCATAGTAGGCAATGGTGATGACACGCTCACGAGGGTCACGCTGTGGCGCAGTGAA
>JALEPZ010000059.1 GCA_022767125.1 Phocaeicola plebeius
TCGCGGAGTGGAGCAGTGGTAGCTCGTTGGGCTCATAACCCAAAGGTCGTCTGTTCGAGTCAGGCCTCCGCAACTCCTGAATCCTCTGGAATCCATTTCCAGAGGTTTTTTTATGCCCAGTTCCCATAAATACCACATCTGCGGTATTTCCGGTTCCGCCAGAACCTCTTACCTTTGCCCTCAGAATAATAAACAACTAAACATTGATTGAATATGGCACGTATTTACAACCAACTGACCGAACTGATTGGCCGCACACCGTTACTGCGGCTGAACACACTGGCACAGGCACATCAGGCCCAGGCCAATGTCATCGCCAAACTGGAATACTTCAACCCGGGCGGCAGCGTAAAAGACCGCATCGCCCTGTCCATGATAGAAGATGCCGAAAAGAGAGGCATCCTGAAACCGGGAGCGACCATCATCGAACCGACCAGCGGCAACACAGGAGTCGGACTGGCTTGGGTGGCCCGTGTGAAAGGCTACAAAGCCATCCTCACCATGCCGGAAACGATGAGTGTAGAACGGCAGAACCTGCTGAAGGCACGCGGTGCCCAACTGGTACTGACACCGGGCAGCGAGGGTATGAAGGGAGCCATCCGCAAGGCGGAGGAACTGAAAGAGGCCACTCCCGGAGCTGTCATCCTGCAACAGTTTGAGAATCCGGCCAACCCAGCAGCCCATGCGGCAACCGCCCAGGAAATCTGGGAAGACACCGACGGAAAGATTGACGTACTGGTGGCCGGTGTAGGTACGGGAGGCACGCTGAGCGGTACCGGGCGTGTGCTGAAGAAACTGAATCCGGCCCTCGAAGTTGTGGCAGTGGAGCCTGACTCCTCTGCAGTCCTCTCCGGCGAAAAACCGGGTGCTCACAAGATACAAGGCATCGGAGCCGGCTTCGTGCCACAGACCTTCGACCGGAACGTGGCCGACCGGATTATCCGGGTGAAAGACAATGATGCCATCCGCACCGGTCGGGAATTGTCGGCCCAGGAAGGCCTGCTGGTAGGCATCTCCTCCGGAGCCGCAGCTTTTGCCGCCCTCCAACTGGCCGCACAACCTGAGTATGCAGGCAAGAACATCGTGGTCATCCTGCCCGACACCGGCGAACGGTACTTATCGACCGTACTTTATGCCTTCGAGGAATATCCGCTATAATCTTGCAGAACGCACAAAGAGACAAAGGTGCGAAGTGTAGCGCCTTTGTCCTTTGTGTGTACCTTTCTGGCAGATGTCCTATTCTGTCTGCTCCTGCGGCCAGTTCACCAGATACAGCGTTTCCGTAGCCCGGGTAAAAGCAGTATACAGCCATCGGAAATAGTCCGGTGAAAGCATCTCCTCCGTCATGTAGCCCTGGTCGACGAACACCCGCAGCCACTGACCGCCCTGTGCCTTGTGGCAGGTCACCGCATAAGCATATTTCACCTGCAGGGCATTATAGAACGGGTCTTCCTTGATTTTCTTCATCCGCTCGCGCTTGCTGCCTACGTCGGCATAGTCTTCCCACACCCCATTGAACAAGCGGTTGCTCTCTTCCGAAGTCAGGGAGGGGGCATCGGAATGCAACGTATCGAGTAGCACCTTCACTTCCAGCTCCAAGTCGCCGTAATCAGGGAAGGCCAAGATTACTTCGGCAAAACGAAAACCATACAGCTCCTGGCAGCGGCGGACTCGGCGGACCACCGCCGTATCCCCGTTGGCGATGAAGTCGAGCTCCTTGCAGTCGGCCCCCCAGAAATAGTTGTTCTTGGCCACCATCAGTACATCCCCCGTGCTCAGTTCCTCTTCGCGGTACAGGATGGTATTCCGTATTCCTTTATTATATAAGTTGGCCCGTTTGTTCGAGCGGCAGATAATCATGGTCTCATCCATTCCGGCATGGTCATAACAATCGTTGATGGCCTCAATCAGTTCACTTCCAGGTACTCTTTTCACATCCGGGAAACCCGCCATGCGCACCTTGGGCCAATCGAAACAATCGTTCTGTTCCATCCTCCGGCGCAAGGCCGTCGCATTGAACAGGATTCCCGAATCCTGTTCCTGACGGACCACCTCCGTCAACCGACACTCCGTCACCGCCAGTCCATAGCCCGAAAGGACATCGGCCGAAAGAGCCGGACTCTCCTCCTCCCCCACTGGCGGCAACTGCGCCGTGTCGCCTATCAGCATCAACCGGCAACCCTGCCCGTTATAGACATACTGCACCAGGTCATCCAGCAGGCGTCCTGTCCCGAATGAAGGCCCAGACAGCCCCTCATTGGCCACCATCGAAGCCTCATCGACGATGAACAGCGTATCCCGGTGATGATTGGGCTGGATGACAAAATTGTCCGTCTCGTTCGAGAACACCCGCTGCCGATAAATCTTCTTGTGGATGGTGAAAGCCGTATGTGCGGCAAAATGCGAGAACACTTTCGCCGCCCGCCCGGTAGGCCCCAACAAAACTACCTTCCGTTGGAGTTCATCGAGTGTCTTTACCAAAGCCGCCACCAAAGTCGTCTTTCCCGTGCCTGCAAAACCCTTCAAGACAAAAATTTCATCTTCATTTGCCAAAAAAAGAAAATCTGCAAAACTTTTCATCACAATTTCTTGCCCATCTGTTGGTTTATAGAAAAAATTTCGCTTAATTTGCTGCGCTAAATCATTATTTAACATAATGGTCTGTAATAAAGTTGGCGTAACGTGTACGCGGTTAAAGTAATTTATTTATTTTTGCGCTACGAATATAAACTAAAAAAACAATATTATCATGAAAACAGTAATTAATCTTGTGTTAGCCGCTTGTGTAATTGGCTTAGTGTACATCTGCTATGGCAGTATTATGGGTCCTATCAAATTTGATAATGAGAAGAGTATCCGCGACAAGGCCATCATCGCCCGTCTGATTGACATCCGCAAAGCCCAGCAGGAATACCGTTCCCTGCACCAGGGTGCCTATACAGACAACTTTGACTCATTGATTGCCTTCGTCAAGACCGCCAAACTTCCGTTCATCATGAAGGTAGGTACGCTGACTGACGACCAGCTGAACAACGGCATGACCGAGAAGAAGGCTATGGCTATCATCAACAAGGCCAAGAAGACCAACAACTGGAATGAAGTAGAAAAAGAAGGCTTGCAGAACTTCCGTCGTGACACCATGTGGGTAGCCGTGCTTGACACTATCTTCGCCAAGGGCTTCAACCCCGACTCGTTGCCGTACGTTCCTTACGGTAACGGTGCGAAGTTCGAACTGGCCATCCGCAAAGATACGACCAAGTCGGGTGCTCCGCTGAACCTGTTCCAGGCTCAGGTACCTTACGAAGTTTACCTGAAGGGCATCAACGACCAGGAGCTCATCAACCTGAAAGACGTGCAGAACAAGCTCGGCAAGTACTGCGGTCTGCGCGTGGGTGATATCGAAACTCCGAACAACAACGCCGGTAACTGGGAATAAGCGCATGAGCGAAACCTTCGATTTCTCCCAATCGGCACAGTATACATTATCCATCCGTCTTAGTACGGATGGATTTTCTTTTTCTATCTATAACCCGCTGCACGGAAGCGACTTCTTCTTCCGCAGCTATCCGGTCAATACCCAGCGCTCGATGGCCGCCAACGTCAAGGCCTTCCTGGCTGAAGCGGAAGGACTCGACCTGCCGTACCGGCAGACCAACATTCTGGTCCATTCGGCACGCTATACCCCCGTACCGCTGGAGCTGTTCGAGGACGAACAAATGGAAACCCTGTTTTACCAGAACCTTCCCCGGCAGAACAATGAGATTGTTTTGTGCAACGTACTGGGGAAAAGCAATCTCGTCATTCTGTTCTCCATCGACAAACTGACCCACCTTTTCTTGAGCGAACACTTCCCCAAGGCCCGTTTCTTCTCCTCCGTCAGTCCGCAGCTGGAAAGCCTGGCTGTAAAGAGCCAGCGGGGTAACAACCGCAAGCTCTACACCCACCTCCACCCCGACAGCACCGACGTGTTCTGTTTCGAACGGGGACGGCTGCTGCTGGCCAATACCTATGCCACTACCACCACCGACGACAGGAGCTACTACCTGCTTAATGTATGGAAACAACTGGGGTATGACGCCGAAAACGACGAGCTCCAGCTGACCGGGCGCATCGGCCAACGAGACGAACTGACCACCCTCCTGAAGAAGTACATCCGTAAAGTATTCATCATCCAACCCCAAGCGGACTTCAACGAATCGGCTTCCAGCCCCATCGAAGACATTCCGTTTGACATCCAATCCTTAGTGACATGCGAGTAATCAGTGGAATCTACAAACGTCGCCGCTTCGACGTACCTCCGACTTTCAAGGCACGTCCCACCACCGACTTTGCCAAAGAGAATCTTTTCAACGTGCTCAACAACTATCTCGACTTCGAGGACGGAGTCAACGCACTCGACCTTTTCGCGGGGACAGGCAGCATCAGCCTTGAATTGGTATCACGCGGTTGCGACCGTGTCCTTTCCATCGAGAAGGATCCGCAGCACTACGCCTTCATCAACAAGGTAATGAAAGAAATCAAGGCAGACAACTGGTTTCCCATACGGGGAGACGTATTCCGCTTCATCGAACGGTGCGGCGAGACTTTCGACTTCATCTTTGCCGACCCTCCCTATGCCTTGCCCAACCTGAAAGAAATCCCCGACCTGATTTTCGAGCACCAACTGCTGAAGGAAGACGGGCTGTTCGTACTGGAGCATGGGAAAGACCTCCAGTTTGACCAGCACCCCCACTTTGTGGAACACCGCCACTACGGCAGCGTCAATTTTTCGTTTTTCCGATAGGCAATTTCTACAGCAACGGCGCCAACAGCCGGATGACCGACTCGGTCACCTTGTTCTTCCACGAACGCCGGGCCCACAACTTCGGAGACAACAACAGACAATGGCATTGATCCTCCCAAAAGATTTCTTTGAGGCGCAATGCCATTTCCACATCGTAGAAGAAGATATTCGCCTCGAAGTTATGTTCGAAACTCCGGAAATCCATGTTCGTAGATCCCACCGATGCCATCTCATCATCCCACACCCATAACTTGGAATGAAGGAATCCCGGCTTGTAAAGATAGACCTTTACCCCCGCCTCCATCAGTTCGTCTAAGTAGGAAAGCGACCCCTTATGCGTAATGAAGGCATCGGCCCGCTTCGGCAACATCACCCGTACATCCACCCCCGCCAGTGCCGCTGTCTGAAGTGCAGTCATCACCTCCTCAGTAGGCAGAAAATAAGGAGTCTGTATATAAAAATAGCGCTTTGCATTGGCAATCGCCATCACCAGTCCCTGCATGATGTCTTTCCAGCGGCCTACCGCATCCGATGTCACCACCTGGGCTACTACTGTCCCACAGTCGTTCTCCATGCTCGGAAAGAATTCCGATGCCGTATAGAGCGTACGGTCCATCGCATACCAGTCTGTCAGGAAAGCCGTCTGCAGTCCGTACACCGCCTTACCCTCCACCCTGACGTGCGTGTCGCGCCAGGTTCCCCACTCCAATCCATGCAAGTAACGTTCGGCTATGTTCATCCCACCGATATAGCCTACCTTTCCGTCGACAATCACCAGTTTGCGGTGGTTGCGATAATTCACTTTGCTCGTAAAGGAAGGAAAGCGGACCTTCAGAAACGCCTGCACCTCGATACCCTCGCACATCATCTGGTCGAAAAACAGCTTGTCCACCTTCCAGCACCCCACATCATCATACAACAGACGTACCTGCACACCGGCCCGTGCCCGTTCGACCAAGGCATCGCGCAACCGACGGCCCACCTCGTCATCCTCGAAGATATAGAATTCCAGATGGATGTGATGGCGAGCCTGACGGATATCCTTGACCAGCATATCCACCATAGAGGAAGCTTCGGTAAAGACCGACACCCTGTTCCCCCCGAAGGCCAACGCTCCGTTCACCCGGTGGAAGAATCCACGCAGGCGGTTCGTCTCGGGCACATCAGGCAAGGATACCTGGTTCTGGTATTCCTGCATCGGATGCTTAGACAACCGCGTGTAGCCGCTCCGGCTGATCAAACGTTCCTTGCGGTTGCTTCTTCCGATAAAGAAATACAAGAACAGGCCGGGCAAAGGCAAGAAATAAAGCAGCAGAATCCATGCCATGGTCTTGAACGGACTACGGTTGTCAAGAATGACCAGAAAAACCGTTGACAAGACGAAGGCCAGAAACGACAACTGCCAGAATAGTGAAAAAAACTGATTTACCATAGTGCCTGTCATTTTGTTGTCCCGACTGAACGGAAGAGACAGAAGAAGGCACTTGACAATGAAGGCTGCCGACCTCAAGACTCAGGGGTTCAGCTCTTGCAAATTTAGATAAAAACTGCGAGATTCTGCATCGGCACAAGAAAAAAAAAACTCTGGCACGTACGTGGCCCTGATCATATGCCTTGGGCTCTACGGCATCCTTCACCGTTGCATGACACTTCCTGCATGTTTCTCGCTGAACTCCCGGTTGATGTCCGCAAGTTCCTTGAGACCATAAATATAGTCATCATACATGTCCGCGAGGTCAATGCCCTCACATTCGCCGTCTGTTCCAAGTGCCTCACGGACAATCTGTGCCCGCTCCGACACAGTGGTATCTTTGATTAAGAGTGATTTCATAAAGTTTATTTTGTTTGCGTATAACCTTCTTTTTTGAGTAGTTCAACGAGCCGCTGACGATGGTCGCCCTGGATGATGATCTCTCCCTCCTTGACAGCACCGCCTACACCGCATTTCTGTTTCAAGAGCCTACAAAGCACCGCAATGTCTTCCTCTGATCCGACAAACCCTTTCACCAACGTAACCGTCTTGCCGCCACGTCCTGCTCTTTCCACATTCAGGCGCAGTTTCTGCTGCTGCTTCGGAAGCGTATCGGTGGCATCCTGGCCATCCTCCACGTACTCATAATCAGGATTTGTGGAATAGACAACTCCTACCCGTTTCTTACGGTCGATGGCTGTCTTTTCTTTCTCATCGTTCGCCTCTGCTGTTCCTCCAAGAGCAGCGAGAGCGCTTTTCCAATCTGTCATTGTTCCCTATCTGTATAATCTATTTTTCAATTGCGAGGCAAATATACGATATATAGGTCTCTCTTGCGTCGGGTGGGTATTTTTTTCTACCTTTTCTCCATGTACCATCAGGCTTTACAGGAGCCGCCTTACCGAATTGATACAACAAATCCTTCCGTTTTTTATGTTGATCCTCAACCTCCATAACGACGAGAATCCCACAAAAAGTAAAAAGGCATCAACAATCATCAGATTATCAATGCCTTTTTCAGTCGGGGTGACTGGATTCGAACCAGCGACCACACGCCCCCCAGACGCGTACTCTAACCGGGCTGAGCTACACCCCGCTGTGATGTGCTTGTCTTTGTTTGACGGGTGCAAAGGTACGCACTTTTTTTGAATCTGCAAGCATTATCCCAGTTTTTTTTCTAAAAAATCCATGTTTCCTTGCGGAATGGGGTAAGAACCCTACTTACCCCATCGTTTCGCTATAGAAATCGAGCAGTTCGTAGATTTCCTCCTGCGTGGCGGTCTGGTTGATACGGATATCTCCCACATCCCCCAGCAGCGTAAAGTTGATGGTGCCCGCAGAAAGGTTCTTCTTGTCGTGCTTCATGAAGTTAAACAAGGTTTCGTAGTCATCGCACGTAAATGCCAGGCGACCATAGTTCTCCTTGATGAAATGAAGCGTCTGGTGCAGCCGGTCCTTCGGAAATCCGGTCTTCAGGGCCGACAGGTAAAGTTCGCACACCATGCCCCACGCAACGGCATAGCCATGAAGTACGGGACGCTTCTGCAGAGCAAAACTCTCGAAGGCATGACCTACCGTGTGTCCCAAGTTGAGGGCCTTGCGGATGCCGTGCTCAAAGGGATCCTGTTCCACAATCTCCTCCTTCACATGCACCGATTCGCCGACCAGCTGCTGCAAACGGTCGTAGTCAATGGCCTCCATATCAAAGCTCACCAGCTCGCTCCAGTGGCTGACACGGCTGATAAGACCATGTTTCAACATCTCCGC
This sequence comes from Phocaeicola plebeius, assembly GCA_022767125.1. GTDB lineage: Bacteria > Bacteroidota > Bacteroidia > Bacteroidales > Bacteroidaceae > Phocaeicola > Phocaeicola plebeius_C. Next base: position 8,022 of record JALEPZ010000059.1, read on the forward strand.
GTAGCCCGAAAGGATGTTCTCATGGTCAAGTGTACGAAGGAACTGGCAATCGATGAGCACTGTCTCCGCCGGACGGAAGGCACCGATTTCGTTCTTCAGTCCGTTGAAGTTGATACCGGTCTTTCCCCCCACAGATGCATCGACCATCGAAAGGAGCGTAGTAGGTATATTAATATAAGGTATGCCCCGCTTGAAAGTGGCAGCCGCAAAACCTCCAAGGTCGGTCACCATGCCACCTCCCAGGTTCAGCAGCAGCGAGCGGCGGGTCGCTCCCTCGTTGCAGAGGCGGTTCCATACATAGGCAAGTGTTTCCAGATTCTTGTGAATGTCGCCCGGACCGATGCAGATGGAGACGGCTTCCTTCAGGCAGTCCAGCTGGGCGATGACCGGCCAGCACAACCGCTGGGTATGCTCGTCCGTCAGGACGAACAGCTTGTCGAACGACTGTTTCGCCAGTGCCTTGCGGAGATCTTCCGCGAAGTTCTGGCAGATGATGACTTCTTGTTTGCTCATAAAGAGATCGTTTTTTGGGTACAAATTTAGAAAAAAAAGCGAGAAGAGAACAGGTTCTTGGCTATCATTTGATTAATTTTGCACCTTCATTGAATAAACATAGATAGAAAGGAGTTTGAACATGAAAGGTATTATGCCGGCAGGATGCCGGATATTGGGGTATGCACTGCTGATCCTGTCAGTCTTCGCCCCTTTAGGAATGTACATGTCCGGGCAGGTGAACGACGGCAACCTCGCCATTGTAAAATTAGGGATGAAACTCGTCATCTGGCTGTCGCTGTTCATGATTTTCTTGGCAAAGCACAAAGAAGAAGACGAGACTGCGGCATCGCTCCGCACGAAAGCGATGAAGTACGCCCTGCTGGCGTGGGGAGTCTATTACGCCGGGGCATTGGTGAAAGGCATGGCAGAAGGCGACGCACAGGGAGCCGACAACTCGGCCGCCATCATCTACATGGTGCTCACCGTGCTGTGTCTGGAATTTTTAGTGCAGAAGCGAAAGGCAGAAAAGGCGTTTAAAAGAAAATGACGATTCTTTAAAAAAGGTTACTGCATTAAACCTTTTCCCTACACCTGCATCCAACAGACAGTAGAAAAAAAAATAGAACAGCAGAAAGATGAAAAGAAAAGTATTGAGCACGTTGCTTTTATTCGTCTGCCTGTGTACCTTGGCACAGGGCACAGGAGGGAAAGCGACCGTTACAGGAACCGTCGTGGACAACGACGAACAATCTCCAATCATACAGGCCACCGTACAGGTGCTGTCGGTGAAGGACAGTTCGATGGTAGTAGGCAATGTCACCAACGAGCAAGGCCGGTTCTCGGTCTCTGCCCGGCCGGGCAACTACCTGCTGAAGGTGTCCTACATCGGCTACACCTCGTATTTCCAGCCCCTGACCCTGACCCGGAACAAACCGAACGTGAATGTGGGCAAGATTGCCCTGCGTACGGATGCCATCATGCTGAAAGAAGCGGTGATTGTGGCAGAGGCTCCCGAAGTGACTGCTTCGGAGGACACGCTGGTGTATAACAGTTCCGCCTACCGGGTTCCCGAAGGCTCCGCGCTGGAAGAACTCGTCAAGAAACTGCCGGGCGCAGAAGTAGATGAGAGCGGAAAGATTACCATCAACGGAAAGGAAATCAAGAAAATCATGGTCGATGGCAAGGAGTTCTTTGCCGATGACCCGAATATCGCCATGAAGAACCTGCCGGTGAACATCATCGACAAAGTGAGAGCCTATGATAAGCAGAGCGACATGGCCCGCATGACCGGCATCGATGACGGAGAAGAGGAGACGGTACTAGACCTGACCGTAAAGAAGGGCATGAACCGCGGCTTCTTCGGCAACGTGGACGGGGCAGCCGGCTCGAAGGACCGCTACAGCGGCAAGCTGCTGGCCAACTATTTCCGTGACAAGACACAGCTCACCGTCATCGGCTCCATGAACAACGTGAACGACGAGAGCTTCCCCGGCGGAGGCGGCGGAGGACGCTGGCGCAGCAACAACGGACTGACCTCCGTCAAGATGGGTGGCTTCAACTTTGCCGCCGAAACTCCGAAACTGGATGCCGGAGGCAGCGTGAACTTCAACTACAAGGACCAGGATATCCTCAGCAAATCATCGACGGAGACCTTCGTGTCGTCCGAACGCAGTTCGTTCGCCAATGCCTTGAGCCATAACCGCAACAAGAAGACCAACCTCACTGCCGACTTTCGCATTGAATGGAAACCGGACTCGCTGACGAACCTGATGTTCCGTCCGCGCGTTACCTATGGTAAGACAGACAATGCGACCGCCGAGCAGTCGTACACTTTCAACACCGACCCTGGACTCTCCACCGATGACCTCCTCGGCACGGATAATGTCACGGGACTGGTACCTGAAGAGAATGTCGTCAACTCGGTACTGAAGAACGCCCTGCAGAAAGGATCCGACGTTTCGGCAGGCGGCTCGCTCCTGTTCAACCGCCGCCTGGGCAAGGCAGGACGCAACCTGACCTTCCGCGGACAATACTCCTACACGAACAGCAGCAGCGAACAGTTCTCTGCCTCCGAAACAGAATACTTCCAACAGACAGCAGACCTGGCGGATGAGGCCACCCAGGAACGGATGAAGGAAATCCTCCGCCGCTACATTGATACCCCGACCAAAAGCTACAGCTACAGTGCCCGCCTCTCGTACAGCGAACCCATCTTCAAGGGGGCTTTCCTGCAGTTCGGCTACAACTTCCAGTATAAGCGGTCGGACACGAACAACCGCACCTACAACATGCCGGACGACTGGACCGTATGGGGACCTGCTGCCTACGATGGCTACGGCGAACTGGATGCTGCCCTGAGCAAGAGCGCAAAATACGACTATTTCAACCACCAGATGGACCTGACCCTGCGCTACATGACGAAAAAGTTACGCATGAACGCCGGTCTTTCGTTCCAGCCGCAGAAGACCAAGCTGAGCTATGAACAGGGAGTTCTCGACACGACGGTAGTCCGCAACGTGTTCAATTTCACCCCGACCTTAGACTTCCGCTACACCTTCTCGAAGACCAGCCAGCTGCGCATCAACTACCGTGGACGGAGCACCCAACCCAGCATGATTGACATGCTGCCTATCACCGACAATACCGACCCGCTGAACATCAAAGTCGGCAACCCGGGACTGAAACCGACCTTCACCAATTCGCTGATGGTGTTCTACAACACCTTCAACACTGAGAAGCAGCGCGGCATAATGGCACACCTGAACTTCCAAAACCAGCTGAACAGCATCAGCAACCGCCGCATCTATAACGAGACGACGGGTGGATACACCACGACCCCCGAGAACATGAACGGCAACTGGAGCGTTTTCGGTATCGTGGGTACCAATACGGCACTGAACAACAAAAAGTACACCATCAGTACCTTCACCAATGCCAACTACCAGAACCAGGTGAGCTACATCAGCAACCGAAACGTGACCACCGATACAGACAAGAACACCATGAAAAACCTCAGCCTGAGCGAACGCCTGCGCGGCACGTACCGCAACAACTGGTGGGAGTTCTCGCTGAACGGCTCCATCACCTACGGGCACGCCCGCAACAGCTACAACACGGAGAACAACATGGACACCTACCAGTTCTCTTACGGTGCCAGCACCAACGTGAACCTGCCCTGGAACATGACCCTCTCGACCGACCTGACCCAGCAGTCGCGCCGCGGTTATACCCTCTCGTCGATGAACACCAACGAACTCATCTGGAACGCACAAATCGCACAGAACTTCCTGAAGGGCAACTCAGCGACGCTGAGCCTCCAGTTCTACGACATCCTGCACCAGCAGAGCAACATCAGCCGCACCATCAGTGCTGCCCAGCGCAAGGACGTTGAGTACAACGCCATCTATAGCTATTGTATGGTTCACTTCGTCTATCGGTTGAACCTGTTTGGCGGCAAGGGCGCACAGCGCCCGTCGGGCATGGGCTTTGGTTCCGGCGGTCCCGGACAGGGTCACGGAGGTCCGGGCCGACGCCCGTTCTGACCCGGCTGTGTCTGCCTACTGGCAGCGACAGATCTCCGATATCCATATCTCCGCCACCGGTTCCGTCCTGACTTCCTCATGATGGAACCGGTGGCGGTCTTTTCCGTCAGACCAACGATAGGACTCCCTATTCTGCGGCATGCTGACTGTCTTCCAGTGACGATATAGTTTTCATGTATTTTTTTGTATCATCTCATATTTTTTGCCTACTTTTGCTACCGACAGGTAAAATGACGAATAGGCCGTGCGCCGATCACGTCGGAACGACGGTTGTTGCTGAATACCATGGAAAATGCCGAAAAGAAACTGATAGAACAATTAAAGCAAGGAGACGAGAGGGCTTATAGCTATCTGTACGACAGCTATTACGTTCTCTTATGCTGCATAGCCAACAGCTATGTAAAGGACAGTTTCACGGCAGAGACCATTGTCAGCGATGTCATTTTCCACATGTGGGAAATCCGTTCCACGCTGAACATCACCCTCTCACTCACCTCCTACCTGTCGAGGGCAGTCCGCAACCACAGTCTCAACTACCTCGCTTCGGGGTACGAGCGGAACGAGCTGCAGCTGTCCTTCCTACTGGCGGAAGAAATGCCCGACGAAGAGGTATTCGTTTCCGACGATACCCCGCAGGTGCAGATCGAGCGCAGGGAAATGCTGAAACGAGCCTTCGACTCCATCAACCGGCTGCCCAAAGAATGTCGTGAGGTATTCAAGAAGAGCCGACTGGAGGAAAAGACCTACACGGAAATCGCCGACGAACTGGGCATTTCGGTCAATACCGTGAAATACCACATGAAGAATGCCATTGCCTCCCTGCAGGGCGACCTGCGGAAGCGCACCTTGTTCATAGTATTGGTTTGTTTGGGCAATTTATAGTGAATTAAATGCAGGAGACTACCCTCCGGAGACGGTTGGATTGTCCTATGTATGTGCTAAAAGAACATTTGATGATTAGAGACAAAAAACACATTGACGAACTGATTTCCGCCTGCCTGGCCGGTCAGTTGGACCGGGCTAGTCAGCAGGAACTGGACGCATGGACAGACGCTGCGCCGGAGAACGGACGCTACTTCGAGCATCGGCAGCAGGAATGGTTTGCAGCCATCAGCGAACAGCAGAAGGCTGTGTTCGACAAGGACAGAGCCTTCACCCGTTTTTTGGAAAAGACGGAGGAAAGTTGTGTGCGTACTCATCCCGCCACGAATCCTCCCCGACAGTTCCGGCTGTCCCGCGTATGGGAGTATGCCGCCGCGGTGGCCATCACGGTGGTCATCGCCGTATTCTCCTATCGCAGAGGCGAACAGAAGGTAGTCAGCCATTATACGGACATCGTCATCGACGTTCCGCTGGGCTCGCGCACCGAACTACAGCTGCCCGATGGTTCCACGGTCTGCCTCAATGGCGGATCGCACATCAGCTACTCGCAGGGCTTCGGCATCCACGACCGCTCCCTCACGATGACGGGTGAAGGTTACTTCGAAGTGCAGCACGACGAAGAGTTGCCCTTTCTGGTCAATACCCCCAACCTCTCGCTGCGGGTCATCGGCACCAAGTTTAATTTCCGCGACTACACCGACGACAAGGAGGCGATTGTCTCCTTACTTGAGGGAAAGGTCAACCTCTGTAACCTGTTGCGGAAGGAAGAGATCACCCTGTCGCCCAACGAACGGGCGGTGCTGGACAAAGAAAGCGGCAAGATGACCCACGAACGGACTGCCGCCACCAACGCCATGCAGTGGACCAACGGCTACCTGTTCTTCGACGAGGAACTCCTGCCGGACATCGTGAAGGAACTGGAACGGAGTTACAATGTCCGCATACAGATTGCCAACGAAGAACTGGATCACATCAAGTTCTACGGCAACTTCATCCGTCGCGAACAGACCATCCAGGAAGTACTGGACATCCTGTCCGCCACCGGAAAAATCAACTACCGCCAAAAAGACAGCGTCATCATCCTCTACTGACCCCTTATTCCGTCAAGCCCTGTTCTCTTCTCTAACGAACTGTCCGAGAACAGTATGAAAAGACATGGCCGGTGGCCCAAAGTCCTCGGAGAGTCTTTTTTTAGAAAAAAAGAAGCTTTCCGACTACCCTTTTCTCTCATTTCTCCTGTCTGTGCACTGTAACTGATAACTGAATAAACATGAAATTCACCTTTGTACTGACGGCCCTTTCCTCAGCCCTTCTGTGCTTCAGCTGTACCGAGAAAAAAGAGGAACCAAGTTTTCTTCCTGATTACCGAGGGGTGTGGACAACACCTCCCGGACATACTCCTACCATCTTGTCGCCCGACGGCGCCATCTGCGGCAACGGCGACATCGGCATGGTGCTGGGTGGTACCCCCGACCGCCAGACCTTCTATTTGTCGAAAGCTGACTTCTGGAAGGCCCAGAACGGCTATCCCAACGGCGGTGTGGCACACATCGGCCGACTGCAGCTGACCGTGCCCGGCATGGAGAATGCCTCGTACCACGTTGAGCAGCAAATCAGCGACGCTACCCTGAACGGCTGCTTCTGTCTGCCGGACGGTAGCGGCTACCGCCTGCAAGCATGGTGTGCCGCCACCCGCAACATCGCCGTCATCCGCGTGACGGCAGAAAACGCTCCTCTCCGCTTCCGGTTAGGATGGGCAGCCCTGCACAAAAGCCAAGACATCACCACCACCGAAGGCACCACCGACGGCTTCGACTGGTACGTGCGAAAATTCGACGACCCCACCCTGGAATGGCCCTCCGCCGTCTGCGTCAGCCGTCAGGTTGTACCGGCACCGACGGACAGCCTTATTGCCCTCTCCCCCGGCGAAACGGCCTCCATCGTCCTGGCGTTCTGTACCAACCACGACCGCGATGACTACCGGCAGCACGCACTCCAGCTGCTGAAGGAGAACGGTCCCGACCGTCTGCAGGCACTGTTCGACACACACCGCCAGTGGTGGGCATCGTTCTGGAACCAGTCCCAGGTCTGTCTGGGCGACACCACTTTGGAGAAATACTACTACGGCTCCCACTATCTCTTGGCGTGTAGCAGCCGCAATCCCGCCTTCCCTCCCGGCCTGTGGGGTACCTGTCTTACGACCGACCATCCGGCATGGGCAGGCGACTACCACCTGAACTATAACCACCAGGCTCCGTGGTGGGGCGTATATTCATCGAACCATGTCGAGCTGTCCGACCCCTACGACACCCCCATCCTGGAATACATGGAAAAGGGACACGAACACGCCCGGGCCTTCCTCGGCAAGAAGGGTGTCTATTATCCCGTCGGCATCGGCCCGAAAGGCTGGTGTTCCAGCATGTATCCACTGACCGCCGCCGACATGAAGAAGGTATATGGTATCACCGAGACCGGATTGGAAGGCGGCTATATGTTCCTCGGGCAGAAGAGCGACGCGGTCTTCGCCACCGCCAACATGTTCATGCGCTTCTACCATACCTACGACCGCACGTATGCCGAAAAGGTCTATCCCTTCATCCGCGAAGTCGCCGACTTTTGGGAGGACTACTTGGTGTTCGAGGACGGACGCTACGTGAGCTACAATGACTGCTTCTGGGAAGTGGGTCCGTGGGAAGGCAAGGACTACAAGAAAAACTTTGGCGACATCAACCCCACCGTCTCTTTAGGGCTGTGCCGGATGCTCTTCCGGGGCATCATCGAGATGAGCCAGTTTCTGCAGAAAGACACGGACAAGATAGAGAAGTGGCAGCACATCCTGACCCACCTGAGCGACATCCCCACCGTGGAAGTAGAGGGTGTCACTCGCATCAAGGCGTGCGAAGGCGGCAACGGATCGGGCAGCCGGACTGCTCCCGGCTTCGGACGGGTGATGATGCACGGACTGGTGTTCCCGTCGGGTGCCTTCGGCCCGGTCAACGACCCGGCATTCGCCAAGATACTGCTGGACGAAGTCTATCGCTGGAAGACGGACACCATCCCGACCACCGCTGAATGGAAAGATGCCGGCTGGACCAACCTGAGCAACGGTTTCGAAACCTATTTCACCTCGGCTGCCCGCTTAGGCTACGACGGCGAGAGCCTGCTGAGCGAACTTCTGACCCGCATTCAGAAAACGGCACTGCCCAACCTGTGGGTGACCCAGTCGGGCGGCGGCATCGAGACGATGAGTGCCATCCCCTCGTGCATCAATGAGATGCTGCTGCAAGGCTACGAGGGTGTCATCCGCATATTCCCGGTATGGCCCAAGCACCGTCCCGCTTCATTCCGCCACCTGCGTACCCACGGTGCCTTCCTCGTGTCCGCATCGTGCAAGCAGGGCGAAACGGAATCGGTGACACTGTTCAGCGAACAGGGACGCACCTGCATCCTGGAGAATCCGTGGAAAGGCAGTGCGTGCGAAGTGGTCCGGTCGGACGGATCCCGACAAGTGATTGAAGGCGACCGGATAGAGCTGCCCACCTCGAAAGGGGAAACCCTCCGACTCCAGAAACAGGCACGCTGACAATCGGAACGACAGTCAACTTGATTTTTAAACGACACTAAAAAAAGGAGGTACCCGAAGGAAAAAGAGCCCCAACTTATCAGCAAACAAAAAACCGGAAGGTGTGCGAGACCTTCCGGGCAAGGATTCGATGCACAGTCATCGAAGACTGCACACGTGAAAAAAACCTTGAAACAATTCTGCAAAAGTAATAAAAACCTTTCTGTTTCAAGGCTGAATAACCAAAAAACCAACCCTCAATTAGTTTATTTATGAATTACAGAAAGAAGGCTTTACTTACCATGACGGCATTGCTCTGTCTGAATGCCGGGATTTTTGCCCAGTCCGTCTCCCTGAACTTAGGCAATGTGTCCGTCAAGGAAGCCATGAACAAGGTAAAGGACACGAGCGGCTACTCGTTTGTCTATTCGAAAGGCGACATTGATACCGGCAAAAAAGTATCCGTCAAAGCCCAGCAGTTAGACGAAGCCATCCGCCAGATTCTTGACGGGCAGAACGTGACGTACGAAATCAAAGGAAAGAACATCATCATCAAGAGAATCACTGCCGGACGACAGAAAGGCAACTCCCGCAAGGTGAGCGGTGTGGTCAAGAACAGCCAAGGCGAACCGATTATCGGTGCGAATGTCTCGGTCAAAGGCACCAGTATGGGAACCATCACCGACATCAACGGTAATTATGAACTGGATATTCCCAACGGATCGACCATTTCCATTTCTTATATCGGCTTCCTGACACAGGAAATCGCTTCCCACGATAAAAGTGTGCTGGACATTGTCTTGAAAGAAGATGCTAAAAGTCTGGATGAAGTCGTGGTCGTCGGTTACGGAACCATGAAAAAGAGCGACCTGACAGGAGCCATTACCCAGGTAAAAGCCAAAGACCTTCCGCAGACAGGCAATATGTCGTTGGGACAAATGCTGACAGGTAAAGCGGCTGGTATGCAGGTATCCTTGCAAAGTGCCCAGCCAGGCGGTGGTGTCTGGATGCAGATTCGTGGCAATGCTTCCGGAGGAGCCGGCAATAGCGGACCGCTGTACGTCATTGACGGTTTTCCCATTACATCAGACAATGTGGAACCCGGCAGCGGCAACCAGTACAGTTCCGGTAACAAGTCCGCCCTCAACAACCTGAATCCAGCCGACATCGAATCCATCGAAATCCTGAAGGACGCATCGGCTACCTCTATCTATGGTGCCCGTGCCGCCAATGGTGTCGTGCTCATCACAACCAAACGAGGCAAGGAAGGCGAGAAACCCAAAATCCAGTATTCCGGTTCGGTGTCTTTTCAAAAACGGGTCAAACAAATCGATATGCTGGATGCACAAGGATTCATGACCGAAACCAACCGCGTCCTCTATGAAGACTGGCTGTCCGACAACCGTATCGCTCCTTACGGCACCACAGACCCTTCTACCGTAGCTCCCTATTCTCCCAAATACACCGACGAACAGATTGCCAACGCCCAGACCACCGACTGGTTGGGGGCTGTAGAAAGAACAGGTATCATCACCCAACACAACCTTTCGTTGACAGGGGGTACAGACAAGTCCTCCTACTACATTTCTGGCAACTACTACAACCATCAAGGTGTCATCAAGAACAACGGCATCGAACGCTATTCAGGCCGTGTCAACTTCGACCAAAAGTTGGGCAACTACTTCAAAGCAGGAATCAACCTGAATCTTAGCGAAGTAAAGAGCGACAACGTCGCATTGGGCACTGGCGGTAACGAGAATGCAGGTGTCATCCGTGCGGCCATGAATGCCAATCCCAGTCTCCCCATCTACGACGAAGAAGGCAACTATACACTGGATCCTGACCAGCCGTATCTGGCCAATGCCGTATCATTGCTGGAAATGAAAGACCAGAGCACTATCGACCAGGTGCTGGGTAATTTCTATTTGTCCGTCAATCCCCTCAAAGGGCTGGAAGTCAAAATGAATGCCGGGTTCCAACAGAATAAGGGTACCCGCAATACATATATTCCGAAGACCACTCTGTATGGCCAGAAGGCAGGCGGTTCGGCTTCCCGTGCCTACTCCAACCAGTCGAGCAAGCTGTTTGATGTCACCGCGTCCTATAATACCATCTTCAACGAGAAGCATCATCTGTCGGCGATGGCAGGTTACTCCTACCAGCACTTCAAGTCCGACGGTTTCAATGCAGGCAATAGCCGCTTCATCTCCGATGCATTCACCTGGAACAACTTGGCAGCAGGCGAAAACAGCAAGCCCTCGGTTGGCTCCTACGGTAGTGAAGAAGTGTTGGGGTCTGTATTCGCGCGTCTGAACTACAACTATGACAGCCGTTATCTGATTTCTGCCACCATCCGTGGCGATGCTTCCTCGAAATTTGCCGAGAACCATCAATGGGGATATTTCCCTTCCGTAGCAGTGGCATGGCGTGTCATCAACGAGAAGTTCATGCAGAAGCAGGAGGTTATCTCCGACCTGAAACTGCGTGTCAGCTTAGGACAGACTGGTAACTCCAATATCGGTAATAATGCGTTGGCACTTTACTCCACCGGATACAACTTCAATTTCGGCGATTCGGAGTCTATAGGTGTTGCACAAAGCCAGCTGGCGAATCCCAACCTGAAATGGGAGACGACTACCGAACTCAATGTCGGACTGGACTTCGGCTTCTTTCAGAACAGAATCACCGGTTCAATGGAGTACTTCACCCGAAGGGTTTCCAATCTGTTGGATAGCAAGACATTGATGCAGTACAATCCCATCAGTTCCGTCGTGGCCAATATCGGCGTAAAGGGCAGTAAGGGTTTCGAACTGGGTATCAATACCCGCAACCTCATCGGTGCGTTTACCTGGTCCTCCGACTTTGTCTTCTCCTTCTACCGCGACCGTTGGATCGAACGGAATCCTCAATGGAAGAAAGCAATTTACGAAAACGAAAAGGATATGCTGAATCCGTACTACCTGTACCTGTCGGACGGTCTGGTACAGCCGGAAGACATGAATCCGGACGGCACCTGCAAAATCCCCCACATGCCCAATGCTAAACCGGGGATGATCAAGTACAAGGACGTGAACGGACGCGACGAGAACGGCAATCTGCTTCCAGGTCCTGACGGAAAGCTGGACGATGCAGACATCGTGTACCTGGGTACAAGAACCTCCAAGTTCTACCTAGGTTTCGGCAACACCTTTACTTATAAAGGGTTCGACCTGAATATCTTTTTCTATGGCTACTTCGGGCGCAAACTGGAGAATCCGGCATACGACTGGTATCTGAAACGGTCTTGGTTCCTGAAGAACGGTGTGAACATGGCACAGGCTGTTACAGACCGCTGGTCACACGATAATCCTACCGGCAAGTACCCGAACAGCATCATGAACCCCTACGAACGCTCTTCCGACTTCTGGCTGGAGAATGCCAATTTCCTGCGCTGCAAGAACATCACGTTGGGATATACAGTACCCAATATCAAGAAACTGGATAAATTCATACAGAGTCTCCGAATTTACGGCGATGTACAGAACCCGTTTGTCATCACCAAGTACAGCGGTGTTGACCCGGAAATGGACAGCATGGCTGCCTATCCTACCCAGCTGACTGTATCTTTCGGAGTAGATATAACATTCTAATTATTAGCGAATATGAAAAGACAGATTTTAAATAAGACCCTTACCCTGTGTGCTGCTGCCTCCTTCGGGCTGACATCGTGTCTCGATTTGGATCCGGTGGTGCTGGACAAGATCAATCCGGACAACTACTTCCAGAACGAAGACGATGCCCGTGCTGCAGTAACCGCCATTTACAGCCCTTTCCGACCCGGATGGAGCAGCACCATCTTCAATGCATGGGTGGGCAGCTATTTCATGATATCCAATCTCTGTGCTGACGACTTGGGCCTACAGCGCAATGACCTGGAAATTGTGGAACGCTTCCTGTGGACATCCACCACCAGTCAGGTGACCATGCATTACCGCAATTTCATCAAACACGTCAGCCGTGCCACTTTGCTCATGGACGATCTGCAAAGAACCCCCATGAACGAAGACCGCAAAAAAGAACTGATTGCTCAAGTGCAGTGCGCACGCGGCCAGTACCTGTTCATGCTGTACGACTTCTACGGCACTGCCGGTGTAGTGACCGATCCGGAAATACTCCGCAATCCTGAAGAGGAAGTGATTCTGGAACGGATGTTCCACGATGACTTTGTTGCTCTCATCGAAAGCGACCTCAAGAGTGCAGCTGCCGTATTGCCTACCACCTACGCAGACAACGACTGGGGACGCTTCACCAAAGGAGCTGCCTATGCCATCCTTGCCAAGCTCTATATGCAGGAAAAGCGGTGGGCAGATGCAGAAAACGTCTGCCGCGAAATCACCCAACTGGGGTATGGACTGCAAGCCAAGTATTCATCGGTGTTCTCGGTCGAGAATGCCAAGAACAACGAGATCATCTGGGCCATCCCTTGTCTGGCTGAAGGCGGCGAAGGCAACATGTGGATGACCCATATCGTGCCTCCCGGTTATCCGTTGGCGAACACCAAAATCCAACGTTGGTACGTGCATAACACCCCTTGGCGATTCTACAATCTGTACGAACAGGGGGACGACCGTCTGAATTCTCTGGTGGGTGAATTCAAGTACTTGCCCGATGGGGCCACCGACTCCGTATTGGCTACCCGCGAGAACTACCAGTACCTGGAAAAAGGTGCCCTGCCTTTCAAGTACCCCGAAGACCCGAAGCAGACAACGGAGTATTCCAGCAACGATGTAGTGGTCTATCGCTATGCCGATGTGCTGTTGGAACTGGCAGAAGCCATCAACGAGCAGAACGGTCCCACACCCGAAGCCATTTCCTATGTTGAACAGATTCGTTCCCGTGTAGGCTTGCCGAATTCGATTCCGGCAACGGCTACCGCCAGCAAGGAAGCTTTCCGCGACTTTATTCTTGACGAGCGTGGCAGAGAACTGTTCTGTGAAGGACACCGCCGGCGCGACCTGATCCGCCACGGCAAGTTCATCTCGACGGCTCACGAAGAAGGCTACCTGAGTGCACAGCCCCACATGGTGTTGTTCCCGCTTCCACAGAACATTCTGGATGAATCGAAAGGAAAGATCCAGCAGAATCCCGGCTATTAACTAACCGAAAAGAAGGATCGTCCTGAACATCTCCCTGTAGCATCAGGGGATGTACGGGACGACCCTTTTAAATTTATTACACTAACATGAGAACAAGTTTTTTTGCCTATTGTATATTTGGATTACTATGTTGCTTGCTGACGGTATGCCCAGGACAGGCACAAGTCAATAAAGAAGTAACAAAAGTGTATGTCGTTTTCAAGACACATCTGGATGTGGGTTTCACCGACCTAAGTTCCATTGTCGAGAAACGCTACATCAACGAATTCATACCGAAAGCAATGGATGTTGCAGAGAAATTGAGAGCAGACGGTTCCGGCGAAAGATATGTGTGGACAACAGGCTCCTGGCTGATCTGGAAGTACCTGCAGACCGCTGCTGAAAGCGATGTACGACGCCTGGAAAACGCCATCCGGCAAGGCGACATCGTCTGGAACGGAGTACCTTACACTTGGGAAAGCGAGGCGATGAACCGGGAATTAATGGAAACGAATCTAAAGCTGGCACGCAGGCTGGATGAAAAATACGGGAAACAGACCATCGCTGCGAAGATGACAGACGTACCCGGGCATACTCGCAGTATCATTGCCCCGATGAACCGGGCAGGCATCCGTTTCCTTCACGTAGGGGTGAACCCGGCATCGCCCATACCGGCTGTCCCTGAATTCTGCCGTTGGCAAGACCCGGAAGGAAACGAGCTGATATTGGTCTATCAACAGGACTACGGTTCGGACAACATACTGCCGGGAGGAAAAATCGCCATCTCTGTCAACTTTACCGGCGATAACCACGGCCCACACTCGTATGAAGCAGTCAAGAAGATTTACAAGAATCTACACACGACCTATCCCCATGCACAAATCGTGGCAGGTTCCTTCAATGAAATCGCACAGGAGCTGTGGAACATGAAGGACGCACTGCCCGTAGTGACCTCCGAGATCGGAGACACATGGATTTACGGAATGGGAAGTGCCCCTGTCCGTATGGCCAAGTTCAGATCACTCTCGTCGCTCTATTCGACATGGCTGAAAGAAAAGAGACTGGACCCGGACAGCGACGAAGCGCTGAACTTTGCCGTAGAACTCGGCTTGATTGCCGAACACACACAAGGTGTCGATGTCAAGACCCACCTACGGAACTGGGATAAGTATGACATGGACCAGTTCCTGGCTGCCCGCTCCACCGAACCGTTCCAAAAGGCTGAACAGTCATGGAAGGAGCTCGACCAGTATATTGATAATGCCATCCGCTACCTGCCGACAGACCTGCAGCAGGAAGCACTGGCCAAGATAAAGGAAATAGATACTCCACAAGTACCTTCTTTCTCGAAAAAAAGCAAGCCGACAACTCCCGAAACCTGGCAGCTCCCGTTGCTGAAAGACGATGTTCTGAAAGCAGAAGGACTGTTCTATCAGATGTTTGACAGCAAAGATTTCGACCGTTACTTGGACAAATACCTCCGTGCTCGGTACGGATGGGCGTTGGACGACATCGGCAAGACGGGACTGGACCAGTCGAAGGCCGTCAGTGTCACGCTGCCCGCCCAAGTCATTCGACGGGAAGTGAACAAGGAGAAACAAGGAACACGCACGCTCTATGAACTGTCTTTTCCTCAGCAGGAAGGAGTGGATGAACGAGTTTATCCGGAGAAAATGTTCGTCAACTGCCTGGCGTACAAGAATGGGGAAAAAGCGGAAATCGAACTGACCCTGCTTCATAAACCGGCTGTCCGGCTTCCCGAAGCGTATTGGCTCTCGTTCAATGCCGACAACATCGTCTCCATCGTCGCCGAGAAAACAGGCGGACGGGTAGATCTGCTGGATGTCGTGGAGAAAGGCAACCGGCAACAACACGGCATGGACCGCTATGTAGATATCATCACATCGGACGGAACCATTCGCATCTGGAGCGAGACAGCCTTGCTGGTGAATGTAGGTGAAGCCAACGGCATCAACTATTCTACCCAATACCCGGACAAACGGGGAGGCATTCACTTCAACCTGAGCAATAACCTGTGGGGTACGAACTACGCCATGTGGAACGAAGGATCGCTCACGTACCGCTTCGTCGTAGAGCGCCTGTAACCTCCTCTTCACGAGCCACAAACATATAGACTTCTATGTAACGGCTGACACAATCTTCTGATTCGCTGGTATGATTCAACGAATCTGTTGGAAATACCAGCGAGATGAGGCATCTTTGTCTGATGAAAAAAGAACCACCATCAACCACCGTAACAAGCTAAAATAAATTACCTACCTAATAAATTTGAACCATATGAAAAAGTATCTGTTATCCGCAGCCTGTCTGCTGGCAACCGCCAGCCTGTCTGCCAAAGAATATCATGTATCTCCGTCGGGAAGTGATGCCGCCGACGGGAGTGCCGCTCACCCGTTCCGCACCATCAACTGGGCCGCCCAGCAGGCATTGCCCGGCGATACCGTAACGGTCCACAACGGGGTGTACCGTGAATGGGTGGATCCCCTGAACGGCGGTGAACGCGACGGCAAACGCATTCTCTACCGCGTAGCGGACGGAGAAAAAGCGGAGCTGAAAGGTTCGGAGATCGTCACCGGATGGAAGCGCGACAAGAAAGGAGTCTGGAAAGTGGTACTGCCCAATTCCTTCTTCGGCACCAATAATCCGTTCAACGAGAAACTGGCAGGTGACTGGCTATGGTCGGAACACGTGTATCACACCGGGGATATCTACCTGAACGATGTGTCGCTCTACGAAACCACGTCCTTGGAGAAAGTCTATTCGCCCGACACCCTACGCACCCTGCGCGACCCGGAAGGCAGCACCCAAGTATGGTTTGCGACGGTCGATGCTGAACACACGACGCTGTACGCCAACTTTGGTTCCATCGACCCCAACAAGCAGAGGGTGGAAGTGTCTGTCCGCCCGACGTGCTTCTACCCTACCCGTGAGGGACTGGACTACATCACCCTCCGCGGTTTCCACATCAGCCAGGCAGCGACCCGCTGGGCGGCTCCTACCGCCGAACAGGTAGGTATGGTCTCCACCCACTGGTGCAAAGGCTGGATCATCGAAAACAATGTCATCAAGAACTCGCGTAGCAACGGCATCACGCTGGGGAAGGAACGCAGCAGCGGCCACAACCTGGAATGCAACGACAAGCGTCTGGACGGTACCCTGCACTACATCGAAGTCATCTTCAACGTCCTGCGTACGGGATGGAACAAGGACAACGTGGGCTCGCACATCGTCCGCAACAACATTATCTCCGACTGTGAACAGACGGGTATCTGCGGCAGTATGGGCGGTGCCTTCTGCGAAATCTACGGAAACCACATCTACAACATCCTCGTGAAACAGCAGTTTGGCGGTGCTGAGATGGCAGGCATCAAGCTGCATGGTGCCATCGACACCTATATCCACCACAACTGGATCCACATGACCGGAAACTTCGGCATCTGGTTAGACTGGATGGCACAGGGGGCACGGGTATCTTCGAACCTGATTTATGACAACCTCACCCAAGACCTGTTCTGTGAAGTGGATCACGGGCCGTACATCGTAGATAACAACTTCTTCCTCTCCCGCTCGTCATTCGCCGAGAATACCGACGGCTGTGCCTTCCTGCACAATGTCGTGGCCGGCGACATCTGGCGCCGCAACGACGGACGCTACACGCCGTACCATCTGGGACACTCCACGGAGGTGAAGGGTATCTGCACCATCGAAGAAGGTGACCACCGTTTCTTCAACAACATCTTCCTGCACAGCGACAAGAAAGATGCCCTTTTCGGCCTGGCGGACTTCGGGGAGGTGAAACGTCCCATCGTAGCAGAAGACAACCTGTTCTGCGGCAAGGCAGAGCCGGTGAAGGGCAAGCAACAAGGATGGGTGGTCAAAGAAGTCAGTCCGACCCTCCGCATCGAAGAAACACCGGACGGTGTCTATCTCTGCTCGGACGAAGACCTCAGGCAAGTGCTCAACTACCGGTGCAAGCCCGTTGACAGCGAACGCTTGGGCATCACTCAGCTGAGCGGTCTGCCGTTCGAAAACTTCGACGGTACGCCGTTCCGTCTGACGAAAGACTACTTCGGCAACGAACGCTCGTCACAGCCCGTAGTAGGACCGATGGAAAAAGTGCCTGCTGCCCATCGCATCAAAGTGTGGTAATCATCCCTTGCCTATCAAACATCTAACCTGACTTATCATGAAAAGAAACTTCTTACCTGAAATGGGTATCTGGATGCTGGCAGCGGCACTGGCAGCATCCGGCTGCACTGCCAACCGCTCGTGGAATTTCGAGACGGACTATTTCAGCATCGACGTGAATGGGAAAGGGTACATCACCAGCATGAAGAACATGACGGTACGCCCGAACAGGGAATTCAGTCCGACTGACCAGCCGTCACCATTGCTGTCTCTCTACAACAGTGAACAGAAGATATACTATGTACCGGAAAATGCCAGCTACAGCCAGCGCGAACAGACATTCACCCTGACGTACCCCAACGGTTCGGTCGCGAAAGTGCGCATGGAACCCAAAAACAAGTACTTCAAGATGACGCTGGAAAGCCTTGAACCGAGAAACGGAGTGGATGCTATCCAGTGGGGGTCCTACTATACCAACATCAACAACCTGCTGGGTGAAATCATCGGTGTGGCACGCGATACGAGCGACGTGGTGAACTACAGCATCGGTATGCTGGCACTGGACGACAATACGCTGGGAGGAACAGCCGACATCGAAGGCGATGCCGCTCCCTTCGAGTACATCATCCATACGCCCGATGCCAAGCGTTTCCCGTTGCCCGACAGCCTGCACGAAGGACAGCACTTCTCGCTGGGCGGCAACGGCATCAGCGATGTGGCCTTCTATGCCAACAAGGCCCCTTACTACCGCATCATGTATGGTAACGCCGCACAGGTGGACAGCAAGGGACAGATTTACCTGAACTACCAGTCGCGCGACCGTACTCGTCCCCGCCAGGTTCTCTACTCCCTCATCCCGCACATGGAAGCCAACATCCCGAACCACATCGATGTGGAACCGTTGCCGGGTGTCGATTTCATTGGTTCGTCCATTGCCCTTTGGGGAAGTCCGGACAGTACGGCCCTGATGGATGTCATCCAGGATATCGTGCTGAAAGAAAGCTTGCCCTATCCGACCGTCAACGGGAAATGGGTGAAGGACCCTGCAGCTTACGCACCCGATATTATGACCAGCGGACAGCAGTACGACAGCATCATCTCGTATGCCAAGCAGTTGGGAGTGCCTGCCATCCATGCCTACGACCAGGGCTTCCTGCGTCCGGACCGCGCCAACGGCGGTTACCTCGACGGCAAAGACCAGGCTAAGAAACCGTTCCGTTTCCGTTCGGGGCACCTCTCGCACCGAGAATTTGCGGACAGGGCGGCTGCCGAAGGACTGATGTTGGGCCGTGTGTGCATCACCAACTCGTTGGCCCCCGGTACGATGGATGCCAGCCCTGTACCGAGCGATAGCCTGTGCTACCAGCAGAAACGGACCCTGGTGCAGGACATTTCGGACAAGGATACCCTGATCTATATCGATAATCCTGCTTATATGGAAGAAATTGCCAGCTGGGAAGGGCACTGTCCGAACCTGAACATGGTAAAGATCGGCAAGGAGCTGATCCACTACCTGGGCGTAACCGACACGAAGCCGTATCGCCTGAAGAACGTGACCCGCGGCTATTGGGGGACGAAAGCGGAAGCCCATCTGGCAAACGATACGGTCTATAAGCTACAAGTCACCATCAACTACGGGTATGAAGGCATCATCCCGAACATGGCTCTGCAGGACCAGATTGCCGACTACTATGCGGATGTGGCCACCTATTGTGGCGTTACGCTGTACGACTTCGACGGACAGGAATTCCTCTTCAACCAGGGACACGGCTACTACTCCGTGAAACGTTTCTTCCGCCGCATGTTCGACAGCGCCCAAAAACAGGGAGTGCCCTACATCCGTTTCTCCGGTGCTACCCTGTCGGAAGGTTCCTGGCACTACCAGAGCATGTGGAACGTGGGGGGTGGACGTAACCTGTACGATGTGGATACCCGCGAATGGGGCAGCACCACCAGCCAGGGCAAGGACCTGCGCGACGTGACCTATTCCAACTATTTTCCGGTATCGTTCGGTGGCAACTTTGCTATCCGCGACACATCGTTTGTTGCACAATATGAACACATCGAAGCCATCGCTACCGGATTCGGGGCCACTTACTTCCTGACTATCAACCAGGAAGATGTTGAGAAGTGTCCGCAGAAAGGACCGATCTTCAAAGCCATCCGCACCTGGGAGAACGCCCGTCATGCCAACGCCTTTCCCCGCTGGCTGAAGAAACTGCTGATGGATCCAACCTTCGACTGGAAGCTGGAAGAAAGTGCCGACGGCCATGCATGGACCCTCCACCAATGGCTGAAAGGCAAAGAGATCAAGACGTATGCCTTGAAGCGTGCGGAAAATTACTAACGGGTGAAGTCACGGACACTCATCAATCAACCACTCATTTTCACCTCTATGAAAAAATTTTTGATTATAGGATGCCTGCTGATGGGGTTTCTCTCCCTCCAAGCACAAAAATGGCTGCCCAAACGCTATCGTCCGGAAGTTACTGTCCGGGCACTGGGATGCCAGTACAAAGAGGCACAACTGGCCTCGTTGGAAGAAGTGCCCCCCCAATCCGAACATTGGAAAGTCTGGCAAGAGACGGATACTGAACAAGGCGGTACCCGTTGGATATTCGAAGCCAAACACGCCATGAACGAAGTGGGCGTGGCAGTGGCCTTCGACTGCTACAACTGGTGCAGTGACAATTACGTCATGATTCCCTCGGTGGTCTATAACGGCAACCGCCAACGCATTGTCAACCGCGAATATGCCACCGGGCTGGACCCATCGGACTATTATCGCCGGGATCTGGCATTGACCTCCAATCCCATTCCCCAACTGTCACCGGAGTTCGGTGCCCGTTCCTTGCTGGAAGTCAGTGTGTGCAACGCCGCCACTCCCGTCATCACCTACTATGACCGCCGGAGCGGACGCGGTACATTCCTGTTTACCGACCAGGGCATTGACTGGCAAGGAGGTATCAAGGACCATTCGCTGATGGTGGAGGAATCCGCCGACCGCAGCGTTGCTACCTTTGTCATCGGTGCGCCAGGCGTTCGCGAACGAAAGCCGGAGTTCATCGGATTCAGCAAGAGTCCCGACCGGGGAATCAATGTCCAACAGGGCGACCGGCTGGTCATCCGCGTCGATCGGGTAGAGTTTTCTGCCAGCAATGTACCCGACTTCCTGTCCCGCTTTTTCCAGGAGCGCAAGTCCCACATATCCAGTGCTGCTCCGCGCCACCTGATGCCCATGAGTGAAGTCCTCCAGCGGATGCGGCAGAACATAGAAGAACGCTACCACGTGGGCGAGAAATGGCAATATTATTGTCCGGAAAATGCCGACTGGATGTCCTACGGATGGATTGGCGGACTGATGAATACTTATCCAATGCTGGCACTGGATGACGATGAACACCTGCAGAAAGTGGCCAACACTTTCAATTTCGGCCTGCTGAACGGATTCGGAGCCAGCGGGTACTACTATGACGTGCTGGGAGCAGACGGAAAGATTCTGTACAGGGATGGTTCCAAATTCAACCCCGGCATCGGCCTGACCCGCAAGAATGCCGATGTGCTGTACTGGATGGTGAAACAGTTCCAGCTCCTGCATCGGCAGGGACGTGCTGCCGCCATTGCTCCCGAATGGGAACAGCAGGTCAGACAGCTGGCCAATGCCTTCGTGAAAACATGGGAAACGGAAGGCACGTGGGGCAACTACCTAAACATTGAAAGCGGAAAGGTGGCGGCCTACAACACGACGGGAGGTGCCATGGCTGTGGGCGGACTGGCATTGGCTTCCGTCTATTTCAAGGAACCTGCCTACCTGAAAATCGCCCGCGAAGCGGCGGCTGCCTACTATGACAGTTTCGCATTGGTGGGATTCACTTCCGGTGGATGTGGAGACATCCTACAGAACGCAGACTCCGAAACGGCCTGTGCCTTCATGACCGCCCTGATGACCCTTTACGAAGTGACCGGCGAGCCCGTCTATCTGCAGCAGTCCGCCGACTTGGCGAACCTGTGTGCCACATGGACCGTCTCCTTCAACTATCGGCTGCCCGCAGAAACTCCGTTGGCCCGTTTGGGAGCCAACCTTACAGGAGCTGTCTGGGCCAGCACACAGAACAAGCACGGAGCACCGGGATTCTGCACCCAGTCGGGCGATGCCTTGTTCAAGATTTATCGGGCCACCAGGGACGAACGCTATGCAGAACTGTTGCGCGACATTATTCATGCTCATGCAGAAGGAATACAACCCAATGGAAAGATAACCGAACGACTGACCTATTGTGACGCGGATAGCCGAGGCTCGCGCGGCGACGGAGGAAAGACCGGTTGGAACGAGACCAACGGTGCCCTGATGGCGATAGAGATTCCGGGCATCTATGTACGAACCGATTGTCTGCAGGCCTATTGTTTCGACCACGTAGAAATCAAGGATATCCGCAAGAGCGGCAAGGGTATCAGCCTGACCCTGCACAATCCTACAGCCTATGACGCTGTCGTCACGATATTCGCAGAAGACGCTACCCAGGCCCTGCAACCGTTGGGAGACAATGCGTTTACCGACTGGAAACAAAAAGTGGTCGTCAAGGCCGGAAAGACAAAGACAGTGAAACTTTAATCTAACTTCAAAAAAACGATTGCTATATGAACAACAAGATTACATGGATGATTTTATGGATCAGTACCTTTGCTATAGGACTGAACGCCCAGAACCAGCGACAGCGTATGCTGATGAACCAAGACTGGAAATTCGCCAAAGGCCACGCAGCCAACCCCAACCAGGATTTCCACTATGGACAGGCACTTTCGTTCTCGAAAATCAATTTCTTGCAGGAGGCTACCATGCTGCAGGCCGACCAGGAATCGAGGATGCGGATTCCACACACCGAGCGCTTTGACGACAGCGCGTGGGAAAGCATCTCGCTACCTCACGACTGGGGCATGAGCTTAGGATTCGATCAGCAACAGCTCAAAATCAAAGGCTACCGCACACTGGGTGGCCGCTCGCCCGAAAACAGCGTGGGATGGTACCGCAAGACCTTCTCCATAGAAGCTGTCAAGGGATGCCGCTATACCTTAGAGTTCGAAGGTATCTTCCGCGATGCACAAGTCTGGATGAACGGTATTTACCTGGGCAGAGGAGAAAGCGGCTATGTGCCTTTGGTATTCGATGTCACGGAATGCCTGAACTACGAGAAAGAGGCCAAAAACGTCATCACGGTGCGCGTGGATGCCACCCAGTCGGAACTGTGGTCGTATGAAGGAGCAGGTATCTACCGCAACATATGGTTGACCCGTACCGCCCATGTCCATGTCGCGCAATGGGGAACATTCGTCACCAGCCAAGTGGATGTGGCCAAGAAAGAAGCCACCGTACAGGCAGAAGTGGAAATCGCCAACGCATCGGCTATTGACCAATCCGTACAGGTGACCAATACCATCATCGACCCGGAAGGGAAAACCATCGCTTCCGCTGAACAGCGCCTGCAGCTGTCTGCACTGGAAAACGGAACAACCCGGATGAGCATTCCCCTGAAGAATATCCGGCTGTGGTCGGTCGCATCGCCCTACCGCTATACCCTACAAACAACCGTCCGTGTCAAAGGTCAGGTCGTCGATGCCTACGAGACACGCTTCGGACTTCGCACACTGGAGTTCCACCCCGACAAAGGGTTCTTCCTGAACGGTGAACGCATCCAGCTGCAAGGAGTATGCTGCCATCAGGACCATGCAGGAGTGGGTATCGCCGTTCCCGACCGTCTGAACCACTGGCGCATCGCTAAGCTGAAGGAATTTGGGGTCAATGCCTATCGTTCGTCCCACAACCCTCCTACGGAGTCTGTTCTGGAAGCGTGCGACAGCTTAGGAATGCTGGTGATGGACGAACTGCGCGTCATGAGTTCCAGCGATGAAGGCCTTGACCAGCTGCGCACCATCGTGCGCCGCGACCGCAACCATCCCAGTATCGTCATCTGGAGCCTGGGCAACGAAGAACCTGCCATCCAAGGTTCCGAGAAGGGCCGGATGCTGGCGGAACGCATGAAACAGATACAGCACAAGCTGGACCCCACCCGTCCCTGTACGGTAGCCATGAACGGCAGCTGGGGCACCGGTTTCTCATTGGCCGTCGATGTCCAGGGTTCCAACTACTTCAAGATCGGCAACCTGGACGAAGTACACCGCCAGCTGCCCCAGCTGCCCTGTCTGCTGACAGAGGAAGCCAGTACCTTGACCACCCGTGGCATTTACCAGACCGACGAGTCGAAAGACTTCCACCCGTCGTACGACAAGGATTGTCCAGGATGGGGCTGCAGAGCTCAGGAATGGCTCCGCTATGTAGATGAACGCCCGTACATCGGGGGTGCCTTTGTCTGGACCGGATTCGACTACGGAGGCGAGGCACTGGGTTACTACTGGCCGGGCATTGCCTCCAACTTCGGCATCCTGGACTATTGCGGATTCCCCAAAGATGCCTACTGGTACTACAAGGCCTGGTGGACCGACGAACCGGTCCTGCACGTGCTTCCTCACTGGAACGGTCTGGGTACGGATTCTGTCGATGTACACGTCTATACCAACCTCGACGAGGTGGAACTGGTGCTGAACGGCAAGAGCCTGGGCAAACGCACCGTCGGCAAGTTCGACATTCCGGCATGGAAAGTGAAATATGCTCCCGGAAAACTGGTAGCGAAAGGCATCAAAGACGGCAAGAAATGGACGGAAACTGTCGTCACTACCGGAAAGCCGATCCAGCTGCAGTTGGTCAGCGAAACCGGAACGACCGTGAAGGACGGCGGCAACGACATCGCCATCCTGACGGTACAGACCACCGACGCAAAGGGCCGCCGGGTACCGACTGCCGACAACTACGTGAAGCTGGAGGTTAAGAACGGACGACTCTTGGGGGTAGGCAACGGCAATCCCTCTTGTCATGAGCCGGATGTCTTCGCCCCGGGCGAACAGGCAGGCAGAAGTCTCTTCTCGGGCTATGCCCAGCTCATCGTAGCTCCCGACGGTTCCGGACAGCCGATGGAGGTGACCGCTTCCTCGGACGGCCTGAAACCGGCCTCTATTGTTATCGAAGTAAACGACTGATCATGATGAAGAATACGTTGATAGTACTGACGATGGCACTCCTTTCTACGGGGTGTCATCGTCAGCCTGACATAAAAGCCACCATAGCGGAACATCCGAAGACCTTCTGCAATCCTGTCGATATTGACTACCGGTTCATGGTTATCGACGATGGAGCCGGCATCCGCGAAGCTGCCGACCCCGTAGTGGTACGCCACAAGGACCACTACCTGCTGTTTGCCTCCAAATCGTCCGGCTATTGGTATTCTGCCGATTTCACCCACTGGCAACACGTCATTATCCCCGATTCCGTACTCCCCATCGAGGATTATGCCCCTGCCGTCTTTGTCCACGATGACCAGGTCTATTATGTCGGTTCCACCCACGGGAAAGGCATGGTCTATCGTTCCGACGCTCCCGAGACCGGGCAATGGGAGAAAGTCAAGGAAATCTGGTCGTACTGGGATCCCGCTTTTTATGTCGAAGGCGACTGCCTGTACCTGTATTACGGCTGCTCCCCAATCGATCCCATCTACGTACAGATACTGGACCTGAACACGCTGGAAGCCCGGTCGAAGGTCATCGAATGCCTCAACAGCGACATGAAACAGCACGGGTGGGAACGGACCGGCGAGTTCAACGAACTGTCCCGTCGCCCCTACATTGAGGGCGCATGGATGACCGAGCACAACGGGAAATACTACCTACAATATGCAGCACCGGGCACGGAGTGGAAATCGTATGCCGACGGGACCTATGTGGGCGACACCCCCACAGGTCCCTTCCGCTACATGGAGAACAGTCCGGTATCCTACAAGCCGGAAGGCTTCATCGGCGGTGCCGGCCATGGATGTATGTTCCAGGCCAACGGACAGTGGTGGAAGGCGGCTACCAACTCCATCAGCGTACGCCACATGTTCGAACGCCGCCTGTCGTTCTACCCGTCAGGATTTGACCAGGACGGCTATCTCTATACGGATACCTATTTGGGCGACTATCCACACTACCTGCCGGGCAGCAACGAAGCGGGTCAAAAATCCATGCCGGGATGGATGCTCCTTTCCTACCGGAAACCGGTCACCGTCTCTTCCGAGCTGGATGGCTATCCCGCCACCCATGCCGTGGACGAGGATTCCCGCACCGCCTGGGTCGCCCAAAGCAACCAGCAGGAATGGATGCAGATTGACCTGACGGAAGAGGCCGACATCCAAGCCATCCAGCTGAATTACGACGAGTACGGTGCCACCTGTCAGGGGGTGAGCGACGGGCTGTATCAAAGCTACCGGCTTTACGCCTCGCTCGACGGCCAGCACTGGAACCTGATAGCCGACCGATCAGACAAACGGACAGACCGCCCGCACGAATACATCGAGTTCGAGCAGCCCTTCTCGGCACGCTACCTCAAATGGGAGAACGTAGGCTACTCCATCTCGCAGCATGTCTCCCTGCGCGGGTTCCGGGTGTTCGGAACCGGCCATGGACCTTTGCCGAAGCAGGTAGCCGATGTCAGCGTCCGGCAAGACATGACCGACGCTTGCCGCAGCATCTTGTCCTGGAGTCCATCCGAGAATGCCGAAGGCTACATTATCCGCTACGGCATCGCCCCCGACAAGCTGTACAGCAGTTTCCAGGTGCTGAAAGGTACCTCGCTGGAAATCGGCAGCCTGAACGCCGGCACCGACTATTGGTTCACAGTAGATGCCTACAACAGTCACGGCATCACGGCAGGTGCTCCTCCTGTGAAACTGGAAAGATAGGGAGCCCTCCTGACTGTACGGGAGTTGTTTTCCGACTTCCTTTTTCCCTGTCATTTCGAACGAAGTGAGAAATCTGTTAGCACAAAGTGGATATCCAGATGCTTCACTCAGTTCAGCATGACAGTTGGATAGATCCAAAAAACGTATCTTTACAACCCTATGAACAAATAATAACCATCATCATGAAGAAATTGACCTTATTATTCGAAGGAATATGGCTCCTGTTTGCCGGAAACACTTCTCTTTACGCACAAGCAACCACCTATCCGTTCCGGAATCCGTCCCTGCCCATCGAGGTGCGGGTGAACGACCTGATTTCCCGACTGACCCTGGACGAGAAAGTCCAGCTCATGAAACACGATTCGCCCGCCATTCCCCGCTTGGGCATCCCCGCCTACAACTGGTGGAACGAAGCCCTGCACGGTGTGGCGCGTACTCCGGAAAAGGTAACCGTCTTTCCCCAAGCCATCGGCATGGCCGCTACCTTCGACACGGAAGCCCTTCAGAAAATGGGAGACATCACCTCCTCCGAAGGACGTGCCTTGTTCAACGAATCGCTGAAAAAAGGCAAAGTACCCCAATACCGGGGACTGACTTACTGGACCCCTAACATCAATATTTTCCGCGACCCCCGATGGGGACGCGGACAGGAGACCTACGGGGAAGACCCGTACCTGACCGGACAGATGGGTATGGCCATCGTACGCGGACTGGAAGGCAACGATCCCCACTACCTGAAGTCGGTAGCCTGCGCCAAACATTATGCCGTACACAGCGGTCCCGAAGGCAACCGCCACGAGTTCGATGCCCGTCCTTCCCTCTACGACCTGTGGGACACCTATCTCCCCGCCTTCCGCGACGTGATTACGAAAGCCAACGTGCACGGCGTGATGTGCGCCTATAACCGTTTGGACGGAAAGCCCTGCTGCGGCAACGACCCGCTGCTGGTCGATATCCTGCGCAACCAATGGAAGTTCAACGGATACGTGACCTCCGACTGCTGGGCTGTGACCGACTTTGCCCACCACCACAAGACCCATGCCGACGATATGGTCGCCGTGAGCGATGCCATGCTGGCAGGTACCGACCTGGAGTGTGGTAACCTGTACCAGCTACTGGCAGAAGGTGTGCGGAAAGGACTGCATTCGGAACGCGATGTCAATGTGTCATTGGCCCGCCTCCTCACCATCCAGATGAAACTGGGCATGTACGACCCGCAAGAACAGGTGCCCTATGCCCGCATCGGCAGAGAGGTCATCGAATGTGATGCCCACCGGCAGCACGCCGCACGGATGGCGCGAGAATCCATGGTCCTGCTGAAGAACGACCGTCACCTGCTGCCCCTGCAAGCGTCGAAGGTCAAGCGGATTGCGTTGATCGGTCCCAATGCCGACAACGGACAGGCCCAATTAGGCAACTACTTCGGGGTCCCTTCGGAAATCATCACTCCCCTCAAAAGCCTGCAACGCCGCTTCGGCAACAAGATGGCCATCGACTATTATCCCGGTACGGGCATCGTCACACCCTTGGAGAACGGTCCTACCCCCTCACAGATAGCCGCTGCCGCCAAGAAGGCGGATGTCATCCTCTTCGTCGGTGGCATTACGGCCGACTATGAAGGAGAAGCCGGCGATGCCGGTGCCGGAGGATTCTCCGGCTTCGCCAGCGGAGACCGTACATCGCTGTCACTGCCGCCCGTACAGGCCGAACTGCTGAAAGCCCTGAAGCGGACAGGGCGACCGTTGGTACTGGTCAACATGTCCGGTTCCGTCATGAGCTTCGACTGGGAGAGCCGTAACGTGGATGCCATCCTGCAGGCATGGTACGGTGGCCAGGCAGCCGGTGATGCCATCGTCGATGTACTGTTCGGCGACTACAACCCGGCAGGACGAATGCCGCTGACCACGTACAAGAGCGAGGCCGACCTGCCTCCGTTCGAAAGCTATTCGATGGAGAACCGCACGTACCGCTACTTCCAGGGCGAGGTCCGCTATCCGTTCGGCTATGGCTTGAGCTACACGACCTTCGCCTATAGCGACCTGGACTGTACTGCCAGCGCCCCCACCGGCCAGCCGGTAGAGGTGAGCGTAAAAGTGACGAACAGCGGCCAGCGGGACGGTGACGAAGTGGTACAACTGTACGTATCGCATCCGCAGGACGGACAGGTCCGCCGGCCGCTCCGTTCGCTGAAAGGTTTCCGCCGTATTCACCTGACAGCCGGTGAAACACAGACCGTCCGCTTCACCCTCTCGCCCGAAGACCTGGCACTGACCGACAAGGTAGGTATACTGACGGAGAAAGCAGGCGAAATGCAACTGTTCGTCGGCGGCGGACAACCGGGCTACACCACCGGCAGCACCGCCACCCTACAGCTGACAGGCGATCCGTACCAACTGGTCTTCAGTAGCTGTTCAACAGGTCGGTGAGAGAGGGATCATTCCTCGACTTTTTTCACGAACACGAACCCAAAAGTGTCATTGCCGCCTTCCGGCTGTGTCTCCACTTCCACATAGAACGGCAGACCGGCTTCAAATTCCTTCACCTCCAGGCGGCAAGTCACGACGGGGCGGGCAGCGTCCACCTTCCCTTGCAAGGGAATTTCCACCAGCTTCTCGCCCCGCTTATAATAGACCAATGTCCCCAGATGAAGCGGATGAGTTCCTCGGGTACGGACAAAGGAAATCTCGTACATACCATTGCCGACCATCTTGCCGGTCGTTTCAAAACGCCATACCGTCTTCTCGGGCGCAATCACCACGGGTTTCCATTCAGCTACAAACGTCCCGTACTCCTGGTAGGCGGAATAGTCGGGTGCGAAATAGAGCGGCAAGGAACAATGCCGGTCGCTGACCCGCGTCATGGCACGCAGGTCGGTCTTCGTGTCCACTTCAATCGGAC
Organism: Phocaeicola plebeius; assembly: GCA_022767125.1. Taxonomy (GTDB): domain Bacteria; phylum Bacteroidota; class Bacteroidia; order Bacteroidales; family Bacteroidaceae; genus Phocaeicola; species Phocaeicola plebeius_C. The sequence continues at coordinate 37,489 of JALEPZ010000059.1, forward strand.
CGGTGTAACGGGCAGAATGGGCATGCGGATAAGTTCCGTCGGTCGTATAGAGAATTTCGGCCCCGTCTACCGGCGAAGCCAGTTCGAAACGAACCTTTCCTTCCTGCTCCTGCATCGAGACAATCTCCGGTTCGGGTACACGGTAATGACAATCCTTATAATCCAGACGAGCAAAATGCGTGCGGATACGCTGACGGAAGTCCGACCAGTTCCGTTGCGCCTGTCGGCACCATCCCAGTTCAGCCACCGCCAACAGGCGGGGGAAAGTGAGGTACTCCGCATAATTTTCCGAACGGTTCTCGTTCAGCAAAGGTAGTTCCTGCAACAGTGTACCATGGATGAACTGGTCGCTCCAGAAACAGCCCTGTACTCCCATCACCGTCGATGTCGGCGCATAGTCATTCATTGCAGTCGTATAGCATTTCTCCAACGATACCGGAGGCATCCAGGTGGCCGCCTTGATTTCTCCGGGTGTCTTGCCTTCCGGAAAGTCCAGATACAGGCTGGCCGCCGGCGAAAGAATGGCCTTATGGCCCGCACGGGTAGCAATCAGACTGTCAGCCACATTGTGCCACATCACGGCCACCACCGGCTGGTTCACCTTGCCGCGCATGATGATTTCCTCCCATCCCACCACGGTTTTTCCTTTTTTGGCCATCATGTCGGCCACCACATTCGTCAGGTAGCCTTGCAGGTCCGACGGTTGCCGCAACCCTTCCCGCTTCATCACAGCCTGGCACAACGGACACTCCTTCCAGCGGTCGTACACCGCCTCGTCACCTCCTATATTAATATAGGAAGACGGGAACAGGTTCACTGTTTCTTCCAGCACATCGGCCAAGAACGTGAAGGAGGTTTCCTTTCCTACACAGAGCAGGTCGCGGCTGATGAAGTGCTGGCCGGGCACCTCGTGCTGCAGGCCGGTACACGACAGCCACGGATAAGCCGCTACTGCCGAAAGCATATGGGCAGGGAACTCGATTTCGGGAATAATCTCCACGTTGCGTACGGAAGCATAGGCAATCATCTCCTTGATTTCCTCCTGCGTATAATAACCTCCCAGGCGTTTTTCGTCCTTACCCGACCATGCTCCGACCTCGGTCAGCCGAGGGTATTTCTTGATTTCTAACCGCCAGCCGGAATCATCAATCAGGTGGAGCTGCAACTTGTTGAGCTTGTACATCGCCATCATGTCGATGTATTTCATGACAAATTCCTTGTCGAAGAAATAACGGGCCACATCCAGCATCATTCCTCGCCACGGATGGTCAGGAGCATCGGTGATAGTGACCTGAGGCACTGTCCACACCACGCCTGGCTGGAGCGAACGGCTGTAGATGGCTGGAGGTAGAAGTTGCAGAAAGGTCTGGATGCCATAGAACAGGCCGCCGCGATCATGTCCACAGATGCGCACGCGTTTGCTATCCACTTCCAGCCGGTAGCCTTCCGCCATCGGCACCCGTTCCGCGTCTATCTCCAGCAGCACGTCAGCCCGTTTGGCTACAGAGGTGGTCTTCCACTGAAATCCAGTCGACCGAAACACCACCTGCTGCAGGTAAGCGGCCTGTTCGGCAGCTTCGGCCGGGAAAGACAGTACCCTCTCCCCAGTCAGCTGCCAAGTACCCTGCTGTTCTTCGCACTGCAAGGGACGCGGAATCACCTGTAGGCTCTGTGCCGTCCCTTGGAACACCCAACCCAGCAAGACGGCTATCATAACCCGTCTAAGCGTAAAAATACATTGTTTCATCATTCTTATCATTAAGGTTCATAAATTCCGGATACCGGGCCAAGATAATGATAATAATTGGATTGTGCAAGCAACCAGCCGGCAAATTTCAGCGACTGGCCCCGATACATCAGCTTGCATCGGTCGCCTCCTACCATATATGAGGTAGATGAAATGCCCCATTTGCGGTATGTTCCAGCCGGAATTTTGATGGTACATTTGCGCCAGGATTAGGAGCAGCTGATTACCTCCTTGTCCGTCGGCAACAAACTGAACCTGATGGTGTGGGACGGTACATTCCTGTATGTCCACAGCAACTATGCCCATACCCTTCACTACAGCCGGTTGGCATCGGGCGGTCTGCTGTTCTCCACGCATCCGCTCCGTTGCCTGCCGGCCGAGGACTGGCAACCATTGCCTTTTTTGAGGCTGATGGTGTACCAGGGCGGCGAAACGGTCTACACGGGTGCCCCGCTGAGCCAGGAATACTTCGATCCGGAAGAAAACTATGAGTACAAGGAACTGGACTATACCAACCTGTAGGGCGGCAGGCTAAATGTAGTATTCCGCCATCTCAATCAGTCCGGCCCGCAAAGCATATTTGGTGGCCTCGTACACATTGTTCACTTCCAGTTTGCGGAAAATGTTCTTCTTGTGAGTAATCACAGTATGAATGCTGGATATACGTTCTGCTGCAATCTCCTTCACGGACTTGCCCCGAGCAATCTGCCGGAGGATTTCCTTCTCGGTCGCTGTCAGCACGGACGGTGCTTTCGAGTCACTGGAGTGACTGATGAGCAGATTGGTAATCTGATGACAGAGGAACCGCTCCCGGTGTGCCGCACACAGCAAGGCCGACCGGATTTCCTCGCCGGTATTCTCCTTCAAGATCATGCTGACTTTCTCTTCTGCACTCAGCTTTCGGATAAAATCCTCGCTCAGGTCGTTCGAGAACAGTAGCCAGCAGGCATCGGTGAACCGCCGTACCAGAATCAGGAACTCCTCGACCCCGTTCAAGTCGAACAAGGTATAGTCGAGAACCACCACACTGTCCGGATAGTCCGTCAAGAGGTCAGTCAGTTGCTTTTTACCGGATGCCTCTGTGATGAGATTCGTCCCGAAAAGGTGTGCAATGAAGCCCCGCATTCCCATACGGGTAATATCCTGATTATCGGCCAAGACAAACGAAAGTTGCTTATTCATAGTTAGTTCCTCCTATCCGTTAGCGATGAAAAGATATGGGTTTTTCAATGACGATTCGAAAGACGGTGTCCTCCACCTGTTCCGTCGAGCACACCGTGTACCCTTGTTCCTCCACGCTGCCGGGAATGTTGTTCAAGGGTTCACCTTGGCAGAGCAGCAGTTCAAGCGTATCGCCTGCTGCCATCTGTGCCAGTTTCAGTTTGGTCCGGACCAAGGTCATCGGACAATGTTCATGCGTAATGTCAAGTGTATGTTTCATCCGGTTGTCTCCTTCAATCAAATGAATAATGTACGTCCTCCCTCAGAGATTTTCAGGAACGTGGCCACCCCCACTTCGTCCTTCACCTCCTCGATAAAATCAGTTTTTTGCAAGCCTAGCACATGCATGGCCATCTCACAGGCATACATCCGTATGCCCAGCAATCTGGCAGCTTCTACCAGTTCCTCCAGCGTAGCCACATGGTTCTTGCGCATCAGGTAGCGGAAAAGTCGCGGGCCAAGGCCTCCGAAATGGAAACGGCTGCACGGTGTGGCTTTCAGCCCCCCATCATCCAGCCGAACAGCTTCGGCAACACGCCTGTTCCGACAAACGCGCGTCCCTGTTTCCGCTTGATGGCATCCAGCCCCCAAAACGTAAAGAAAAGATTCACTTCATACCCCAGCGAAGCCGCTCCGGTCGCCAAAGTGAACACAGCGGTCAGCCGATCGAAATCGCCACTGAAGGCAATGATGGAAAGTTTTTTCGGCCCCGCTGCCGCAGGGTGTTGAAACTGCGAAAGGTCAATAGCATCCATATTCTTGTCTGTTGTATTCATAATAAGTCATGTAACGTATTCATCCGTGCCGATTCAGGTCACAGGCCGTCGGCTCACAGGCCATCGCCAGCCCGGTAATGGAAGGGCACACACCACACAGCGGGCATCCCTCATGCCGCAGCACACTGATTTTCTGAAAGTCCATGGTCAGGGCATGGAAGGTCAGCAGGCAGTCCGTCAGCAGTTGCCCGGTTCCGGTCAGGTACTTCAGTACCTCCGCAGCCTGGATGGTTCCCAACATACCGGCAATGGCTCCCAGCACCCCCGCTTGCGAACAAGTAGGTACACTTCCTGCCGGCGGCGGTGCACCGAAAAGACAGCGGTAACAGGCGGTTCCCGGAAGATGGGTAAAGGACTGCTCTTCGTACCGAAAGATACCCCCATGCGAAAAAGGTTTCCCACTCATGACGCAGGCATCGTTAATGAGGAACTTCACGGCAAAGTTGTCTGTCCCGTCCACCATGAAATCAAAGAACGTGACCGTAGGGTTCATGACTCGGGAATAGTCGGGAGCATCCGTCCTACCGCAAAAGGCATCCGACATGCTGACCGCATCCTCGAACTCGTAGGCTGCCGTATGATAGACCGGCATACTGAGTGCATTATACGCATCCCGGTGCTGGAACCGGGTATGAATCGCTTGCGTCTGTTTTTTCATTTTTCTCTCCTTTTATCTAACTATTGGTAGGTATTGGGAACAAAAGTAACGATAAAAAGCAGAATAAAGGCTACGAAAGGACAAGAAGATGGCCGGAACAGAAGCATTTTGGAAGATTATTCTGTTCCGGCCGGCAGGATGACGGGAAGCATAGAATATTATTCTACCGGCTTCCCTATCCTAAGAAAGAATCAGATGCCTTTCAGTTCTTCGGGCAGCAACGGCATGGCTCCCTGCTGCGTGCAGACGTAGGCACTGACGTTCACCGCTATGCGGTGTGCTTCGGCCACTGGCTTGCCGGCCAGCAGGGAGGAAACGAACGAACCGGTGAACGAGTCGCCGGCCCCCACCGTATCGGCTACCTTCACTTTCGGTGTCTCGTAATAGCTCATCGCTCCTTTCGAGAAGACATAGCTGCCGTTCACGCCGCAGGTGAGCACCAGCATATCCAGGTTATATTTCCCCAGAATCAGCCAGCACTTGTTCTCGAAGTCCATGCCCGGATAGCCGAACATGCGGCCGATGATGACCAGCTCCTCATCGTTAATCTTGAGGATGTTGCAGCGGCGCAGCGACTCGCGGATGATTTCCTTGCTGTAGAAGTTCTGGCGCAGGTTGATGTCGAAGATGCGCAGGCAGTCCTTCGGGGTGCTGTCGAGGAAGCGGTAGATGGTCTGGCGTGACACCTCGCTGCGTTGGGCCAGTGAGCCGAAGCACACGGCGCGGGAGCGGCGGGCGAGGGCTTCCAGTTCGGGGGTGAAGGGAATGTTGTCCCAGGCGGCCCCTTCCTTGATGTCATAGCTCGGGATGCCGTCGCCGTCCAGTGTCACCTGCACGGTGCCTGTGGGGAAGTCCACCCGGGGCAGGGCGTAGTTCAGTTTCTTCTCTTCGAAAGCCTGGATGGTCTCGTCACCCAGCTCGTCATTGCCGACAGCACTGACGGCGTATGCCTCGTTGCCAAACTGGGACGTGTGATAGGCAAAGTTGGCGGGCGCGCCGCCCAGCTTCCGGCCTTCGGGGAGGCAATCCCAAAGTGCCTCGCCCAGTCCTACGATAATACGGTTGTTTTCCATGATGTGTGTCATTTCTTTATGTTAGGTAAATATGTAAACAGGTAAATCACTCCGACGGCCATGACCGCCACGGCTCCCACCTGCCCGAAGGCATCGGCCGAGAAGCCCATCAGCAAGGGGAAGAGGGTACCCCCGAAGAGGCCCATAATCATCAGGCCGCTGATTTCGTTCTGATGGGAGGCATCCGAAAGCAGGGCCCGCGAGAAGACGAGCGAGAAGATGTTGGAGTTGCCGTACCCCACTAAGGCAATGGCGGCATACAGGACCGTCTTGTCCGTACCGACCGCCAGTCCAGCCATCGCTGCCGCCATCATCACGGCACTAATGAGGAAGAACAGCCGGTTGCTCATGATCCGGAGGAAGAACGAGCCGGTCAGACAGCCGACGGTGCGGAAGATGAAATAGAGCGAGGTGGCGAAGGCTGCGTCATTGAGCGTCATGCCGAGCCGTTCCATCAGGAGCTTCGGGGCGGTGGTGTTGGTGCCTACGTCAATGCCCACATGGCACATGATGCCGATGAACGACAGCAGGATCAGCGGATGGGAAAGCAGGCGCACGCAGTCGGGCAGAGAGGAGGTCTTGCCTTCGCTCTTTTCCTCCTCGATGGGGGTGGACGAAAGCAACAGCGTAGCGAGCACACCGATAATCAGGTAGATGGGGAAGAGCACGCGCCAGCCCATCCCGAATGTGGGGATGGTGGCCAAAGCACCCCAAGAGGCGATATAAGGCGCCATGAACGAGGCGATGGCCTTGACGAACTGTCCGAAGGTCAGTGTGGAGGCCAGATTGCCTTTGATGACCAACGACACCAAGGGATTGAGTGAGGTCTGCATCAGGGCGTTACCGATGCCGAGCAACGAGAATGAGGCGAGCATCAGGGGGAAGGTTTCTCCAAAGATGGGTAGCAGGAGTGACACCATGGTCACTACAAGCGATAGCAGTACGGTCTTCTTACGGCCTATCTTGTTCATCAGCATCCCAGTGGGGACGGAGAATATGAGGAACCAGAAGAATACCAACGAGGGGAAAATGTTGGCGACGGAGTCACTCAGGTCGAGGTCTGCCTTCACATAGTTCGAGGCGATGCCCACCAGGTCCACAAATCCCATGGCGAAGAAGCAGAGCATCAATGGGAGGACGGTCAGTTTGCTATTGTTGTTCATAATCATCAGTTTTTAAGGGAGTAGATTTTTGCTTTCGCCTTTCCTTTCAGGGTAAGGCGGTTATAAGGGGTGGTGGGGAAGACCAAATTGGTCATGGCCACCTTGCCTTCTTCATCGAACAGTTCGATGCTGCAGCGATCGATGAAGATGCGCAGTTGGTGCACTGTTCCGTAAGTAGGCGTTGTGACAATGGTGGGGAAGGCGTCGCTGAAGGACACGTTTCCGCTGTGGCGTCGGTCGAAATCGATGATGCCATCTTCTTGATTGTAGCTGATGACCACTCTCTCGTTGCGGTCGTTACGCAGGGTGAGTTGTGCATCGCCTTTTAAGGTGACGACCATCTCACAGGCTTCTGACGGAGTCTTGCGTTGGTTGCCACGCAGGGTATCCATCTCTTTCACCGGTTTCACGCTACAGTAGGTCTCGCCGTTGTACTCGAACAGGCCGTACTCGCGGGCGATGCTGTTGGCTGAGCGGAACTGCTGGGTCGGCACCTGGTTGGCGTACTGCCAGTTGCTCATCCAGGCGATACCGACACGGCGGCCGTCCGGGGCGTTGTCGAAGGTGACGGTGGCGTAATGATCCTTCCCGTAGTCCATCCATTTGGTCACTTCCGGCTTCGATTCACAGGTGAATGTCTTTCCGTCGAAGTCGCCAATGAAGTACTGTGCGGCAGATCCTCCCCACGGTCCACCGGGGTTGATGTTGCAGATGAGCATCCATTTCTCCTTATCGGTGCCGGCTACGGGGAGTTTCATCAGGTCGGGGCATTCCCACACGCCGCCGTGGTTGCCGTAGGTCGCTCCGAAATCGCTTTCATGTTTCCATTCCTTCAGGTTGGCCGATGAGTAGATGCTCATCTGCTGTCCGGCGGCAAGGATGAGGTTCCAGTGGCCGGCCTCTTCATTCCAGAACACGTGAGGGTCACGGAAGTCGGGTACGGTGGATGTGATGATGGGGTTACGGTCGTACTTGGTGAAGGTCATCCCGTTGTCGGTGCTGTAGGCCAAGCACTGGGTCTGGCTCTGTCCGGCCGAGGTGTAGAACGCGATGATGGCATCCTTGCCGAATCCCGCCGTGTTTTCCTTGTCCACCACGCAGCTACCGCTGAAGATAGAACCTAAACCGTCCGGCTCGATGGGTGCGGGATGATGTTCCCAATGCACAAGGTCGGTACTGGAGGAGTGTCCCCAGGTCATGTTTTCCCATTGTGAACCGTAGGGGTTGTATTGGTAGTAGAGGTGCCACGTGCCGTCCTTGTAGAACATGCCGTTGGGGTCGTTCATCCAGCCGCAGGCCGGCGAGTGGTGGTAGAGGGGACGGTGCTGCTCGCGGTTGGCAGTGTCGAAGGTATCGGCATAGGTCATCCGTTTCCAGCAGGCGAAGTCGCCGATGCTGCCGTTCGAGCGTGGAGTACCCTGAAAGGTGATGTCGAGCAGTTCGCCTTCGCCCACTTCATAAGGCACGAAGTAGTCGGCCTTTTCGGTGGCTAACTTGCAGTTGAAGGTCTTGACGAGCTGGTTGTCCTTAATGACGCGGATGTGCGCGTTATCTTCTTTCTCCTCGACGGGCAGCAGCAAGTATTTCTTGGGTGTGTCCAGTCGCAGCAGTGCATGGCGGCTGCTGAGGAATTCCGCTTTCTGCGCGCCTGCCGTGACGGCGAGGAACAGGGTGGCGGTGAAGGTCAGTAATCTTTCTGTTTTCATATTCTGTTCGGTAAGCAAATGTAAGTTTATGATATGTTTTTCGTTCTCATGTATCCTGTCAACAATCTTTCTACCTTAAAAAAAGTGTTATACCTAAAAAAGGAAGGCCAACCCCTGTACTTTCACAAGCTGGAGGCTGGCCCTATTGTCCCTTCTAACCTAACCTCATTATAAGTGTAACATCTCTGTCTTCTTGTTTACGGAGGCAAAATTACATCCGTTTTTCGGTTCAGGCTTGAACAAATGATGCAAGAATGTGCAAAAAGCGTTCATGTATCCATTCTGTGATGCATGATGTATCAATTGTAGCCTTTGTTTTGCGTGTACAGACCCGGTACGTAGTACATCTGGTTGTACGGCACTGGCCAGAACTCGTTCTTCTCCGGCGTGAACCGGGCGTCCTTCAGGTACTGGGCGTAGGTCTGTCCATCGTAGGTGTCCTGTTGCTCGGAGGCAAAGTAAGCGTTCAGGGTCTGCGAGGCGATGCCCCAGCGGCGCAGGTCGAAGAAACGGCTGCTCTCCATGGCCATTTCGAGCCGGCGTTCCCAGCGCACGCACTGGCGGGCGATGTCCTGGCTGGCGAAATACCCGGCGGGGTAGAGATTGATCTCCACCTGGTCGGCGGCGTAGGCGATGTGCTTCGCTACGGAGTTCTTGGCGCGGTTACGGATATCGTTGACAATCTGTTCGGCTTCCGGCAGCTGGTTCAGCTCCACGAGGGCTTCGGCCCGCATCAGCATTACATCGGTGTAGCGGAACACGTAATCGTTCATGGCGAAGGCCTGCCAGGGCTGGTTGAAGGTCTCTCCCTTCGAGCGCTGCGGCACGTCCTTCAGCGAGGTGTAGTAGCCGTAGGTGTTCGGCGTGCGCGAGTTGGCGGTTGTCTGCGTGTATTCCTCCTCGTACTTGTAGGGGAAGGTGGGCATGCCCACGGTGTGGAAGAGGCGTGGATCCCATTTCTGGCTGGTGGGCTGTCCGTTCTTCGGGTAGTCGATGCGGTCGTTGTAGTGGTCGAACATCGGCAGTCCGTTCTCGGTCTTGAAGGCGTTTACCAGGTTCTGGCTGGGCTTGTGGAAGTCCCATCCGCACGACCACATTCCCCAGCAGCCGTTCAGCATGTTGCTCCAGTTGGCGCGTCCGTAGGTGGTGTTGTCGTCCTTGTAGTCGCTCATCTGGACGGCGAAGATGCTTTCCTTCGAGTTCTTGTAGTCGGGCAGGAAGATGTCACCAAAGTCTTCCAGGTAACCGTACTGAGAGGTCTTCACCTCATTGGTGTAGTTCACCACCTTCTGCAGGTAATCCTTGTTGAGGTGGGCGATTCCGGTATTCGACTCGTAGCCTTCGCCGTAGGCCTGGTTCAGGTAGCATTTGGCCAGGTAGCTGGCGGCGGCTATCTTGTTGACACGTCCGCCGTCCTTTTGTTGGGCAGGCAGCGTTTCGTATGCCTCCTCGAAGTCGGCTATGACCTTGTCGAAGAGCTGCTGGTAGGAGAACTCGTCGTTGCGCACGCTTTCGTGCGAGCCTTCGCGCACCACGTTCTCGTCAATCCAGGGGATGTTGTGGAACAGGGTCAGCAGCTTGTAATAGAAGTGTCCGCGCAGGAACTTCACCTCGGCCTTGCGTTGTGTCACCGTGGCGGCGTCCAGTCCTTCGTAGTCTTCGAGCGAGATGAGGGCCTTGTTGCAGCGGGCGATGGCGCAGTAGAGGCGGTACCACAGCTCGTCCATGTGGTTGGGGGTGGCCGGGGTCAGGGTGGAGAACACTTCTACGGAGTGGTATTCCGTGTCGGTCGTTCCCGATCCGCCTTTCAGGCAGTCGTCACTGGCCAGATCGCCGTACGGCCAGAGGTTGAACGGATAGGTGTACCAGCAGTCGCCCAGCATGGCGTAGGCGGCGGTGACCATTTCCTCCTGGTGGGAAAAGGCGGTGTCCTCGTCAATCTTGCCTTCGGGAGCCACGTCGATGAAGTCGTCGCAGGCGTTGAAGGACAGGCCGAGTGTGGCGGCCAACAATATATTCTTGAATCTGATTGCTTTCATGATGTTCTTGTTTTTTATGCGATGATGATATGATGTTCAAAGTCAGTGGGTCGGTATCAGAATCCTAACTGCATACCGAAGGAGAGCGACATGGGGCGCGGATAGGCCCATGCGGTGTTCTCGGGGTCAGAGCAGGTCAAGCTGCTGCTCTTCAAGGTGAGCAGGTTGCTGCCCGATACATAGAAGCGGGCACTGGTCATCTTGAGCTTGCTGACGGCCTTCTGCGGCACGTTGTAGCCGATCTGCAGGGTACGGAGCTTCAGGTAAGAGCCACTTTCCACGAAGTAGCTTGACACGCGGCCTTCGTCGCCCACGTTGTTGGTGGTCAGTGCCGGGATGTCCGACGAGGTGTTGTCGGTGGTCCAGGCGTTCAGCAGCCGGTTGCCCTTGTTTGAGCCGGCATCTGTCAGGCTCCAGAAGTCGGTCTGGAACTTCTGGTCGTTATAGACATCCTGTCCGTACACGCCCTGCCAGAACATGGAGAAATCGAAATCCTTGTAGCTGAGCGCGATGTTCAGACCGTAGGAGAACTTGGGCACGGGGTTGTAAATCCAGTCTTGGTCTTCGGCGTTGATGATGCCGTTGTGGTCCAGGTCGGCGTACTTCAGACCGCCCACACGGGCACCCGGCTGGCCGGAAGCGTCCACTTCCGCCTGGTTCTGGTAGAGTCCTTCTACGATGTAGCCCACACGCGAGCCGTACGGCTTTTTGGCTTCCACGAGGTTCTGGGTCGTGGTGTGCTGGTAGGAACCGGTGGTGGTTTCGGGCAGGTAGGTCACCTTGCTGCGGAAGAAGTCAAGGTTTCCCTTGATGTCGTAGTCCACTCCGCCCAGGTTGTTCCGGTAGCCAAGGGTGTATTCCATGCCCCAGTTCTGGAGGCTGGGTCCGTTCACCCATGAGGCACCGCCTTCTCCCCATGCGGCGAGGTAGGCCGGGTTGATGAGCATGTCATCCACCTTCTTGATATAGTAGTCCACGGTGCCGTAGAGGCTGTTGCCGAAGAGGTTGAAGTCTGTACCGAGGTTCCACTGCGTGGTCGATTCCCATTTCAGGTTGTTGTTGGCGGTCTGGTAGGTGCGGAAGCCCGATGGGAGTGTTCCCGAACCTTGCAGCAGGAGGTCGTAGGCGGTGGATGTCACGCGGTCGGATCCGTAGTCAGCGATGTAGAGGCCGTAGCGGGCATCGTTCGAGATGGCCTGGTTACCAGTCTTTCCCCACGAGCCGCGGAGTTTCCATTCGTCCATCCAGTCGGCCTGGATGTGTTTCGAGAGGCGGTAGCCGAGGGTGATGGCCGGGAAGGTACCGTAGCGGTTGTTACGGCCGAAGCGGGAGCTGCCGTCGCGACGGATAGTGAACGAGGCCAGTACGAGGTCTTTCCAGTTGTAGTCCACTTTCCCGAAGAACGATACCAGGGCGTAGCCTTCCTGTACGCCGGTAGAGCGGCGGGTGCCGGTGGAGGCGTCGGGCCACATGTAGTCATAGTCTTCGAGGGCGAAGTTCTCCGCATAGCCCGAGAAGTCCACACTGTTCTGGCGGAAGAGTTCCATACCGGCCAGGAAGTTGAAGGTGTGTTCGTCCCAGAGGGTGGTGTTGTAGGTGGCGGTGTTCGACCATGTCCATTCCAGTCTGTTGGCGTGGCTGAGGGTCACACTGGGCACGTTGTTGTTCACGATGTCCGAGTGGAAGGTCTGGTTCACCGAGTGGATGAACGACGAGGTGTGGTCAATACCGAAGTTGGAACGGAGCGTCAGTCCTTCGAGGGGCTTGATGTCGATGTAGGCGTTGCCGAACATGCGCCAGGTCTTCAGGCGGTTGTTGCGGTTGTAATACAGTTCGCGAAGCGGGTTCTGGCGGTCGCTCATGCCCCCTACGGGACCGCTGAATGTCGTCCCGTCTTCTTCGTAGAGCGGTACGGTGGGGGCCATCTTCAGGGCGTTCTCCATCGGATGGCTGTCCACCTGGGTGGTATAGGTCACGGTCAGGTTCTCGCCCACGGTGACCATCTTGTTGACATTGTAGCTCATGTTCAGACGGGCGGAGATGTTGCTGAAGTCGGTGTACTTCAGGATGCCCTGATTGTTCTTGAAGCCCACGGAGAAGAGGGCGGAATACTTGTCGGTGGCGTTGGAGAGCGAGAGGTCATAGCTCTGCTGCAGGCCGGTGCGCGAGATGGCTTTCAGCCAGTCGGTGTCAGAGTAGCGCATGGTCTGCTTCTGGTTGATGTAGCCGCCGTAGAGGCCGTTTACTGTATATTCCTTGTACGAGCCGGTGGCAGGGTCGTAGGCCCGGATGGGCGTACCGCTGGCTGCCTGGAGATTCAGTCCGTAGTTGCCGGCGTAGGCGACAGGGTCCAGTCCGTCGTTCAGGGCGGCCTGTGCCATGGCGGTGGCATATTCCGCCGTGTTGCAGAGGTCCATGGTGGACTGCGAGGTATAGAACTGGGCGGTCAGGTTGGCCGAGAAGTCCACTTTCACCTTGTCGCCTTTCTTTCCTTTACGAGTAGTGATGATGATGACACCGTTGGCGGCGCGCGATCCGTAGATGGAGGCCGAGGCGGCGTCCTTCAGCACCTGCATGCTTTCGATATCGTTCATGTTCAGCGAGTTCAGCGAGGCAGTCGTAGGCACACCGTCAATGATGTACAGTGGATCCTGCGAAGCGTTGAACGACCCGATACCACGGATGCGTACGGTACCCGTTCCCGAGGGAGATCCGTCGGTGGTTACGGTCATACCGGCCACTTTTCCCTGCAGGGCCCGCATCGGGTCGGTGTCGGCCGAGGTCTTCAGGTCCTTGGGTTGCACCACAGCCACCGAACCGGTCAGGTCGGCCTTGCGCTGGGTGGTATAGCCGGTCACCACCACTTCTCCCAGTGTTTGGGTGTCTTCCTGAAGGACGATGCGCAGGTTCGGTCCAGCTGTCACTTCTTGTGTCACATATCCCACATAACTGATGACCAAGGTGGCTCCTTTAGTGGCGTTGAGTTGGAAATTGCCGTCGAAGTCGGTGATGGTACCGTTCGTGGTGGCTTTTTCTTGTACGGTAGCGCCGATAATGGCCTCGCCGTTGGCGTCGGTCACTGTCCCGCTGACTTCCAGGGTTTGTGCGGCTGCGAGGGTGTAAGCCATCAGCAGCAGTGCGCTCAGCAAAAATCTTCTTACTGTTTCCATAAGAAAAGGTTGTTTTGTTTGTTAATAATTAGGTTTTCAGAAAAGGTTCTTTTTAGTTATAACTAATCTGCCGCAAAAGTAGGGAGAAGGGGGCGGTGAGGTGGAAAAAAAACGTTCCGTGTCAGCAAAAAATGTTTCGATGTATCATTTCTTGCCGATATGGAACGAATTTTAGGGAGACGGACGATGAAAATGGGCAGAAGCAGGCTCATCCGAACAAGTCGTTCAGGGTGACGACCCGCTGGAAGACACCACTGTGGATACCCTGCTTGAGGCCGTAGGTGGTCACTAAGGTCATCTGTACGGTTCTGCCGCTTGCCCATTTGTCCGCTGATCCAGTTCAGCCGCGTGCGCAGGGTCTGTTCGTAGTCGTTGCTCACGCTGAAGGGAGCGTTGACAAACTTCATCTCGCACACGTTGACCACCCGGTCCTCCCGCGAGATGATGAGGTCAATCTGCATGCCCGGGTGCTCGTCGGTGCCCTGGAGGTTCCATCCGGAGGCTTCGCAGGCGACTCCTGTGATGCCCAGCGCACGCTTGACTCCTTCCAGATGGACCAGACAGGCATTCTCGAAGGCTCTTCCCCGCCAGGTGTTCAGCTGGGGCAGGTTCTCGTGGTCCTGCCAGAAGGTGTGGCTTCTTCCCTTTCCCTCCACCTGTTCCAGGTAGAACAGGCAGAACGGGTCGGTCAGCCGGTACAGCAGCTGGCGCTTGCTGTTCCCGAAGGGGCGGTAGCATTCGATGAAGTCGCTGGCCTCCAACGTGCGGAGCAGGGTGGTCAGTCCTTTCCCTGATTCGATGCCTGTCTGTTGGCTGATTTCCTCCCGGCTGCATCCCTGCCGGTGCCGGGCCAGTAGGGTGACGACGGTCTTGTACCGTTCCGGCGAGCTGAAGATGGAGTTGAACAAGCGGGTGAATTCCATCTTCAGCTTGGCCTTCTTCGAGAAGAACAGCTCGTCGATGGTCTGTGCCAGACTGAGTCCCGGACGCACATAGCTGATGTACATGGGAATGCCGCCGAGGGTCATGTACAGTTGCAGGATGTCGTACCGGCTCATGGTGACTCCCTGTTGGGTCAGCAGTCGTTCGGTTTCCGACAAGGTGAACGGCGATAGCTGCAGTTCGGCGTTCACCCGGTCGTACAGTCCGCCATACGAATTGATGAGGTTGTCCTTTATCCACGAGGTGGCCGAACCGCAGACAATCAACAGCAGCTGGTCTTGTTCGGCTCCCCATCCGTTCCAAAAATGCTCAAAGGCGGTGATGAAGCCCGCACGCTGGGTGTCCATCCAAGGCATTTCGTCGATGAAGACCACTTGTCGTTCGTCTGTGTCCTTTTGGAGCAGCAGCGTACGCAGGCGGTCGAAGGCTTCCTGCCAGTTCGAGGGAGGCGTGGTGGCCTCCAGTCCGTAAAGGACAAGGCTGGAGTGGAAGGCCAGTAGCTGGGCCGACAGCAGGCTTTTCCCTTTCAGCTCGACAGGCGACAGCCCTGTGTGATAGAAGGCGAAACGGTTCTTGAACACTTCCCGTACGAGGAAGGTTTTCCCCACCCGCCGGCGTCCATAGACGGCGACCAGTTGTGCCTGATGCAGGTGGAAGAGGCGCATCAGTTCCTCCTGTTCTTGCTTTCTTCCGATAATGTTGCTCATACTGTTGTCCGTTAGTGGTTGGATATGAAGCTGTAAAGTAACGGATTCTTTCGCTGACCACCAAGCGGGACGGTGCTTATTTGTCCACGAACGCACTAAATACCCGTTTCGTGGACGAATAAGGAACTTCGGAACTCAGCTTCTCCACTCGCCCGGACTCTTGCCGTACTCGTCCTTGAAGCACTTGGCAAAGTAGGAGGGAGCACTGAACCCTGTGTCGTAGGCGATTTCGGAAATGGACTTGTCGGTGGTTTCCAACAGTCGGCGGGCCTTCTCCACACGCGACTTGCGCAACAGTTCCACGGGCGACAGGCCGGTCAGTGCCTTGGTCTTCCGGTAGAGCTGTACACGGCTCATGCCGATTTCTTCGCCGATGCGCTCCACGCTGAAGTCCGCGTCGGCCAGGTGCTGCTGGATGATGCCGCGCAGGCGTTCCACAAAATTGCTGTCGCGGTCGTCGGCGGCCGGAACGGCAACGGGCTTCTCCGCTGTCAGTCCTTTGCTGAACACCCGCCGCAGCGTACGCCGGGAGGCCAGCAGGTTGTCGATGCGGGCGGTCAGTACGGAGGCGGTGAATGGCTTGGTGATGTAAGCGTCCGCCCCATGGGCGTAGCCCTCCACCCGTTGTTCCTCCAGCGTGCGTGCGGTGAGCATCAGCACGGGGATGTGACAGGTCACAGGGTCCCGCTTCACTTCGCTGCACATCTCCAGTCCGTCCATGACGGGCATCATCACATCACTCACAATCAGGTCGGGGACAATCCGCCGTGCTTCTTTCAGCCCTTCCTTGCCGTCGGCGGCCAGGGTCACGTGGTGGTGTTCTTGCAATAGGGTCTTGACCAGCAGGCGCACGTCGGGATTGTCGTCCACCACCAGCACTTCAGGCAGCTCACCGTCCGGCTTGTCCGTTGCCTCGACAATTCTTCCGGCGGTGGTCGATGCGGGGGCGGCAGGCTCTTCCGGCAGGTCGCCGAGCTGTTCCGTACCGATTTTCCGGAAGTCCAGTATCTCATCGACCAGCTGCTTCAGCCGTTCCAGGTTGCGGTGCATCATCTCCACGAGCTGCCGCTGCGGACCTTTCAGGCTCTTGTCCGCCGCCAATTGTTCGGCAGGACCGGCGATGAGGGTGAGGGGGGTGCGCAGCTTATGGCCTACGTTCGTAAAGAACACTAACCGGGCGTCGGCCATGTCCTCCAGCTGCTTGTACAGCTGTTGCAGTTCGTCGTTGCGTTGCTCCAGTTGCTGGTTCAGCTGCTGTTGTTCTACGTTGAGTTGCTGCAGCTCCTCGTTGAGGCGCGACTTGGTCACGTAGGCCCGGAAGGCGATGACCGACAGAGCCATGATGAGCACGACCAGCAGGAGGAAGAAGGTGATGACCTTCCGCTGTACGTTTACCTGCGAGAAGTATGTGTCCAGTTTGCGATGGACCGTTTCCAGCTCCCCGCTCACCCGCTGCTGCTCGCGGTACTGCATCTTCAGCAGTTCTGCGTTGCGGATATCGACCACTGCCGAGTGCAGCAGGTTGTTGCGCTCAAAGGGTTGCCCGTTCAGGATGCGGAGTGCCAGTTGCGTCAGCTCCAGGCCTTGGGTGGGATAGATATAGGTGGCCTGCAGGATACCGTCCAGCACAAGGTCGATGCCGCCGCCGGGCGTGGGCAGTGCGTCCACCCCGTAGTAGCGGATGTCCTGTTGCCCGTGTTCCATCGCCAACTGCCGGGCGCCCATGGCCAGTCGGTCGTTGTGTCCGAACAGGCAGTCGATGTCCAGGTCGGGATGCAGCCGCAGGATCTCCTCCATGGCCGCCCGCCCGCTCAGCTCCGTCCAGTCGCCCAGTTCGGAGGAGACCAGTTGGATGTCGGGATAGTCGGCCAGTGCCTCCAGAAAGCCTCGGTGGCGCTCAATGGCGGGCGAAGACCCCTTCAGTCCTGTAATCTCCACCAAGGTCCCCTTCCGCTCCATCTGTTCGGCGATGAGGTGTCCCATGGTGTGCCCGATTTCGTAGTTGTCGGCTCCCATGTAGGCAGTGTATTTGTCGCTGTTGGTCTTCCGGTCGAAGAGGATGACGGGGATGCCCCGGTCGTAGGCCTCATCGACGACGGCGGAGAGGGTGGAGGCCTGGTTGGGAGCCACGATGAGCAGGTCCACCTTTTCTTCGATGAAATGGCGCACCTGTTCTATCTGCCTCTGGTCGTTGTCTTCAGCCGAGAGGAACTCCAGGTACACGTTGTTGTTGGCATAGCCGCCGATGGTCAGCTCGCGGTTCTGCTTGTTGCGCCAGATGTCCTCGCTGCATTGTGAAACGCCGATGTGCCACTGCTTCTCGCTCCGATTGCACGAAAGGCAGAGGAGGGCCAGCAGTACCGTCATCAGGACGGGGAGGCGGAACGATAGGGTAGAGTAGTGTCTCATAGATAGGATAGGTTTACATAGTACATAATTCTTCCACTTGTTTCTCGAAATCTTCTTTTTGTCGGGCCCGGTTCTTGACGGCGCTGCGGTAATCCTGTCGGTAGTACGTGGGGGCATAGACCTGGTCGTCGGAGTATTCCGCCCACATGCTGTAGGCCCATTCATACGCCGTGTAGTAGTCCACCCGCCGTTCCAGCAGGAGGGTGGCGGAGGAGATGGCTTGCAAGTTCTGGACGGATTCGCTGAAGTAGCCGGCAGTGGCCAGCAGTACAGAGCGATGGATGCGGCAGAGGTTCTGCAGGTCAGTGTCGTTCAAGGCTTCGGCTAGTTCCGTTTCCTGCTTGACGTAGTGCATGGCGGAGTCGAACCGATAGGTATGGTATTCCTCATAGATGGACTGACACCAGCGGAAACGGTCGCGCAGGTCCATGTCCGGATGGAACTGCCGTTTCAGGCTGTCAATGCGTGCTTCTTTCTGCCGGGTGAAGACAGCACGCCGTCCCAATACCCGCTCCAGTTCGGCGAAGACCGGGTGCCGGGCGTGGGCGTCCAGAAAGCAGAAGACGCATCCCAGAAAGATTCCTATTAACAAAGGTTGTCTCATATCATTCAGGTCATTGTGTGTCGCTGGCAAAGATAGCAATTGTTTTGAAATTACCATCGAATGTCACGGTTTTTTTAGCATGCATTCGCATGAAACATTTTTTGTATCTACTTGGATTTATCGGAATAATATTTGTAATAGATTGTATTACAATACTATAAAATCCTTTGATTCCTACTGGCAGCCTACCTGTATGCTACTGTCCCCTCCAAATATGCCTGTTCATTCGCAACTTTGCATCAGCGGGTCGGAAATCTCCCAGACCCCTGCGGAATACGAGTTATGTGTGTAATAAGATAAGTTCAGGAAACAGGTAAGAAGGAGGCGAAAAACCTGGGGGTGGATATGTTCCTGCTCGATGACGGCTGGTTCGGCAACGGTGAGAACGCCCGCAACCACGACCGTGCCGGACTAGGCGACTGGGAGGTGAACCACGCCAAGCTGCCCAAGGGCATCGGGGAGCTGTGCGACGCTGCCACGGAGGCTGGTGTGAAGTTCGGCATCTGGATAGAGCCGGAAATGGTGAACCCCCGTTCCGAACTCTATGCGAAACATCCCGAATGGGTCATCCGCCAGCCCAACCGGGAGACGTACTACTACCGTAACCAGTTGGTGCTGGACCTGAGCAACCCCGAGGTACAGGACTATGTGTTTTCGGTGGTGGACCGTATCCTGACCGAGCATCCCCGCGTGGCGTACTTCAAGTGGGACTGCAACTCGCCCATTACCAATGTCTATAGTCCGTACCTGAAAGAACGGCAGGGGCAGCTGTATGTGGACCATGCCCGGGGCGTGACAGAGGTGATGCGCCGCGTGAAGGAGAAATACCCTGATGTGCCGATGATGCTCTGCTCGGGCGGTGGCGCCCGTTGCGATTACGAGGCGTTGAAATACTTCACCGAGTTCTGGTGCAGCGACAATACCGACCCCATCGAGCGGTGCTACATCCAGTGGGGATTCTCGCAGTTCTTTCTTGCCAAGGCCATGTGCGCCCATGTGACGAGCTGGAACAAGACGGCTTCCGTGAAATTCCGTACCGATGTGGCGTCGATGTGTAAGTTGGGCTTTGACCTGGGGCTGAAGGACCTTACTCCCGATGATCTGGCGTATTGCCAGACGGCGGTCGCCAACTGGAAACGGTTGCAGCCGGTCATCCTTGACGGCTGTCAATACAGGCTGGTGTCGCCCTATGAGTCTGCCCACATGGCGGTGAGCTATGTCAGCGAGGGACGTGACCAGGCCGTACTCTTCGCCTACGACCTCCATCCGCGCTTTGCCGAGAAGACGTTGCCGGTCCGTCTGGAGGGACTGGACCCTGACGGTCACTACTTGGTGCAGGAAATCAACCTGCTGCCGTCGGCCGCTTCTTCGCTGAAGGAGAACGGTCAGGTCTTCACGGGCGATTACCTGATGAAGGTCGGTCTGAACGTGTTCCGCAGCCGGCATCTGCAAAGCCGTGTGATTGAGCTGGTAAGGCAGTGATATTCCCTTTTCTCCATTGATTCCGCCGCCCCCGTCCCGTTCCCCGGACTGGGGCGGCGGGATATATCCGTAGCCGGAACTTGCATGATGTAACCGCCTAAATATAAATAATGTTAAGGAAGGGGTATTTCGTTTGGTGCCTGCATTCATCCTACTGATTTTTTGACTATTCTTGCAGTGAGAATAATCAATACTAGAGTTATCCACAACACTACATCCTATGAGAAATGTCATCATCTTTCTATTCTTTTGTTTTTGTTACCTGAGCACGAAGGCGACAGAAAGAGAAATAAAGGTAGTCGGGACTACACTTGCCGATATGGCCAGTGCAGTGGATGTTCTCGGACAACAAGCTGGCATTGATTTCGTGAACAACAAGATAATATCGCCCGGATGTTCGACTGTCCGGACTCCCTCATCGGCGAGTGTTGCGATGCCATCCGCATCTACAGTGTGGCGTTTTGGCTCTTCTGCCTGCTGTATCTGCTAATGGTCAACTACAAGCTGCTGCAACGCTCTGCCTTGGCCAACTTCATCTCCTTTTCGCTCAACCTGTCGGTCATTCCTGTCATTTGGACGCTGTCCGTAGTGTCACCCGACATCATCTGGTGGAGCAATATGATTGCCTATGCTCTCGTTATGCTGGTGGTGATCGTTATGGCTGAGGCTGCACGCAGGAAGGACAAGGGACTTTCGCCGTTGACACTCCTGCCCAAATCGACGCCTTTCCCCACTTTCGAACTTTCGTTTAAGTATTCTATTGAAGACATGGGCAACTGCTTCAACGAGATAAGCCAATGGCTGAAAGAGCAGTCGTTGGACGACGACACCGTGTTCAAGGTGAGGATAATAGCCGAGGAACTGATGTCAAACGTTGCTGAGCATGGTAAAGTGAAGAGCAGGAAAGCTTTCATCGACATTCGAATCCTTCTTCAGCCCCAGAAGGTGATCCTGTCCATTGCCGACGACAGCACACCTTTCGACACGGTGGCCAACAAGGACAAGGGGCTTGGCCTGACAGTCGCCAATGCCATCCCCTACCGCCTTGACTACAAGCACCAGTTTGGGCAGAACATCACCACCGCCACCCTTCTTTACTCTCGTCCATCCTGACTTCAGATGAGGGTGGACGAGAACAAAGAAGGGATATTCCGGCACTCACCGGCCGGCAGGGGCAGCGCTTTCCGGCAAGGTGACCTGAAAATACGGACTCGGCGTATGCTCCCGGCGGATGATGTCCACCATCTGACGCACCAGGTCAGGATGGGCAGCGGCCACGTCGTGGTCTTCGTGAATGTCTTCTGCCAGGTTATACAGCAACGGCCGGCCCTTCTTCACCACCATTTTCCAGTCGCCCATGCGCAGACCGATCTGATCGGTTTCCTCGAACTCCCAGTACAGGAATTCATGCTGCGGCTGTTCCCCCTGGCCCAGCAAGGTCGGGGCAAAGGAAAGTCCGTCGAACCAGTCGTGCTCTTTCTTCCGGTGGGTGTATTTCTTCACGTAGTTCTTCACCCCCGCCAACTCACAGAACGTGGGCATGAGGTCGTAGAAGGCCAACTGATGGTCGTTCACCGTGCCGGCCTCCACCTTTCCCGGCCAACGGGCGATGAACGGGACACGGATGCCTCCCTCGTAACACTGGCGCTTCAGGCCACGCAGCCGGCCGTCGCGACCGAAGAAGGTGGGGTCGGCCCCTCCCTCCTCATGCGGGCCGTTGTCGCTCGTAAAGATGACCAGCGTATTCTCGTCCAGCCCTTTCTCCTTCAGCTTGTCCAGCACTTCCCCCACATACGCATCCAGACGGGTAATCATGGCGGCGAACTGGGCATGGGTGTGTTCGGAAGCATTGTAGCGCGACCCTTCCTGACCTCCCCAGGTATGGTCGCGGAAGAACTGTTGCTTGTAGCCTTCCACGATGGAATCCTCGGGCTGCACCAGTTCGGCATGCGGCAGCGTGTAGGTAAAGATGCCGAAGAACGGCTGCCGGCCGTCCTGCCGGTCGAGCCAGTCCAACGCAGCCCGATGGATCAGGTCGGCGGAATACTGCGGACGCCGGGTGTATTCCTTACCGAACATGGGGTAGCGGATATTCTCGTCCATCACCACCCGTATGGTAGCCGTGTCGCCTGCCGCCCGGCTGTATCGATTCAGGAAATTGGGATAGTACAGATGGGCCTGGAACTGGCAGATGTAACCGTAGAATTCATCAATGCCCCGCTTGTCGGGCGTAGACACCGACCCTTCATACCCGCCGGCCCACTTGCCGAACATACCGGTGGTGTACCCGTTGTCTTTCAGGATCTCGGGCAGGATGACATGGTCGGGGTCATACGGATGCTGGCCGACGATGCTGAAATCGGCATTCTGCCCATACATGACCATGGGGACATTCCGCCAATACTCCTTGTTGCCCCTCACCTCACCATGGCCCGAATGCTGGCCGGTCATGAAACAGGCCCGCGAGGGCGCACTGACCGGACTGCCGGCATAGGCTTGCGTAAAGCGCATCCCTTCCTCTGCCATCCGGTCGATATGCGGCGTATGGATATACGGCTGTCCGTAGCAGGCCAGGTCGCCATATCCCATGTCGTCACACATAATGTAGATAATGTTCGGCTGCGGCTTTTTCTGTGCGGCTGCAGCGGTGAGCGAAAGCAGCAGGCTTCCGCCCAACATCCAATTCTGTCTTCTATTCATAGGCTTCCTTCCGTTTTTTGCACGTCATGATAAGGTACAGCCCCAAGGCAATCAGGGGCAGGCTCAGTAGCTGTCCGATGTTGAAGGTCATGCCCACTTCTTCCGCCACCTGCGGATTCTTCATGAACTCCAGGGCGAAACGGGAACCGAAGAAAATGAGCAGCGACACACCGGTAATCAGGCCGACGTATTTCTGCAGGGCCCATTTATGATACATCACCCACGACACGGCGAGGGCAGTGAAGCAATAGAGCATTTCGTAAATCTGGGTGGGATGGCAGGGCAAGGCAGTGCCTCCCTGGTTGTAGAGTTCCTGCCATTCGCGCGAGCGGACGAACTCGAAGCCCCAGGGCAAGGTAGTGGGGAAACCGAAGATTTCGGAATTCATGAGGTTACCGAAGCGGATGCAGGCGCAGACCACGGCCACAGCGGGAATCATGCGGTCGAACAGCCACCAGACACTTTTCTTCGTCACCGTCTTCGAGTACCACACCAGCGAGAGGATGAGGGCAAACACGCCTCCATGGCTGGCCAGCCCTCCCTTCCAGATCTTGAGGATTTCAGCCGGATGGGCACCGTAGTAGTCCCACTCATAAAACAGGCAATGCCCCAGACGGGCACCGATGACGGTGCTGACGATGCAGTAGACAAACAACTTGTCCACCCATTCTTCGGGATATTTTTCCTTACGGAACAGGCGGGCCACTATCTCATAGGCAAAGATGAAGCCCAGGCCCCACATCAGTCCGTACCATCGTATCTCCAACGGACCCAGATGTACCAACACCGGGTCTACATTCCAAACAATGCTCAGCAATGACATATTCTTCTATTATCTTTAGGATTATTGTCGGCAAACTTACAAAAAATCTACGGGAAAAACGAAGGATGCCGCAGAATTCAGCACAAGAAGCTGTCCGTATTGTCCGTTACCGCTTTTCCAAGTATCTGCTCCACGCTTCACCAGGCATTGCTATCTGGCCTGTAATCGCCTTTTCCAAGCTGTCCGAGAATTGTTTTCCGCCGTTTTTCTTGCATCACTCCGGAGCCTGTTCTTACACCTTAAGAATGCCTATTCTTGCACTTTAAGAATGCCTGTCGAAGCGACCTAAGAATGCCTGTCGTCAGGGTGTAAGAACTGCTGTCGTTAGAAGCTCACGATGCCTGTCGTAAGCTCCTAACGACAGCAGTCGTCATTTTTACAAAAATTCAGATTCTGACACTTTGACAGCGATTACCGTCTCGTCCTGTACAACGTGCTTCTTGTTCCCCACCGAACACACGACGATGCGGTTTTCGCCGGGAGCCAGACGGACCTCCTTCCACTCGGCCATGGCATACTTGTCAGGGACGACGGTGCCACAGGACTTGCCGTTCACCCACAGCTCCACTTTCGGGCAGTTGGTAAAGACCTGGATGGTCTGCACGTACCGGGATGCCTGCCGCAGCCGCTTGCCGGCGATGTGCACCATCGGTTCGGGATTCCAGTTGGCCTTGTAGAAATAGAACGCATCCTTCTTCTGCTTGCGGTCGAAGGTCACCAGTCCCTTGTCGTTGATGCCCGGACGGTCGCCCTCGTGCCGGTGAGCGGCCCCGAAGTCGAACATGTTCCAGACAAACGTTCCCCAGACGAAGGGACGCTCCGACAGGATTTTCCAGTTCTCGATGTGGTAATAGGTCTGCCAGTTCTCCGGATGCCAATAGTCGGTCGGCACCGGTTGCTTCAGGCTGTCCTGCTGGTGATAGACACTGGCCCCTGCCCCGTACTCGCTGATGGCAATGCACAGCTCCGGATGGGCAGTATGGGTCTTGTCGAGGAAGGTGGCCAATGTGGAGGGACGGCTGCCGTACCACCCGTCGTACCGGTTCCAGGCAATGAGGTCCGTGATGAAGTTCATGTCTCCTCCCTGATTGCTGGCCGCCGTTGTGGGACGGGTCGTGTCTTCCTGGTGGGCCAGTTCATTCAGTTCTTTAATATAAGGTATCGGATTGTCCCCTTCTTCCTTCAGTTCATTGAACAATCCCCATACGCAGATGGACGGATGGTTGAAGTTCTGACGGATGAGTTCACGCAACTGCTGCTGCCCGTTCGCGCGGAAGGCCGGCAGGTCGACAAAACCTTTGTCGGCATAACCGCCGGGCCCCACGAACGGAATCTCTGCCCACACCACGATACCTTCGCGGTCGGTCAGGCGGTACATGTCTTCCGCCTGCTGGTAGTGGGCCAGCCGGGCAGCGTTCACGCCCATCTCGCGCATCAGCCGGATGTCTTCTTCGTGGTGGCGCAGGCGGAGGGCATTGCCGATTTCGGGACGGTCCTGATGCCGACAGACGCCATGCAGGGGCAAGTGCTTGCCGTTCAGGAAGAATCCTTCCGCCGGGTCAATGCGGTAGAAGCGCAGTCCCAAGGGCTGTGCCACGCGGTCGGTCTCTCGGCCGTCTGCCCAGAGCGTCACTTCCGCCCGATAGCTGAACGGGTCGGCCGTGCCGTTCCACAGCCGTGGCTTCAAGATGCTGACAGGCAGACGGACTTCACTGTCCTGCCGGGCTGCCAGGGTCACGGTCTGCTCAGCACGCACCACTTCCCGGTCTCCGTCTTTCACACTCAGCTTCACCTGCACTTCCTGGGCGTCGCCCCGGTTGGACAACTTGACCACTGCATCCACATCTGCCTGTTCGGGAGTGACGCGGGTCTGTCGGAGATAGACGCCCGGCGAGGCATAGTCGGTCAGGGAGATGCACGCCGGTTCGGTCACCACGAGATGGACATCACGGTAGAGGCCGCCGTAGAAGTTGAAGTCGCCCACCAACGGCATGACATCCAACTGCTCGCCATTGTTCACCCGCACCCACAACTGGTTGTCGGCCCCGTAACGGACACGGTCGGTGATTTCGAAGACGAAGGCACTGTAGCCGCCCCGATGTTCGCCCACGTGCTTGCCGTTGATGAACACATCGGCCACGCTGTTGGCCCCCTCGAAACGGAGGAAGAGGCGTTTGCCTTTCCATTCGGGACGGACATAGAGCTTGCGCTGGTAATTCCCGATGCCTCGCTTATAGTCTGTCTTTCCTGAAAGGGCATCCTGTGCATTCCAGGTATGGGGCAACGAAACAGGCGACGAGGAACTTTTCTCCACCTGATGGGAGAAGCGGAACATCCAGCCGCCGTCCAACAGGAGGTCGGCACGCTGGGCAAACAGGGAGGAAGCTCCCAAGGCCATAACGGCCAGTAAGGTTTTCCGTAGTATCATAACTATTCGCTTTTAATTGATTTTCGGCAAAGTTACGGCTTTCCTGCGCATCCGACCCCTTATTTTGTCCGCAAAACCCATAAAAATCGTCCATCACCGACCGAATGCTACATATCCGCTACCGACAGGCACCCCAACGTCAGTTCCATCTTCCGGAGTTCCTTGCACTGCTTCAGCAGTTCCTGCACCTTGGCTTCGAGCAAGGCAGGTACGTACCGCTTCGACTGTTTCTTCACCTCGTAGATGTCAGCCGTGTTCGTCAGTTCGTTGACGGCTATCAGGTCAATCTCGTTCTCGCCGCTCCTGTCCCAGAACTTCCCGATGCGCGTATAGCGGCCCGATTCGCGCAGCTTCCGTTCGAAATAGCGTTCGAGCTGGAAACCGGAGAACACATCGTAATCGCGACGGATGACCACCGCCAGCTGGTTCAGGGCATCATTGGCGACAAACGACTGGTACTTGAAGAAGAAACGGAACCAAAGATGCAGGAAACAGTCGCTCAACGCATAGCGCACCTTCTTGGAGCTCTCCTTCGCAAAAATGGGCAGCTGTTTCTCGATGAGTCCATAGTAATTCTCCAGTTTGTGCAAGTAGCTGCCTATGTTGTCATTCTTCAATGCACTTTCTATCTCGCTGCGGCTGCGCTGCCCTTCGGCGATGCAGGTAAGGATGGAAAAATAAATGGTGTAGTCTGTTCCGAATTCTTCGATGAGGATATTCTTCCCTTCAGTGATGAACGGGGAATTCTCCTCGGTGAGGTAAGCCAGCATACGGTCTTTGTCGGTATAGCCACGGTCTATCAACAGCGAAACATACCAGGGCACACCTCCCGTGATGCAAAACAAGGCCAGCAGGTCCTCCCCGGTCCAGTCGGGTCGGGCATCCTGAAGAATCTGTTTCAGCACACCGGTAGTAAAAGGCTTCAGCACCAGTTGCTGGGTCGCCCTGCCGAACAGCGGTTCGTGGTAATCTTCGAATATCCGCCTCATCAGGGTAAACACGGAACCACTGATGATCAGGTTCATCCGGCTGGAATCCTTGGCCAGGTCCCATTCGCGCTGCATCTCGCTGAATACCGACGGATTAATGCGCACAAATTCCTGGAACTCGTCGATGACCAACGTGAAGGGGAGCGTAGCAGACAGCTTGAGCAAGTAACGGAACAGTTGCGCAAACGACTCGGGCCACCCTACCGGTAGCCCCAGCTTCTCCTCTACTTCCTGAGCAAAATCCCGGCACAGCAATGCCTCCGCCTTGCGTGCCACGAAGAAATAGAGCATCCTGTCGTCTCCGCATCGCCGGGCCAACTCGGTCTTCCCGATACGGCGACGCCCCATCAGCACGGTCATCTGTGCCTGTTCCTTACTGACTCGCAGCCGTTCGCTCAATACAGCCAGCTCTCTCTCACGATTATAAAACTTCATCTTGCCTTCCTCCTTGATTATAGTAACAGCTATTACGGTAATAGAAATTACTATATGCAAATATAGGGATTATCAGTGAACCGTCCAACGGATTGCCGATTGTTTTCCATATGATGATTACAACCTTAAAATATCCTCCTCACTGAGCCCCGTCGCCTTCTGTATGTCGGCAATGCCAAGGCCCATTGATTTCAGATTGCGGGCAGTATCCTTTAATCCTTCCGCACGGCCTTTCTCAAGCCCTTCCGCAAGACCTTCCGCACGGCCTTTCTTCATTCCTTCCTCAAGCCCTTGTTCAAGACCTTTCGCCTGACCTTGCCTTACGCCACTGTTATAGAGCGTGGTCTCAGTCCTGATAATGTCCCAGAACTTGTCGTAGCCGAGAAGCTGTTCGGGAGAGAATGCCGACTCCTCCACCACCTCCATCGCCTTGCTTATCTCAGGATTGTCGAGAAGCTCCTGCGGAACGGTCTCCATATAGCCGTCTATCTCCGTGAGATAGCGCAGCCAAAGAACGTGCATTTTCTTCTCTTTCATGGTATGCGGGGTGAACTTGGGCAACTCCACGAACACAAGGTGCAGTCCGTCTATCACCTTCTCCGTATGCTTCTCGTGAACCATACGGTAGTAGTGGTAGTATTCGGGAACGTCGTTCAGGAAGACATCGTTCACGAGGTTGAGCGAATACACTGGTTCCAGCAGATGGTAGTCCTCCTGCTTGTCGAGCTGGCGGACGTATGCCTTGGCAGAGTTGAACA
Organism: Phocaeicola plebeius; assembly: GCA_022767125.1. Taxonomy (GTDB): domain Bacteria; phylum Bacteroidota; class Bacteroidia; order Bacteroidales; family Bacteroidaceae; genus Phocaeicola; species Phocaeicola plebeius_C. The sequence continues at coordinate 65,319 of JALEPZ010000059.1, forward strand.
TCACCCTCTGCATGAACTCCGGCGACCACACCATCTGCATCTCCACGATGAACTGCCTGCCACGCAGGTCCTTGCACCGTACATCCACGATGCTGTTCTTGCGCAGTGGGTTGTCTGGCACCATCTCTGGTGTCAGATACTCCACGGACTGTATCTCCTCTTCCTGGGTCTTGAACGGGAGAAGAGCATTGAGCAGGCTGATAACAAGGTCAGGATGCTCACCGAATACCTTCTTGAACGTAAGGTCTGCCTTGGGGTCAAGATAACGTTTTGCCATACTTCTATGTTTTCTTATCCTTTGCAAAAGTAGGAAATAAAAACGAACTACAAAAATTCCACCACGCTCATTTGTGTCATACGCCAACAATGTTCAGAAACGCCAGGTCGTATTTCTCATCAAGGCTACCAAAGTGGAACTATCTCATCAAACCTATCAACTGATGCAGGTTATTTTTTTACATTACTAACCAACCATAATTGCGTGATAGTGGTGCGGAATGTATTAAAAAAACATAGATTCCGCACCACTATCGCGCATTTTTATGGGAAATGCTCTCCTCAGCATCCTTTCATAATACAAGCACAGCGGAATAAGGTGTGCTCGGACAGACACCTCTATACGAACTCCAGCACGAAGGTGGTGTTCCAGCCGTTCGTGCCGGGCTTCATCAGGCTGATGCTGCCATGAGAGAGCTTCATGATCTGACGCACCAGGGAGAGACCGATGCCGGTGCCTTCGGCTTTCGTGGTGAAAAAAGGAACAAACACCTGTCCGGCTTCCGCCTCGGGAATGACAGGTCCGTTGTTGCTGACATAGATAAAGATGTGCTCGTCGGCCGAACAGAAAGCACGCAAATGGATTCTACCCGGCTGGTCCCCTATCGCCTGGACCGCATTTTTCAACAGGTTGATGAACACCTGACGGATCAGGTTGGGGTCGGCATACAGCATCAGGTCCATCGGTTCTATCTGCTGGGACCACACGATGGAATCGGGCACCATGTGCAACTCACGAATCTGCTGCAGCAGGTCGGACAGGTAGAACGGCTCGGGCGAAGGCGGCTGCAGCGACGAGAACTTGCGATAGCTGTCAACAAAGGATATGAGACCCACTGACGTGTCGTGAATGGCCCGGATGCCGTCGTACAACGGGCCTTGCCGTACCTCCTCGCGGTGGAGAAACACGTCGCTGAGCGAGGAGATGGGTGCGATGGAGTTCATGATTTCGTGGGTCAGTACCCGCGTCAGCTTCATCCACGACTCCAGTTCCTTGGCATCCATTTCGCTACGGATGTCGTTCAGCGAAAGGATACGCATCCAGCGGCCACCTACCTGGATGGCAGAGGCCCGCACCTGCAGGCTGACCTCTCCTCGGCGGGCCGTGAACTGTACCAGCGTGCTTTCGCCGGCCGGAAGCGAGCGGAACACCTGCGGCAGATGGTTCCCATACCGCTCCAACTGCTGCAGGGTGGCCAGTGTCGGGAGGTCCAGCAGCCGGACAGCCGCCGGATTGGTCTGCAGTATCTTCTGGTCCTCGTCCAGTACGACGATGCCCGACGTGACATTCGCCAGAATCAGCTCGTAGAAGCGTTCGCGCTGCTCCATCCACTGTTTCTGCCGGCTCATCCATCCGCCGAACTCGTTGAGGGTGTTCTGCAAGATGCGCTCGCTGCCCCGCAATCCGTCCACCGGCAGCCGGAAAGAATAGTCGCAGTTGCGGATGGCCTCCAGCATCAGCCAGCACTTCTCGCGCAACTCGCGCTGTCGCTGCAGGTACACCAGAAACGACAGCACACACGCGCCTCCACCCGTACCCAGCTCGAACCAGGAAGAGCGGCAGAGGCCGACGGTGAACAGGCTGACCCCCACTACCAGCAGCAGGAGGTGGAGCCAGGCGGACGAGTAGAAGTGGTTATAGCCCATGACGTTTCATCTTGTTATAGAGGGTCTGCCGGGTGATGCCCAGCAAGGCTGCCGCCTGCGTCAGGTTGCCTTCCGACTGCTCGATGGCCCGGAGCACCAGCGTGCGCTCCATCTCGTCCAGCGTCTGGACCGGATGCTCCTCCTGCGTGTCTGCCACCACCGGCGCCTGCGAGGGAGCCAGCTGGAGCTGCTCTGCCTGGAGGGAAGGCCCCTCCGAAAGGATAACGGCTTTCTCTACACAGTGCTGCAGCTCGCGGATGTTTCCCCACCAAGGGTATTGCTGCAACTTCTGTTCCGCCTGAGGCGAGAAGCGGCAGGCGGCCCGTCCGTACTTGGCCGCATAGAGGCGCAGGAAGCGGTGGGCCAACGGCAGGATGTCCTCTTTCCGCTCGCGGAGCGCCGGCAGATGGAGGTGGATGGTATTGATGCGGTAGAGCAGATCCTCACGGAACTCGCCTTTCTGCACCATTTCGTTCAGGTTCCGGTTGGTGGCACAGATCAGGCGGATGTCGGTAGGCTGGGGAGTATTGGTACCGACCTTGGTGTAACACCGCTGCTGCAGCACCGTCAGCAGCTTCGCCTGCAGGTAGTAGGGCAGGTTGGCTATCTCGTCGAGAAACAGGGTACCGCCATTGGCCGCCTCGAAACGGCCCACCCGGTCGGTACGGGCATCGGTGAACGAACCTTTTACGTGGCCGAACAGTTCGCTCTCGAACAAGGACTCGGTAATGGCTCCCATATCCACCACGACCATCGGACCGCCCCGCCGGTTGGACAAGCGATGGATTTCGCGGGCCAGCATGTCCTTGCCGGTTCCGTTCTCACCGGTAATCAGAATGTTGGCATCGGTCGAAGCGACCCGTTCCACCATCGTGCGCAAGGGCCGGACGGCCTTCGAGTTGCCCCAGTACATGGCCTCCTGCGCCACCGGTGGCGGCACCGGATTCTCCTTGTGAGGTAGGTGGACCTTATTATAAGCTTCCTGCAACGTCTGTACCAGGCGGGCATTGTCCCACGGCTTCACGACAAAGTCGGCTGCTCCCTCCTTCAGGCCGTTCACCGCCAAGGTGATGTCGGCGTAGGCAGTGAACAGCACCACCTGTGTCTGAGGACGCAGGCGTTTCACCTCGCGCAACCAGTACAGCCCTTCGTTGCCGCTGTTGATGCCCGACGAGAAGTTCATGTCGAGCAAAACCACATCGGGAGCCGCCTGCTGCAAGACAGAGGGCAGCGTGACGGGCGAAGGCAGGGTGAGTACCCGTTCGAAATAGTCCGCCAGGAGGTACTGCAGCGAAGTCAGGATGTTGCGGTTGTCGTCCACCACCAAAAGAGTTCCATGTTTTGCCATACTTCTTGATTCATTACGATTCGTCTTACGGATGCAAAGGTACGCAAAGAAACACAAAGACAAGGTGTAAAGGGTGACAAAAAATTAGACACTCACTGTCTAATTTTTAGACAGTACCGGAATCAGACTTCCGTATTTCCTACTCATAAACAACGCATTACGAGTTTGGCACGGTATTTGATAGAGAAAGGGAAAAGAAAGACTGAAAGCACATGAAGACAAGCAGATTCATCCCCACCTCACTGGCTGTTCTGGCCATCGGCCTCGGCAGCCTCCCGGCCGAAGCACAGGAAACGTGGAGCATCGACCGCTGCATGGCTTACGCCGTGGAGCATAACCGCACGGTGAAGCAGCGCACCTACGAAGCCAGCAACTACCGGCTGGACCACACGAAGGCCATCGGCAGTTTCCTGCCCTCCCTTAACGGCAGCATCGGGGTACAATACAATTACGGCCGCTCGGTAGATCCCGAAACCAATACCTATAACAACATCTCCACCTTCAACAACGGATATGGCCTGGAAACCTCCCTCCCGGTGTTCCGGGGAGGCAGCCTCATCAACGAGGTACGGCGTTCGCGGGCCAACGTATTGCTGGGGAAAGCCGCCTTGCAGGAAGCCCGCGACAACACGGCCCTCGAAACCTTCCAGGCATACATCAATGCCCTGTACTATTACGGTACGGCCCGCCTTGCCCGGCAGAAGCTGGCAGACAGCGACTCCCTGCTCTACAAGACCCGCCGCCAGGAGGAACTGGGACTGAAAGGGGCGGCCGACGTGGCCCAAGTGGCAGCACAGCAGGCCACCGATGCCTACCACCTGACGCACCAGGAGAACCTCTACGCCACGGCACTGCTCACCCTGAAACAGCAGATGAACCTGCCCGCCACCGACTCCCTGCTGCTCGACACCTGCCTGCTGGAAGCGACAACAATGGAACAAGTGGACCTGCAACCGGCCGATGCGGGAACGGTCTATCAGATCGCCCTCCGTACCAACCCCACACTGCGCCAGGCTGAGATGCGCAAGCAAGTGGCCAACATGGAGCGCAAGAAATCGTTGAGTGCCTTCTTCCCCAGCATCAGCTTCTATGCCGGCATCTCCTCGTCCTACTACAAGGAGCTGCACAAGACGGGCTATCCGTCGTGGAAGAAGCAGTTGGACACGAACTTCGGTCAGTACTTCGGTTTCTCGATGAGCATTCCTTTCTTCAACCGCCTGACCGCACTCACCCACCGCCGGCAGGCCGTGAACAACTACCACATAGCCGTGGAGCAGTATGAAGCCCAGAAGGAGGAGCTGCAGAAGCTCGTCCTCCAGGCAATACAGGACCGCGAAGGCTACCTGAAGGAAAGCCTGCAGATGGAGAAGAAGGTCAGCTCGGATGCCCTGGCCTACCGCATCACCCGCCGCAAGTTCGAGGAAGGACTGATGACCTCGCTCGACGTGAAGAACAACGCCGCCACCCTGTTAGAGAGCCAGACCCTGCTGCTGCAGAGCCGGCTGACCTACCTGATGAAGTGCCGGTTAGTGGAGTACTATCAAGGGAAAGAACTGATTTTAATGAAGAATGAGGAATGAAGAATGCAGCAAACGAAATTTAAAAGATACTCACTATGGATATACAATTAGAAAAGAAAAAAGGGATTCAGAAGAAGCACGTGCCTTATATCGCCGGCGGAACGGCATTGCTGGTGCTGGTGCTTTGGATTATCTTCGGCAATCACGCCACTACGCTGAAGGTGAACGGGCAGTCGCTCAACATAGCCGACGTGCAGTACGGAAAGTTCAACGACTACATCCGCGTGAACGGACAGGTGCAGCCCATCTCGGTGGTGCAGCTCAGTCCTGAAGAGGGCGGTATCGTGCAACAAAAAGTCGTGGAAGAGGGGGCGCACGTCCGCAAGGGCGATGTCATCCTGCTGCTGAGCAACTCCAACCTCGACCTGCAGATACTGAACGCGGAGTCGGAGCTGGCGGAGAAGCAGAACCTGCTGCGCAACACGCAGGTGGCCATGCAGCAGGACCGGCTGAACAACGAGACGGAGAAGGTGCAGCTCGACATCGACACGCAGCGCAAGCGGCGCACCTACCGGCAGTACGAACGCCTCTACGAGGAACGCCTCATCAGCCGGGAGGAATACCTGCAGGCCAAGGAAGACTTTGAGGCCTCGCAGAAGAAGCACGCCCTCATCAGCGAACGGCTGAAGCAGGACAGCCTCTACCGCACCATCCAGATGGACCAGATGGAGGACAACCTGCAGAACATGCGGAAGAACGTGATGCTCATCCGCGAACGGAAGAACAAGCTGGAGGTGCGGGCCACCATCGACGGCGAACTGGGTCTGCTGAATGCCGAACTGGGACAGAACATCACCGCCGGACAGATGGTGGGACAGATCAACGACCTCTCCGACTACAAAATCGAGGCGATGATTGACGAACACTACATCGACCGGGTGAACAACGGGCTGCCCGCTACCTTCGAACGCCAGGGTTCCGCCTTCGAGCTGAAGGTGCGCAAGGTCTATCCCGAAGTGCGCGAAGGCCGCTTCCGCACCGACTTCGTCTTCGTGGGCAAGCGGCCGGAGAACATCCGCAGCGGACAGACCTACTACATCGACCTGCAGCTGGGCGAGCCCACCGAGAGTGTCCTCATCCCGAAAGGCACCTTCTTCCAGGTGACCGGCGGCAACTGGATCTTCGTCGTCGATAAGGACGGCAAGAAAGCCTACCGCCGCAAGATCCGCATCGGACGCCAGAACCCGCAGTTCTACGAGGTGACCGAGGGGCTGGAGAAGGGCGAACGGGTCATCGTCTCCGGCTACGAAAGCTACAAGGACAACGAGGTGCTGGTACTGGACTGACCGGTGCCCCGTCATAACCCTATCATCATCATTTTTAAACGCATACCGTCATGAAAACATTCTACCGCAACTTTACCCATACCTTCCGGCGGTTCTTCACCGCCAGCATACTCAACATCGTAGGGCTGACCATCGCCTTCGCCTCCTTCCTCGTCATCCTGACACAGGTGGACTACGACTTCCACTTCAACCGCGGCTACCGCCACTGCGACCGCATCGTCCGTGCCGAGTTCTACCCCAACGCCGACTGGGGCTGGAGTCTCAACCTGCCGCGACCGTTTGCCGAACTGATAGGCAGCTGCTCGCCCCACGTGGAGGCCACTGCCATCCTACAGTCGTGGCGGCAGGAACGGGAGGTGGAAGTCGATGGACATCCCTTCTCCATCAGCTGCTGTGGCGGATTCGGGAATTTCCTGAAGATGTTCCAGCCGGAGATGCTGGCAGGCACCACCGAATCGCTCGACGAAGCCCTGAATGTCGTGATACCTGCCTCTATGGCCGAACGGCTGTTCGGCACCACTGATGCCGTGGGCAAGACCCTCTTCCAGGGAAAGGCCGCCGACAACAAGCCCCTATACGTAGGCGGCGTGTATCGCGACTTTCCGGAAAACACCACGCTGGGCAACCCGCTGTTCTTTGCCGTTGACAAGAATGAGAACAAGGACAACTGGCAGAACTGGAACTACGACTGCTACTTCCTGTTGGATGCGCCTGAAGCTGCGGACGAAGTCTGCCGCACCGCTTTCCGGAAACTGAAGGAACTACCGGAGGAGCAGGACTCCACGTACGACATCGACGAGCCGCTGCACTTCACCCCCTTGGCCAACGTGCACTTCTCTCCGCTCGGGACGAAGAACCCCAGCAGTCCCGTCACCATGTATCTGCTGTTCAGCGTGTCGTTCCTCATCGTGCTCATCGCCGCCATCAACTACATGAACTTCTCCTTGGCCGAGACCCCAATGCGCATCCGCAGCATCAACACACAGAAAGTGCTGGGAGCCCATACGCTTTCCCTCCGCATCCACCTGCTGGCAGAGTCCGTCGTCATCAGCATCGGCAGCTTCCTGCTGTCGCTGCTCCTCATCTACGTGCTCCGTCCCCACGGCCTGCAGGAACTGGTGGCAGCCAGTCTCGACCTCACCCGTCATCCTGCCTTGCTGGCAGGCGGTTTCGGCATCAGCCTGCTCATGGGCGTACTGGCAGGGCTGTATCCTTCCTATTACGTCACTTCCTTCCCGCCTGCCCTCGCCCTGAAAGGCTCGTTCGGCCTCTCTCCCAAAGGCCGTGCCCTGCGCACCACTTTGGTCTGCTTCCAGTTTGCCGTATCGTTCACCCTCATCATCAGCATCGGCATCATGTATGCCCAGAGCCGCTACATCCGCACCTCCGACTATGGCTACGACAAGGACGAAATCCTGGTGGGACGCATCAATCAGGAAATGCGGCAGCAGCGCGAGGCCATCCACAGCGAGGTGACCCGTCTGTCGGGTGTGGCCGATGCCAGTTTCTCGCAGTTCCTCATCAGCAGCGGTGACAGCTACATGGGCTGGGGACGCGGCGAAGGAGACAGGTACATGCAGTACGACTGCCTGCCTGTGGATGAACATTACCTGAGCACGATGGGCATCCACATCACCGACGGGCGCGACTTCAAGGCGGGCGACAAGGGATGCCTCATCTTCAACGAGGCCGCACGCCGGAAATACAGCTGGTTGCGGGTGGACGAACGCCCCACCGGCCCCGGAGACCTGATATGCGTCGGCTTCTGCGAGGACACCAAGTACAGCAGCTTCCGCAACGATGCCTCCGCCAGCCCCATGGCATTCTGCATGCTCCCCGACTCGTGGGGCTTCTACCCCAACTACCTCAATGTCCGCGTGCAGAAAGACGTGGACAAGAGAGCGATGCTCCACACCCTGCAGCAAGTAGTCGGGAAGTTCTCGCCGGGCTTCGACTGCGAGTTCCGCTTCATGGACAGCGTGCTGGACAACACCTACCGGCAGGAGCTGCGCTTCACGAAGCAGATACTGCTGTTCTCGCTCGTCGCCATCGTCCTCAGCATCATCGGCGTGTTCGGACTGACCCTGTTCGAGAGCGAGTACCGCCGCAAGGAAATCGGCATCCGCAAGATTATGGGCAGCTCCACGACGGCCATCCTCTATATGTTCAACCGCCGCTACATCTACATCCTGACGGGATGCTTCGCCGTCGCCGCCCCCTTTGGCTGGTGGATCGGCCACAGCTGGTTAGAGGGCTTTGCCGACAAAGCACCCATCCACCCGGTCATCTTCCTCGTGGCCTTCCTCAGCGTCAGCCTGCTCACCCTCTTCACCGTGACCTACCAGAGCTGGAAGAACGCCAACGAGAACCCCATCCACAGCATCAAGACGGAATAGTGTCTTCATACCAAAACGGCACAAGGAAAGAAAGAATTCCTTTCCTTGTGCCGTTTTGGTATGTGTTATATAAGAAATCAGGACTGCTGTTTCGAGAATACCGGATTGGCACCCGAAGTGAGGCGCAAGGCTTCGGGATGCTCCTTGACGAAGGATTCGATGTGGCGCACCCGCTTCTCTTCCAAAATCTCATCGACAGCAATCAGGATGCCGGTTTCCTCTACATCGCCGAAACCATCGTTGATGGCCGTGCCGAACATGCGCATGGTCGGCGACAGGCCCATGTAGGCATTCACCAACGGGGGAATGTTGTATCCCAGCTTGCGGACTTCGGTGTTCAGCACCCGATAATCTTCCTTGAACGTATCGTGACAGAACAACTGTTCCAACACCTTCACATCGGTCTCTATCCGCAGGGGATGCATGGGAGTGATCAGTCCGTCCTTATCCGAGAAATGCTTGTGGAGGAAATACAGAATCATGTCGCGTCCCAGGCGGTGATAGCTGGGATACATGGTCATCTTGCCGAAGAAATACCGCATGGTGGGCTTGATGACAGTCAGTGCCCCCAGTCCGTCCCACAGGTTGTCGAGGGCAAAGAGGCCTTTCGATCCGGCACGGGTGGACTGGTATTCCAGGGTAACGAACGAGCGTCCCAGCTCGACGGTGGTAGGAAGAAACTCGCGCAGGAAGCGTTCAGAGAACTGGAACATGTGGGCAGTGGCGAGTATCGGCCTGCCCTCTGCATCGAATTCCACCTCATCACCAAACAGATAGCGGTAGCCGCCCAAGATTTCCTCTGCATCCGGATTCCACACCACCAACTGTCGGTAAGGATGTTCCATCAAGTCGTACTCATCCAGGTCCAGTGCCTTGCCCGTCCCGCCCCCGGCAGCCCGGAAGGCGATTTCGCGCAAACGACCGATTTCCTTCAGTACGTTGGGCGCATTCTTCCAGTCGACGATGTAAATCTCGTTGTGATTCTTATTGGTGGTCCGCAAGCGTCTTTCGGCGGTCAGTTCTGATTTCAACAGCTCCCGATCAATCGGTGCAATAATCTCTTCCATATATCGTTGTTTATTGGTTCTGCTGGACACTCCTTGCAATGTCCCTCTTATGTTACAAAGTATACACTAACTCCCTCACGTAATCGGCCCATTCGGCAGCCGTCTTAGAGTGGTCGAAAGTCTGCCAGGGAATGGGTTTCCCGATAGTTACACGGAACGTCTTGTGACGGTTTTTCAACATTTCATCGGCCAGGTAGAGCATGGCCAGGTTCACCTTGAGGCCCAGCCGCTTGCAGGTATTCGCCAGGTTGTAGAAGAAATTGGAATTCCGTCCCTCGAAATGGATGGGGACCACCCAGCGATGGGTTTCCACACTCTTGGTGACGAAGGTCTTCTTCCAGGGCAAATCCTTGATGACACCCTGCTGGCGGCGCGAGCACAGGCCGGCCGGGAACATGATGATATGATTGTCTGACCGGAAACCTTCCTCTACCATCTTAGGGAAATCGCGGCTCTGCTTGCCGGTCTTGTTGATGGGAATGCACAGCGGTGCCAGTCCGTTGAGGTTCATCAGCAGGTCATTGACCAGGTACTTCACCTTTCCGTCGTAATGGCTGCCCAGCAGGTAACCCAGCGCCACCCCGTCTTGTCCGCCGAGCGGATGGTTCGAGACAAAGGTGCACAATCCTTCTGCCGGCAAGTTTTCCTCCCCCTGCACATCGAGCGTCGCATCGAGAAACTCCATGCACTCTGCCAGGAAAGGGACTCCCACCTTACCGTCCACCCGTTTCAGAAACTCATTCAGCTCCTCCTGATGGACAATCCGCTTGAGATAAGACACCAGGAAGCCGGGTATAAAACGAGCTTTCGGGCCCATCTTCTGTTGCAGAATTCTGTCAATATCTATTAAAAAGTTTGCATTATCAGACATACTTTTCAAAATTTTCGTCCTGCAAATGTAACGTATCTTTTTCAATTTTACCCATTCATTCCCAAAAAATGAAAGCCAACGTGTCAAAGAACAGAAAAAAGCATAGAAGGGAGAAGCAAAAATGCACATTCTATCAGACGAATGTGCAAAAAGAGAAAAGCAAATATGGCGGCGAAAATTCCGCTACCTGTTGATAACTTTTCTGAAATGTACGTGGCGGAACCATTATTTATATGTAATTTTACCGCCTGAATCGGAAGTATGTAAAAGAACGAGCATTAGACATGAGATTATGAACGAAACAGAACAGACCTACCACGTACCCGTGTTGCTGAAGGAAAGCATCGACGGGATGAACCTCCACCCAGGGGGAACGTATGTAGACGTGACCTTCGGCGGGGGCGGACATTCCAAGGAAATCTTACGACAGATGGATGCAGAGAGCCGCCTGTTCAGTTTCGACCAAGACGAAGATGCCGAAAAGAACATCGTCGCCGACGCCCGGTTCACCTTTGTCAGAAGCAATTTCCGGTACCTTCACAACTTCCTGCGCTATTACGGAGTAGATCAGGTCGATGCCATTCTGGCCGACTTGGGGGTGTCTTCCCACCATTTCGACGATGCCGAACGGGGCTTTTCGTTCCGCTTTGACGGGAAGCTGGACATGCGGATGAACCGACAGGCAACCCTGACGGCAGCCGATGTGGTGAACGACTATGACGAGGAACGGCTGGCCAATGTTTTCTACCTATATGGTGAACTGAAGAACAGCCGCAAACTGGCGGCGGCCTTGGTCAAAGCCCGCAACCGGCAACGCATCGACACCATCGGTGACTTTCTGGACATCGTGAAACCGTTCTTCGGGCGGGAACGCGAGAAGAAAGAACTGGCCAAGGTGTTCCAGGCCCTGCGCATCGAAGTCAACGAGGAAATGGAGGCGCTGAAAGAGATGCTGACAGCCGCCGCACAGGTGCTGAAGCCCGGCGGACGATTAGTGGTCATCACCTATCACTCGCTGGAAGACCGCATGGTAAAGAACATCCTGAAGACCGGAAATGCCGAAGGAAAGGCAGCGACCGACTTCTACGGCAACGTGCTGTCTCCATTCCGTCCGGTGAACAACAGGGTCATTGTCCCCGACAGCGACGAGCAGGAACGCAATCCCCGCTCACGCAGTGCCAAACTGAGGATTGCAGAGAAAAAAGACTACGAATCATGAAAGAGCAACAACCCTCTCACACACAAAAGAATCCGGAATACGGGCGGCTGAGCCTGAGAAGCATACTGGGCGGTGACTTTCTGGCCCATGACTTTCTGAGAAGACAGGGAAACCTGCTGATTATGATTGTCATCATGACCATCCTGTATATCGACAACCGCTATTCGTGCCAGATGGAGCTCATTGAGCTGGACCGGCTGAAGAAGCTGCTGGTCGAAACGAAATACGATGCGCTGGCCGTCTCGTCCGAACTGACCGAGAAGAGCCGCCAGTCGCGCATCGAGGAATACATTGCCACGGAGGAAAGCAGCAACCCACTGGGGACAGCTGCCACCCCGCCGTATTTAATCAAGGAGGACGAATGAGATGATACCGGGACAGAAAAACATCATGTTGCGCTACACGTTCCTCGTGCTGATTTTCGCGCTGCTGGCCATTGCCATCATCGTGAAAGCCGCCGTCATCATGTTCGGCGAGCGGCAGTACTGGAAGGAAGTGGCCGACCGCTTCGTGAAGGAGAACGTGACGGTGCATCCTACGCGCGGCAACATCATCTCCTCTGACGGAAAACTGATGGCCAGCAGCCTGCCGGAATACAAGATCTACATGGACTTCCTGGCCGGCGGCACGGAGAAAGACACGATGCTGATGAATCACCTCACGGAAATCTGCGAGGGCCTGCATGCCATCTTCCCGGACAAAAGCGCGAAGGAGTTCCGCAGCCACCTGCTGGCCGGGCGGAAGAAGAAAAGCCGCAACTACCTGATTTACCCCAAACGCATCTCCTACCTGCAGCAGAAGGAAGTGAAGAAGCTGCCGGTCTTCAACCTGTCGGGATATAAAGGCGGGTTCCACGTACTGGCCTTCAATCAGCGCAAGAAGCCGTTCGGCTCGCTGGCCCGGCGCACGCTGGGAGACATGTTCCCCGACATGGAGCAAGGGGCCAAGAACGGACTGGAGCTGACCTACGACTCCCTCCTGCGGGGGCAGGACGGCATCATCCACCGCCAGAAGGTGATGAACAAGTTCCTGAGCATCGTGGACAAGCCGGCCGTCGATGGCTGTGACATCATCACGACCATCGACGTGGACATCCAAGACATTGCCGAGAAAGCCCTGACCGACCAGCTGAAGAACCTGGGCGCCGTAGACGGTGTGGCCGTGGTGATGGAAGTGGCCACCGGTGAAGTGAAGGCCAACGTGAACATGCAGCGGGCCGGCGACGGTAACTACTACGAGATGAGGAACGCCTCGGTGAGCAACCTCATGGAGCCCGGGTCGACTTTCAAGACGGCCTCCATCATGGTGGCTCTGGAAGACGGCTACATCACGCCCGATTATGAGGTGGATACGAAAAATGGTATCGTGAACATGCACGGCAGTCCCATGAAGGACTGGAACTGGCACCGCGGAGGCTACGGAAAGATTGATGTGACCCGCATCATGGAGGTATCGTCGAACGTAGGCGTGTCGACCATCATCGACAAGTTCTACGGCAAAGACCCGCAGAAGTTCGTGGACGGCCTACGCCGCATGAGCATCGACACGCCGCTGCACCTGGGCTTTGTGGGGGAAGCCAGTCCGCGCATCCGCGGCCCGAAAGAGCGCAGCTATTTCCCGGCCACTTCCCTGCCCTGGATGAGCATCGGCTACGAAACGCAGATACCGCCCATCTATATACTGAACTTCTACAATGCCATCGCCAACAACGGGGTTATGGTGAAGCCGAAGTTCGTAAAGGCCATCGCCAAAGACGGCGAGATACTGGAGAAAATCCCTACCGAAGTAGTCAACCCGAAAATCTGTTCGGACTCTACCTTACACATGATACAGGACATCCTGCGGAAAGTGGTTTCGCAGGGACTGGCCAAGCCGGCCGGCAGCAAACAGTTCAGCGTGTCGGGAAAGACGGGTACGGCCCAGATTTCACAAGGGGCCGCCGGCTACAAGTCGGGAGGTGTGAGCTACTTGGTGAGCTTCTGTGGCTACTTCCCATCGGAGCACCCGAAGTACAGCTGCATCGTGCAGATCCACATTCCCCACGGACCGGCTTCGGGCGGCCTGCAGGCGGGCAGCGTATTCAGCAAGATCGCCGAAAGGGTCTATGCCAAACACCTGTTCCTCAATTTGTCGCATGCCAAGGATTCTACCTCGGTACTGATTCCCGACATCAAGAACGGCGATGTGGGAGAAGCCGCCTACGTATTGCGTGCACTGAAGGTCAACAGCAACAGCCAGACGGTGCCCTCCGTGAACTACCCGGTATGGGGGACGGCTACCCATTCGGACACGTTCGCCGAACTGAAGATGCGCAAGCCGGCCGAAAAGAAGGTGCCCAGCGTCATCGGTATGGGAGCCAAAGATGCCGTTTACCTGCTGGAAAGCCTGGGACTGCGGGTACGCCTCCACGGAGTGGGACAGGTGAAGTCGCAGAGCATCTCCTCGGGAGCCGCCCTTCACAAGGGACAAACTATTTTATTGACACTTAATTGATGAAGTATGATGACAATAGCAGAAATTCTGAAAGCGATTCGTGTAGAAAACATCGTCGGAACGACAGACCGGGAGCTGAAAGGCATCCACATGGATTCTCGTCTGATACGTGAAGGCTACCTGTTCGTGGCCGTCAAGGGAACACAAGCCGACGGCCATGCCTACATCGGCAAGGCCATTGACAATGGTGCCACTGCCGTGGTCTGCGAAGACCTGCCTGAAGTGTTGGCGGAAGGAGTCACCTATGTACAGACGGGCGACACGGAAGAGGCTGTGGGCAAGTTGGCTACTGCCTTCTACGGGGACCCGACATCGAAACTGGACCTGGTGGGAGTGACCGGCACCAACGGGAAGACGACTATCGCTACCTTATTATATAATATGTTCCGCCAGTTCGGCTATAAGGTCGGACTGATCTCCACTGTGTGTAACTACATTGACGGGGAAGCGATTCCGACAGACCATACGACACCCGACCCCATCACCCTGAACCAGCTGCTGGGACGGATGGCAGACGAAGGATGCAAGTATGCCTTCATGGAAGTCAGTTCCCACGCGGTCGCCCAGAAACGGATTGGCGGACTGCGGTTTGCCGGAGGTATCTTCACCAACCTGACCCGCGACCACCTGGATTACCACAAGACGGTGGAGAATTACCTGAAGGCCAAGAAGGCGTTCTTCGACGGACTGCCAAAAGATGCCTTTGCCCTGACCAATGCCGACGACAAGAACGGCCCCGTAATGGTGCAGAACACACGTGCCAAGGTGGCCAGCTACTCCCTACGCACCCTGTGCGAGTTCAAGGGGAAGGTGCTGGAAGACGGTTTCGAAGGGATGCTGATGGACATCAACAACAAGGAAGTGAACGTGCAGTTCATCGGTCGCTTCAATGCCTCCAACCTGCTGGCAGTCTATGGAGCAGCCTGTCTGTTGGGCAAGCGGCCCGACGATGTATTGCTGATACTGAGCACTCTCCGCCCGGTCAACGGACGGTTCGACGCTCTCCGCTCGCCGAAAGGCTATACCGCCATCGTGGATTATGCCCATACCCCCGATGCACTGGTGAACGTGTTGAGCACCATCCAGGAGGTGTTGCGCGGACAGGGCCGTATCATCACCGTGGTGGGGGCAGGCGGCAACCGCGACAAGGGCAAGCGTCCCATCATGGCACAGGAGTCGGCCCGTCTGAGCGACAAGGTCATCATCACCTCCGACAATCCGCGCTTCGAGGAGCCGCAGGACATCATCAACGACATGTTGGCCGGACTGGGCAAGGAGGAGCTGCGGAAGACCCTCTCCATCGTCGACCGCCGCGAAGCCATCCGCACGGCCTGTATGATGGCCGAAGCCGGTGATGTGATTCTCGTGGCCGGAAAAGGGCATGAGGACTATCAGGACGTAAAGGGCGTGAAGCACCATTTCGACGACAAGGAAGTGATTAGAGAACAATTTGAAAACGAAAAATAAGCCAGACTGACATGTTGTATTATTTGTTCAGATACCTGGAGGGAATGGATTTCCCCGGAGCGCGGATGTTCGGTTACGTATCGTTCCGCTCGCTCATGGCCGTCATTCTCTCCCTGCTGATTTCCGCTATCTTCGGCGAATTCTTCATCCGCCTGCTCAAGCGCAAGCAAATCACCGAAACCCAACGGGATGCCTCCATCGACCCTTTCAATGTCAACAAGGTGGGGGTACCGACCATGGGCGGTGTCATCATCATCGTGGCCGTGCTCATCCCCTGCCTGCTGCTGGGGAAACTGGAGAACATCTACATGATCCTGATGCTCATCACGACCGTATGGCTGGGCACGCTGGGCTTCCTCGATGACTATATCAAAGTGTTCCGCAAGGACAAGGAGGGTCTGCACGGCAAGTTCAAGATCATCGGACAGGTGGGTCTGGGACTGATTGTGGGCCTCACCCTGTACCTCAGTCCGGATGTCGTGATCCGCGAGAACGTGGAAATCCAGAAAGACGGACGGGTGGTAGAGGTAATCCACAAGGTGCAAGACCAGAAATCCACCAAGACGACCATCCCCTTCTTCAAGAACAACAACCTGGACTATGCCGACTTCGTGGGCTTCCTGGGTGACCATGCCAAAGAAGCCGGATGGATTGTGTTCGTGCTGGTGACCATTTTCGTGGTGACAGCCGTATCGAACGGAGCCAACCTGAACGACGGCATGGACGGCATGGCGGCGGGAAACTCGGCCATCATCGGAGTAACCCTCGGCATACTGGCCTACGTGTCCAGTCACATTGAATATGCCAGCTACCTGAACATCATGTACATTCCCGGCAGTGAGGAACTGGTGATTTTCTGCTGTGCCCTCATCGGTGCCCTCATCGGCTTCCTGTGGTACAACGCCTTCCCGGCCCAAGTGTTCATGGGCGATACCGGCAGCCTGACCATCGGCGGCATCATCGCCGTACTGGCCATCATCATCCACAAGGAACTGCTGATTCCCATCCTCTGCGGCGTATTCCTCATCGAGAACCTGTCGGTCATCCTGCAGGTGAAGTATTTCCAGCGCGGCAAGAAGCGGGGCGTGAAGCAGCGCATCTTCAAGCGCACGCCCATCCACGACCATTTCCGCACCACGCTGGCCCAGCTGGACCCGCAGTGCAGCTACCTCATCACCAACCCGACCAACGTGTTCCACGAATCGAAGATTACCGTACGGTTCTGGATCGTGACCATCGTGCTGGCCGCTATCACCATCATTACGTTAAAGATAAGATAATACTTAAAGATAGAAGACCATGGCAAGAATTGTCATTTTAGGAGCCGGAGAAAGCGGCGCGGGAGCAGCCGTACTGGCACAGAAGAAAGGCTTCGATACCTTTGTATCGGACATGTCATCCATCAAGGAGAACTACAAGCAACAGCTGAACGAGAAAGGCATCCGATGGGAAGAGGGACGCCACACCGAAGAACTGATTCTGAACGCAGACGAGGTCATCAAGAGCCCAGGTATCCCCAACGATGCCCCCATGATTCTGAAAGTGAAAGAAAAAGGCATACCGGTCATCTCGGAAATCGAGTTTGCCGGACGCTATACCCATGCCAAGATGATCTGCATCACGGGCAGCAACGGCAAGACCACGACCACTTCGCTGATCTACCATATCTTCAAGAAGGCGGGGTTCAACGTAGGACTGGCCGGCAACATCGGGCAGAGCCTGGCTTACCAGGTGGCCGAATACGACTACGACTATTATGTCATCGAACTGAGCAGTTTCCAGCTGGACAACATGTACAAGTTCCACGCCAACATCGCCGTACTGATGAACATTACCCCTGACCATCTGGACCGCTACGACTTCCAGATGCAGAACTACGTGGACGCCAAGTTCCGGATTATCCAGAACCAGACCGACGAGGATGCCTTCATCTTCTGGAACGACGACCCCATCATCCAGCGCGAACTGCACAAGTACGGCATCCACGGCCATTTCTATCCTTTTGCCGCCAAGAAGGAAGCCGGACTGGCGGCTTTCGTAGAAGAGAACAAGGTGTACTTCCTGGAGCCATCGGCTTTCAACATGGAGCAGGAGGACCTTGCCCTGACCGGCACACACAACCTCTTCAACTCCATGGCCGCCGGCATCTCGGCCAACATCGCCGGCATACGCAAGGAGTGTATCCGCGAAGCCCTGAGCGACTTCAAAGGCGTGGAACACCGGCTGGAGAAGGTGGCCACGGTCCGCGGCGTGGAATACATCAACGACTCGAAAGCCACCAATGTCAATTCCTGCTGGTATGCCCTGCAGAGCATGAAGACCAAGACCGTCCTGATTCTGGGCGGCAAGGACAAGGGTAATGACTACAACGAAATAGCCGACCTGGTACGCGAGAAATGCAGCGGACTCATCTTCATGGGACTCCACAACGAGAAGCTTCATGCGTTCTTCGATGGCTTCGGACTGCCGGTACGCGACGTACAGAGCATGAAGGACTGCGTGAACGCCGCTTACGAAATGGCGCAAAAGGGCGAGACCGTGCTGCTAAGCCCCTGCTGCGCCAGCTTTGACCTTTTCAAGAGCTACGAAGACCGCGGCGACCAGTTCAAAGAGTGCGTAAGAAACCTGTAAAAAAACTGCTGACAAATGGATCTGTTCAAGAAATTCTTCAAAGGCGACAAGATTATCTGGATTGTCTTCCTGCTGCTCTGCCTGATTTCCGTCATCGAGGTCTTCAGTGCATCGAGTACGCTGACCTACAAAAGCGGCGACCACTGGGCCCCCATCACCAACCATCTGAAGCTGTTGCTGGGCGGTTCGTTTGTCGTGTGGCTGATTCATCTCCTGCCCTGCAAGACCTTCAAGTTGGGAGTCGTCCTGCTGGGGGTGGGATGGCTGTTGCTCATCGTTGTACTGGGCATGTCGGCCGTCAACGGAGCCAGCCGGTGGATTGACCTGGGTGCCTTCCAGTTCCAGCCCTCGGAAATCGCCAAGATGGGCAACATTTTCGTGGTGGCCAAGATTCTGTCGCTGCACCAGTCGGAAGAGGCAGGTGCAGACAAGAATGCCTTGAAATGGATTCTGCTGCTGACCTTACCGACGTTTCTGCTCATCGGAGTGGAAAACCTGTCGACGGCTGTGCTGCTGGTCGCCAGTATCTACCTGATGATGTTCGTCGGCCGCATCCCCATGCGGCAGCTACTACTGCTGACCGGTGTCGGCATCGGATGCCTGGTACTGGCCCTGGCCACCGTAAAACTGGTTCCGGGCCCTACCTGGAACGCCATCGGCCTGCACCGCATGGAGACCTGGCAGAACCGCATGGGCACCCACTTTGACACGGCGGCCATTCCGCCCGAGAAATTCGATACGGACAAGGACGGACAGATAGCCCATGCCAACATTGCGATTGCCACCAGCCATATTCTGGGCAAGGGACCGGGCAACAGCGTGCAGCGCGACTTCCTCTCACAGGCTTTTTCGGACTTCATCTACGCCATCATCATTGAGGAACTGGGACTGGTAGGAGGTGCGTTCGTCGCCCTGCTCTACATTATCCTGTTGATGCGCATCGGCAAGATTGCTCGAAAATGTGACAAACCGTTTTACGCTTTCCTGGTGATGGGCATCGGCATCTTGCTGGTCACGCAGGCCATGTTCAACATGCTGGTAGCCGTGGGCATCATGCCGGTGACAGGACAGCCACTGCCCCTTATCAGCAAGGGAGGCACCTCGACCGTCATCAACTGTGCCTACATCGGCATCCTGCTCAGCATCAGCCGCCACGTACAGGAACTGCAGGCCGAGGAAGAGGCCCAGCAGGCCCTTCTGACTGCTCCGGAAACAGTTGCCGAAGCTCTGCAGGAACCGGCGGCTGTCCCCGTTCTTTCCGAAGATGAACAGGAAAAGCAATGAAAAAAAAGTAAATAATAGGGAATTTGCAGGTTTATTCCTACCTTTGCAAAAAACAATCGACACATGAACAGACAGTTAAGAATCATCGTCAGCGGAGGAGGAACCGGAGGTCATATTTTTCCGGCCATTTCCATCGCCAATGCCATAAAAGAACAGCATCCCGATGCCGACATCCTCTTTGTAGGGGCAGAGGGACGCATGGAGATGCAGCGCGTACCGGCTGCCGGCTATCGCATCATCGGACTGCCGGTAGCGGGGTTCGACCGCCAGCATCTCTGGAAGAACGTGGGTGTACTGATCAAGCTGGTCAAGAGCCAGTGGAAAGCCCGCAAGATTATCCGTGACTTCCGCCCCCATGCTGCCGTGGGAGTGGGAGGCTATGCCAGCGGACCGACCTTGAAGATGGCGCAGGGCATGGGCATCCCTACCCTGCTGCAGGAACAGAACTCGTATGCCGGGGTCACCAACAAGCTGCTGGCCAAGAAGGCCTGCAAGATTTGTGTGGCCTACGAAGGCATGGAGCGTTTTTTTGCAGCCGACCGGATTATCCTGACAGGCAATCCGGTGCGACAGGGACTGACCCGTCCCACATTAGGGCATGACGAAGCCGTACGTAGTTTCGGACTGGACCCGCAAAAGAAGACCATTCTGATTGTGGGCGGCAGCCTGGGGGCCCGTACCATCAACAACTGTGTCCTGCAGGGACTCGACAAGATCAAGGAATCGGGCGTACAGTTCATCTGGCAGACCGGCAAGTTCTATTTCGAGGAGGCCAAGGCCAAGGTAGCCGAGGCCGGCCGTCTGCCCATGCTGCATACCACCGACTTCATCTCCGACATGTCTGCTGCCTACAGTGCCGCCGATCTGGTCATCAGCCGTGCGGGAGCCGGTTCCATCTCGGAGTTCTGCCTGCTGCAGAAGCCGGTCATCCTGGTCCCCTCGCCCAACGTGGCCGAAGACCACCAGACCAAGAATGCCCTGGCACTGGTCGACAAGGAGGCAGCCCTGTATGTGAAGGACGCAGAAGCAGGCGACCGCCTGCTCGACCTGGCCATCGCCACAGTGAAACAGCCCGACACACTGAACCGATTGAGTAACCACATCGCCCGACTGGCCTTCAAGGACTCTGCCAATGTCATTGCCCGCGAAGTCTGCCAGCTGGCCGAACAATACGCAAACGAACATGGATGTTAATACGTTGAAATCCGTCTATTTTATCGGGGCCGGAGGCATCGGTATGAGTGCGCTGGTCCGCTACTTCCTGTCGAAAGGCAAGGCAGTGGGCGGCTATGACCGTACTCCCAGCGAACTGACCGGAAAACTGATAGCCGAAGGGGCAGCCATCCACTACGAGGAAGACGAGACCTTGATTCCGGAAGCCTTCCGCGACCCGAAGGTTACCTTAGTGGTCTACACTCCCGCCATACCGGCCACCCACCGGGAACTGGTATATTTCCAGACCCATGGATTCGACATACAGAAACGGGCCCAGGTATTGGGCATGCTGACCCGTACCGAACGCGGACTGTGCGTAGCCGGTACCCACGGGAAAACCACCACATCGACCATGGCAGCCCATCTACTGCACCAGTCGCACGTGGGTTGCAACGCCTTCCTCGGCGGTATCTCCAAAAACTACGGGACGAACCTGCTGCTGTCTGAAACCAGCGACTTCGTCGTCATCGAAGCCGATGAATTCGACCGTTCGTTCCATTGGCTGACCCCATATGCCACCGTCATCACGGCCACCGACTCCGACCATCTGGACATCTATGGCACCCACGAAGCGTATGTGGAAAGTTTCCGCCACTACACCTCGCTCATCCGCCCCGACGGCTTCCTGATCCTGAAGCAGGGACTGGAGTTGCAGCCTGCCGTACAGGAGGGAGTCACCGTCTACACCTACAGCGTAGATGCCGGTGATTTCCATGCAGAAAACATCCGCATCGGCAATGGGGAGATTGTATTCGACTACGTTTCGCCACTGGGTAACATCCGCGACATCCGTTTGGGAGTGCCCGTCTATGTCAACATCGAGAACGGCATTGCCGCCATGGCACTGGCACAGATCGGTGGAGCCGATGCCGACGAAATCCATCGTGCCATGGGCACCTTCCGGGGAGTAGACCGCCGGTTCGACTTCCAGTTGAAGACAGACCGCTATGTATTCCTGAGTGACTATGCCCACCATCCGGCCGAAATCCGGCAAAGCATCACGTCCCTCCGGAAACTCTATCCAGAGCGGAAGCTGACCGCTGTCTTCCAGCCCCATCTGTACACCCGTACCCGTGATTTCTATCAGGAGTTTGCCGACAGCCTCTCGCTGCTCGACGAAGTTATCCTGCTCGATATCTACCCTGCCCGAGAAGCCCCCATTCCCGGCGTGAGCAGCCAACTGATTTACGACCACCTGCGTCCCGGCATCGAAAAATGCCAGTGCCACAAGGAAGACCTGCTGGACCTGCTGAAGGGGAAACCGCTGGAAGTACTCATCACCCTGGGTGCCGGTGATGTGGATAACTATGTACCCCAAATCACTCAAATGCTGAAAGAAAGATGAAACGGAAAATTCTCATACTCATCGTGTTGTTGCTGGCCTCCGCCTATCTGGTGGTAGCGGTCACTGTCTTTAACGACGCCCCCGCCACGCGCGAATGCGAGGGTATAGAATTGACCATCAAAGACAGCATCGACAACGGATTCGTGACTCCGGCCGACATCCAGCAACTCATCAAAAAGAAAAAGCTGTTGCCCATTAAGAAGCAGCAGCAGGACATCGATGTCCGCCAGCTGGAGGAAATCCTGGACGAACATCCTTTCGTCAAGAAGGCGGAATGCTACCTGACCTCTGGCGGAAAGGTGGCCATCGACATCTACCAGCGCATCCCCATCCTGCGGGTCATGAGCAGCAACGGGGACGACTATTTCGTGGACAGCGAAGGGAAAATCATGTCGGCTCCCGGCCACTCCGTTCATGTAGTGGTAGCCACCGGTTCCATTGACCGTTCATTCGCACAGGACCAATTGTACGAACTCGGTACCTACTTGCATACCGACCGTTTCTGGGAGTCGCAGATTGAACAAATCCACGTTACACCACAAAAAGAACTGGAATTGGTTCCCCGTGTAGGCAGCCACATAATATTTTTTGGAAAACCGGGCGATTATTCGGAAAAATTCGCTAAATTGCAGACCTTCTATAAAAAGGCACTCAACCAAGTAGGTTGGAACAAGTATAGCAGAATCAGCATTGAATTCACGAACCAGATTATTTGTACTAAAAAAGAGAAAAATTAAACAATATATATGGCAGTTACAGATTTTATAGTAGCCATCGAATTAGGCTCAACAAAGATAACAGGCGTAGCAGGCAAAAAGAATGCAGACGGAAGCATCCGCATTCTGGCATACGCCAGTGAGAAGTCATCCGACTGCATCAAGAAAGGTGTAATCTACAACCTGGACAAGACCACGCAACTCATCACCACTATCATCGGACGTCTGGAGGACCGTTTGGGCGCAGGCATCAAGAAAGTGTATGTGGGAATGGGTGGACAGTCCGTGCGCAGTATCCGCAACACGGAGAGCAAGCAACTGGAGGAAGATACCAAGATCTCGCAGGCCCTCATCGACGAAATGATGAAGGTCAACTGTGAGTTTCCTCTCGTTGACCAGGAAATCCTGGCCGTTGAACCGCAGGAATACAAAATGGGCAACAACCAGTTGACTACCGAACCTGTAGGCATCCCTACCGATCGTATCGAAGGCCATTACCTGAACATCATCGGGCGCAA
The DNA here is from genome assembly GCA_022767125.1 of Phocaeicola plebeius. GTDB lineage: Bacteria > Bacteroidota > Bacteroidia > Bacteroidales > Bacteroidaceae > Phocaeicola > Phocaeicola plebeius_C. The sequence continues at coordinate 88,678 of JALEPZ010000059.1, forward strand.
TACCTTGAAAAGCAATATCCGCAAATGCTTCCGTGATGCAGGCAACCGTCCCGGCTACGAAATCGCCGACTACCTGCTGGCACCGGCTGCCACCGCACAGGTATTGCTCACTCCGAGTGAGAAACGTTCGGGATGTGCCCTCATCGATTTCGGGGCCGACACCACTACTGTATCTGTCTATAAAAACAATATCCTGCGCCATCTGGCAGTCATCCCGCTGGGCGGCAGCAACATCACGAAAGACATCGCCAGCCAGCAGGTGGAAGAAGAAGAAGCCGAACAGATTAAGCTGACCTTCGGCAGCGCCTATACCGCTCCTTCGGACGACGAAGGGGACGATGCCCGCGAATGCAGCCTCGACGGCAAGTTCTCCATCCGTGCCCGGAAACTGGAAGACATTGTGGAGGCCCGCGTCGAGGAAATCCTGCAGAACGTATGGAACCAGATCAAGCTGTCCGACTTCAGCGACAAGCTGCTGGCCGGAGCCGTCCTCACCGGCGGTGCCGCCAACCTGCCCAACCTGGAGGAAGCGTTCACCCATATTACCAAGATTGAGAAGGTACGCACCGCCCTCAATGCCAACGTGGAACTCGAAGGCTATTCCAACCTGATTCCGAAGGACGGCAGCCAGAACACCCTGCTCGGCCTGCTCGTTGCCGGCAAGGACAACTGCTGCAAGATTGATCCGCGCAAGCAGCAACTGGACTTCATCGACCTGGAGGATCAGAATGCCGAAGAGGAAAAGAAGCGCAAGGAAGAGGAAGAGGCCCAGAAAAAAGCGGCCGAGGAGAAGAAGCGCAAGGAAGAGGAAGAAGAACGCAAGAGGCAGGAAGAGGCCGAACGGCTGAGACGACTGGAAGAAGAGCGCAAGCAGCAGGAACAGGCCCGGCTCGAGAAACGGAAGAAAGACTGTGAGGCACTGATGGCCACTGCCGAAGCGCACATACAGAAGAAAGAATACAAGAAGGCACTGGCCCGTGCCATCGAGGCACAGGACATGCACGTGTTCGAGAAGTCAGCCGAAATTGACCTCCTCATTACCAAAATCAAACGGCTGAAGAATGAGAACAATCCGTTCAAGAACTTCCTGAGCAAGCTGAAGGACGGTGCGGATGAAATCATGAAAGACTAAGTGGAACCAAGAAACAGAAAAACAATAAAACGAATACTATATGTCAGACGAATCAACCATGCCCTTCGACTTTCCGAAGAACTCGCCTAGCATCATCAAGGTGATTGGTGTAGGCGGTGGTGGCGGTAATGCCGTCAACCACATGTACCGAGAAGGCATACACGATGTGACCTTCGTAGTCTGCAATACCGATAACCAGGCCCTCGAAGTATCGCCTGTCCCTATCAAACTACAATTAGGCCGCGAAGGTCTGGGTGCCGGCAACCGCCCTGAGAAGGCGCGTGCCGCTGCCGAAGAGAGTCTGGAGGAGGTGACCCAAATGCTGAACGACGGCAGTTGCCGCATGGCCTTCATCACCGCCGGTATGGGAGGCGGTACAGGTACGGGAGCCGGACCGATTGTCGCACGAACGGCCAAGGAAATGAACATCCTGACCGTAGGTATCGTCACCATCCCCTTCCTGTTCGAAGGCTACAAGAAAATTGACCAGGCCCTCGACGGAGTGGAAGAGATGAGCAAGCATGTCGATGCCCTGCTGGTCATCAACAACGAGCGCCTGCGCGATGTCTATTCCGACCTGAGTGTCATCAATGCCTTCGGAAAGGCAGACGACACCTTGTCGATTGCCGCCAAGAGCATTGCTGAAATCATCACCCTGCGCGGTACCATCAACCTGGACTTCAACGATGTGCGCACAGTCCTGAAAGACGGGGGCGTGGCCATCATGAGTACCGGTTACGGAGAAGGGGAAGGCCGCGTCACGCAGGCTATCAACGATGCCCTCCATTCGCCGTTGCTGAATAACAACGACATCTTCAACTCGAAAAAGGTGTTGTTCGTCATTACCTACAATCCTGCCAGCGAACTGATGATGAACGAGATGGATGAAATCCACGAGTTCATGAGCCACTTCGGCAAAGAAGTGGAGACCAAATGGGGTCTCTATTCCGACGAGACACTGGAACAGAAAGTGAAGTTTACCATTTTGGCCACCGGCTTCGGTATCAAGGATGTACCGGGGATGGACAATGTCATCAAGAAGCGGACAGCCGAGGAACAGAAGAAGCTGGAAGAACTGGAAGAACTGGAACAGAAGAAGGACGAACGACGCAGCGAATACTATGGTTCGCAAATCAACGGACGGAGCAACCGCAAGCGCCGTCATAACCTCTATATCTTCACCCAGGAAGACCTGGACAACGACGACGTCATCAGCATGGTGGAGACGACCCCGACCTTCCAGCGCAGCAAGGCCGTACTGGAGGGCATCCAGTCGAGAGCCTTCATGGAAGAACCGGCCTCATCGACCGGAAAGACGGACACCGGTGGTACCAGTACAATGACCATCAGCTTTTAACGACAATGTATAACCCCTAAACATACAACTATGGATTTGTTTGAACAGATAAGCAACGATATCAAAGAGGCCATGAAGGCCAAGGACAAGGTCCGTCTGGAGACCTTGCGCAACATCAAGAAGTGTTTCCTCGAAGCCAAGACGGCTCCGGGTGCCAACGACACACTGACGAATGACGCCGCCCTGAAAATCATGCAGAAGCTGGTGAAGCAGGGCAAAGATTCAGCTGCCGTCTATGAAGGACAGGGACGTGCCGACTTGGCCGAAGCCGAACGGGCACAGGTACAGGTTATCGAAACCTACCTGCCCAAGCAACTCTCTGCCGAGGAGCTGGAAGCCCGGCTGAAAGACATCATCGCCCGCACAGGCGCCACATCCGCCAAAGAGATGGGCAAGGTGATGGGCGTCGCTTCCAAGGAACTGGCCGGACTGGCAGAAGGACGCGCCATTTCCGCCAAAGTGAAGGAACTGTTGGGATAAGCGGAGGTTCCCCCTCACAAGCTGTCCGAAAAACCATCTTTCAGCCTCCCTCTTGCTCTGTCATCCTGAGCGGGAAGCTTCCTTTTGCTTTGGCATCCTGAACGAAGTGAAGGATCTGTGAACATAATGCGAATGTATTCAGATGCTTCACTCTGTTCAGCATGACAAATATTTTATGCTTCCGTATCTCCTTCGATAAACTGTTCGACAAACAGGTTCTCCCCATCAAAGACAGCATAGGAGAATTCCGTAATCCAGTCACCCAGCATCACCATCCTTGCCGAACGGCTCAACATCAGGTCCAGCAGGATGTGCCGATGGCCGTAGACAAAAAAATTGATGTCTGGATGCGTCTTCAGATACCGCTTGGTGAACAATACCAGAGGTTCCTTGTCCTCCCCCATGTAGTCGGGCTCTTTTCCGCCTTCCCGTTTGAGCCTGCTATGTTTGGCCCATTCCAGCCCCAGTTCCACGCTCCAGCGGGGATGCAACATCGAGAACAGGCGTTGCAGCACCGGGTTGTGGAACATTCTGCGCAAAATCTTGTACGTGTGGTCACCATCACCCAATCCGTCGCCGTGCGCCAGAAAGAATTCCTTTCCATAAATCTCACAGGTCAACGGCTGTCGGTGCAGAATCACTCCACATTCCTTCTCGAGGTAATCGCCACACCAGATATCATGATTCCCGATGAAGAAATGCACCTCCACTCCCCGGTCGGTCAGTTCAGACACCTTTCCTAGAAACCGGGTATAGCCTTTCGGAACCACCAACTTGAATTCGTACCAGAAATCGAACATGTCACCCAGCAGGTACACGGCAGCCGCCTTGTCCTTGATGCTGTCCAGAAAATTCACCAGTCTCCGTTCCTGCGTCCTTCCGTGCGGAATCGCCCTGGATCCCAAATGGGCATCCGAAAGAAAATAGACATTCTTCATCACTCACTCCTTCCTTTCTTCGTATTACATGAATCCCAGTTCCAACTTCGCCTCATCAGTCATCATGTCCTTGTCCCATTCGGGCTCGAACACCAGATTGACCTGCGCGGATGTCACCCCATCCACCGACTCGATTTTCTGCCGGATATCCTCCATGATAAAGTCGGCAGCCGGACAATTGGGAGCCGTCAAGGTCATATCCACCGTCAATTCCCCGTTATCCTGCAGGTCGATCTTGTAAATCAGCCCCAGGTCGTACACATTAACTGGGATTTCGGGGTCATACACCGTCTTCAGCATCTCAACAATCCGTTCTTCTATTTTCAGTTTGGTCTCGTTGTCCATACATCTGTCTTTCTTGATTTGGATGCAAACATACGAAAAAACGTTGGAATAAACGAATAAAAGGACAGAATTTCCCTATAGCTTTCCCTCATCCACATAGCTGTAATAGCTGCCGTCGGCCACCACAATGTGATCCACCAGGCGTATGCGCACGACCTTGGCCGCCTCCGCCAATGCCTGCGTCAGCCGGTCATCGTCCGCACTGGGACGGCTATTGCCCGACGGATGGTTATGCGCCAGGGCTATCGAAGTGGCCCGTTTCAGCAGTGCCTCGCGGAGGATGCAGCGCACATCCACCTGGGTAGCCGCCAATCCCCCCTGGCTCACCCTCACCGCTTCGATGACCCTGGCGGCCTGATTGAGCAGCAAGACCCAACACTCTTCGACTGGCAAATCGCACATCAGCGGATGGAAAAACTCGTACAGGTCGAGCGAACAGCCAATGAATGTCCTCTTCTGAGGTTCTTCCTCCTTCCGCCGTTTCCCCAACTCCGATGCCGCCAGCAGGGTAACTGCCTTGGCCGGGCCGATTCCCTTGAACTGGCACAGTTCCTCCACACTGCACTTGCCCAACCGGCTCAGGCTGTTGCCGTAGCGGTCCAACACCTTGCGCATCAAGGCGACCGCCGAATCTTCCGTATTGCCCGACCCGACCAGAATCGCCAGCAATTCCGCATTGCTCAGTGCCGCTGCCCCATGGTGCATCATCTTTTCGCGCGGGCGGTCTTCCACCGCCCATTGGTTGATAGTCAATTTTTCCTCTTTTTTGTCTGCTCTATTCATAAAAGTTCTTTTCAAAGGCAGAGAAGGACCCCTTCCCCCACAGGCAACGTTTCCACCACGCCCGCAGGAAGCCGGTCCCATACCCTATCAACTGTATAAACGCAGCAAACACGGAAAGTACACCTATTTTCAAACTTTTATTTTTCAACGAAGCGTCGACAAAGATAATCAAGGCAAAAAGAAGCAGCAAGGATAGGCTCCAGACACACCCCAGCGCAACCGCCAGCAAGACGAAGACCACACCGAGCGTAAACACCGCCGGAAGCAGGTGGACCACCTTCAGTGATTCGGGATATTTCTTGTAAAGGTCGATACGGGCAATGCCCGAATTGTGCACCTGCTTGAAGAACTTCTTCAGGTCGGTCCGCCGCTTATGCCACACCCATGCCTCCGGGAACAGGCGACAGCGGTAGCCCCCCTTGAAGATACGGATGCTGAAGTCGATATCTTCCCCAAAGCGCATCCGGGAAAAACCGCCCAGCGCACGGTACACATCGGAACGGATACCCATGTTGAAACTGCGCGGATAGAACTTGTCCATCTTGCGCTTGCCGCCCCGTATGCCTCCCGTCGTAAAGAACGAGGTCATGGCATAATTGATGGCTTTCTGCACCGGAGTGAACGAGTCATGAGCCCGGTCGGGACCGCCGAAAGCGTCGGCGGGGGCACGGCGCAGTTCTTTCTCCACCTCCAACAGATAACCGGGCGGCAACACACAGTCAGAGTCCAGCACAATCAGGAACTCCCCCCGGCTCTTATCTGCCCCGTAATTGCGCGACTGTCCGGGCCCCGAATTAGGTTTCCTATAATAATGTATCTCCAGCCGGTCCCGGTACTTCTCTATCCTATCGTCGCACGGCAGTGAAGAACCGTCTTCCACCACCACAACTTCAAAGTCAGTGAACCGCTGGGCCACCAGGCTCTGCAACAATTCGTCCACCTCGTCGGGACGATTATAAACGGGTATGATTATCGAATAGCGCATACACAGAGAAAATGAATCGATTCGCAAATGTACGGAATCTTCCCCATTTTCCCAACGGTTCCTGACAAAATAACCTCCATTCTTCAGAACAAGTCCCACGTACGGATGGAATCCTTCCACGCATGGTCCTTGGGGAACGGCTGTCCTCCCCACGCACGGACGCTGGTCCAGGGCTGGTCGGCATCGCTCCAAAAGGGATGCGTAGGCGGCAGTGCCAAAGGCAGGAAGGAAAGAGAGCACATGTAGAGGCTGCCATTGTTGGTGTACCAGTCGGCCACGTTGGGCTGCTTACCGGTAAATCCAATGGTCAGGTAGCCCTTTTCATTGAAGTTATTGCCACTGGCAAACATGCGCTTCATCACGGCGGTCAGGGCACAGCGAACGGCGGCACGGTTCACCCCTGCAGGCAGCAGGTCGTACCAAGCCATCAGTGCCAGCGGCTGCATGCAAGCCATGCGATAGGGAATGCTGCGGCCAAAGACCGGGAAAGTACCCTCAGGCGAGATAAAACGCTCCAGGACAAGGCTGAACTTCTGCGTGCGTTGCAGGGCGCGTTCGCGATACTTGGCATAGTCGATGCGAGTGCGGGTCTTGCTGTCCACCATGGCCTGCAGGGTCTCCAGATACATCGGATGGAAAACGTAACTGCTGTAATAGTCGAAGGCGAATGTAGGCCCGTCGGCATACCAGCCATCGCCCACATACCACTCCTCCACCTTGCGGATGGCCGAATTGATACGATACTCATCGGCATCGGCACCCACCTTGGCCAGGAAACTCTCGATGGTCGAGGAGAAGAGCAGCCAGTTGGTATAGGGAGGATCGGTGCAACGCATGTGGGTGAACTCTGTGATGTAGCGCTGCTTGGTGGTTTCATCCAAAGGTTTCCACAGCTGGTCGTAGGCCCGGAGGAAGCTCTCGGCCACATACGCACCATCCACCAAAGGCTGGCCTGGGCTGCGCCACAACAGGTAGTCGGGACTGTTGGGGTCGACGGCGTTGGCATAGCTCTTCAGGGCCAGTTCACGAAGTTCCTTGCGCATCTTTCCCTCTTCCGTGTCGTCATCGGGCAGAGAGAGCCAAGGAGCGATGCCGGCCATCAGTCGGCCGAAACACTCCATATAGGTCACCTTGATATTGCGTCCGTCCCACGTGGGGCTGACCTCCACCTGCATGTTCTTCTGCAATTCACCCTTGGCCATGTTGCTCAGTACGGGGTAAGCCATCTGCCAGGCCAAGTTGGTCCAATAAGCACGGTCGGCATTAACGTCGGCTTCCAGGTGGCGCACATACTCGCAGGCAGCCAGCAAGAAAGCACCTACCCCGAAGTCGGCCGTCGACTTGGCATCAATCACCTGACCGGGGATAGCACGGTCACCGATGGGCTGCACATAACCTACCGAACCGTCTTTCTGCACGGCAGTCTTCGAGAGATAGGTCCAGGCTTTCTGGAAAGTGGGCATGAAAGTAGCCTTGTCCAGATACCCATGATTGATGCCCCACATGATGCCGTAGGCAAAGAAGGCAATGCCACTGGTCTCAGCTCCGGGAGCCTGCTCCGGATCCATCATGCTGCGCGTCCAGTAGCCTTCGGGCTGTTGGATGGCGGCTACAGCCTGACAAATGTCGCGGAACTTCTGTGCAAAGAAGGGGTAATGTCTATAGTCCTTGGGCAGGTCTTGCAGCACCTTGGCCAGACCGGCTACCACCCATCCGTCGCCACGAGCCCAGAAGTCCTTCTTGCCACTGTTGGTCTGGTGCTTCGGATAGACATAGCGGGCATCGCGATAGTAGAGGTGTGCCTCGCGGTCGTACATGATGCTGTCGGAGTAAGTGATGTACTCATACAATTTGTCGAGGTAGAGCGGATTGCGCGTAATCTTGTAGAGCTTGGTCATGACAGGCATCACCATGTAGAGTCCGTCGCTCCACCACCAATAGTCGTTGCGCGGAGTACTCATTTCATACTCCATCACTTCGCGGGCACGGCGGATGCGCTTGTCGTCGGGCAAGATGTTGTAGAGATCGGCATAGGTCTGGAAGCAAATCTGGTAGTCACCAAAGAGAACATATTCGTCCGTTTCGCCGTAGGTCATCTTCCATTGGCTCTTGTCGGTGCTCTTGGCTCCTTTCCACTCGTTGTGCTCAGCCCATGCCTCAGAGAATCGCAGGTACTCTTCGTTGCCGGTCAGGAAGTAAGCCTCCATATTGCCGGTGTGGTAGGCGGCGTGGTGCCAGAAGGAGTTGGTCTCGGGCGTGTGGGTCGATTGCCACTGCCGGTTCACTTTGTCAATCAGTTGCCTTACCTGCTGTGCTTCGGTAGGCTTCGCGGCTTGTGTACCACAGACTATCAGCCACATGGCACAGACTGCGAGGGTTCGTAGGATGTGTTTCATACTATTTGAATTAATAAGTTATTGATTTATTTTACTTCCAGTACATACACGGGAGTTTCCGTTGCTTCCACCGTGTGCTCACCGTCGCCTTGATGGGAAATCTGGACAAAGAGATGGAGGCGCTGCTGCTGTTTCCACAACTCCATGTCCAGGCTCGGCTCCCACGCATCAACGCTGAAGTCGGTCAGGTCTTTTACTTTCCAGCGTCCCTTAATCAACTTCTTCGTATAGTACATGGAAACGCGGCTATCCCGCTCGGCATCGCGGAAGATGTAGTACACCTTGCCCTGATGGGCCACCTGACGTGGACGGGAGATGGGTATCATCTTCGTGCCGCCACCCTTCAGGCTGAAGGGGATGGTGCGTTGCGACACCTGGCGCTGATGCCATGCACGTCCGTCGTGCCACACCAGCCGGTACTGGGGCACCTCGCTGTCGGCATCGCGCCAGTAGGTGGCTATGTAGGGGTGTCCTTCGGCATCGGCACTCATACTCGTCTGGTTGATCAGCTCGGAGTTCTGCGGTATGCGGCAGGCATACTCGGCATTGCCGGCACGGATGGGCAGAGTGTAAGGGGTACCATCGGCCTGTTCCCAGGTATGTCCTCCGTCGCGCGAGCGGGCATAGCAGAGGTCGTGATTGGTCTCTACCATCCATGTCTCGCGCCACACCCACGAGACGTGGATAGTGCCTGCCGCGTCTACATAAAGCTGCCAGTAGGCGTTGCGTTGGTTCTCTCCGTCAATCAGAATATCCTGCACGCGGCTCCAGCGGCGCGTCTGGATATCGTAGCGATTGAGCACCATGTTGCCCCTGCCCGATGCCCCAGAACGATAGGCAAAGAGCAACCCTCCGTCGGCCAATCGGTAGAACTCAGGGTAGGTGACATCTTGCTCGTTGGTTCCTGTCATAGACTCCAGTGGACCCAGTTCGAGGGAGTCGGGAGCCACACTGCGGCAGTAGCGCAGCGGGTGTCCATGATGGTCGAAAGAGAGGTGCAGGTAGCCTGCGCCGTCCACCCCCATACTGATGACGTTGTGGGCATCGCGCACGTTCCCTTTATACGATGTGCGGCGCAAGGTCCACCGGTCGCTGTCCAGCTGTCGTCGTCCTATCACCACATACCCCTCGGGGTCGTAGTATGTAATGTATTGCTTGTCGCCCTGGCTCACGAGTGAGCTGTTGCGGAAGACAGTGGTATTGACCGAAGTCTGGCTGTAACCCTTCCCCACCGGCACGAGCTGTTGCGCCCGAGTTTGGAGAGGAACTAAGGTCACCAACAGGCAGAGGAAGAAGCTCTTAATGAGATGTTTCATACTATCGTTATTTTTCATACGATGCAAATATAGTGCTTTTTGCCTTGTCTAATCATTGAATAATCTTCAAATTGGGACCAAAAATCGGTCATTTCAGACCTCTTGCAAGCGTCAGACCGATTTTTAACCCTATTTGGCGAGTTTTCTCCTGCATGAAAAGAGAAAACACAGTATATTTGCGTAACTACTAAAGAATGCTTATCATGAAAAAACACAGTATCTATCTTTTTGCTTTTCTGGCCGGAGCAGTGTGGCTGACAGCAGCTTGCTCGGCTCCTGCCGAGCTAAAGCCCATCTGCTCAGGGGAAATCTGGCCCGACACGGAGGGCACGCACATCAATGCCCACGGAGGAGGTGTGCTCTATCATGACGGCACGTACTATTGGTATGGCGAACACAAGTCCGACTCGACCAGCAAGGCGCTGGTAGGGGTGATGTGCTACTCGTCCAAGAACCTCACCGACTGGAAGAACGAAGGTGCCGTACTCCCTGTGGTGGAAAACGACACCACGCACGACATTGCCAAAGGCTGCGTTCTGGAACGTCCCAAGGTCATCTATAACGCGAAAACCAAGCGCTTCGTCATGTGGTTCCACCTGGAACTGCGCGGCCAAGGCTATGCAGCCGCCCGGGCCGGTGTGGCTGTGGCCGACCGACCCACCGGTCCGTTCCGCTTCCTACGCTCCTCGCGCGTGAATGCCGGTCAACTGCCGGCCGACTGGACGGCCGAGCAACGTGCTACCCTCGACACCCTCCAGGCTGAACACTTCCAGCAGTGGTGGACACCGGAGTGGCGCGAGGCCATCCATAAGGGACTACTGGTGAAGCGCGACCTCGAGGGAGGACAGATGGCCCGCGATATGCAACTCTTTGTCGATGACAATGGCAAGGCCTATCACATTTACTCCTCGGAAGAGAACCTGACGTTGCACATTGCCGAGCTCAACGACGATTATACCGCCCATACGGGCCACTACGTCCGCGTGGCTCCTGCCGGACACAACGAGGCGCCTTCCCTCTTCAAGAAAGACGGTGTCTACTGGATGATTACCTCCGGCTGCACCGGCTGGGACCCCAATGAGGCGCGCATGTTCTCAGCCCCCACCATCGAGGGACCCTGGACACAGCATCCCAATCCCTGCCTGGGGCCCCAGCAGGAGATTACTTTCGGCGGACAGAGCACCTACATCCTGCCGGTGGCAGGCAAAGAGAATGCCTACATCTTCATGGCGGACATCTGGCGCCCCAAGCATCCCAGCGATGCACGCTACATCTGGCTGCCCATCGAGTTTGTCGAGGGAGTGCCCGTCATCCGCTGGCGTGAGAGCTGGACGCTCAATTGGTTTGATGAGAACCAGAAAACCCTGTAAAGACAATGTTACGATGAAAAAGTTGATTTTTACCCTTCTGTGCGTCGTCGGCGGAATTGCCTACGCACAGGCCACTGTGGGCAATGGCTATCCCTATACCCAGGTACCTTTCACCGCCGTCAAGATAGCACCAGCCTCCTTCTGGGGCGAGCGCATCCGGGCCGCCCGCGAGGTAACCATTCCGCTGGCTTTCAGCAAGTGCGAGAGCGAACACCGTTTCCGTAACTTCGAGATGGCTGCCTATACCCTACAGCATCCCGATCATGAGGGATTGCAGACTCCCGAGTGGGATGTGAGCAAGTTCATGGGCTTCTCCTTCAACGATACCGATGTCTACAAGACCATCGAAGGAGCCAGCTATGTGCTGCAGACCTATCCAGACAAACAGTTGGAGAACTACATAGACTCCGTATTGACTATCGTGGCAGCTGCCCAGGAGGCGGATGGCTACCTCTACACCGCCCGTACCATCAATCCCCGGCATCCCCATAGCTGGTCCGGACAGCAGCGCTGGACCAAGGAGGAGGACCTGAGCCATGAGCTTTACAACCTAGGGCATATGGTAGATGCCGCCTGTGCCCACTATCAGGCCACCGGCTCCCGGAAGTTCCTCGACATAGCCCGCCACTATGCCGACTGCGTAGTGCGCGAGGTTGGTCCTACCGAGGGACAGGCCTGCGTGGTGCCCGGCCATCAGATTGCCGAGATGGCCTTGGCCCGCCTCTACCTCGTCACCGGCGAGCAGAAGTATCTGGACGAGGCCCAATTCCTGCTGGCGTATCGCGGAAAGACCGGATGGAAGCGGGCCTACTCGCAGAGCCATCAGCCCGTGTGGGAACAGACGGAGGCAGTAGGCCATGCCGTGCGTGCCGGCTACATGTATGCCGGTATGGCCGATGTGGCTGCCCTGACAGGCGATACTGCCTACATCCGCGCCATCGACCGGATTTGTGAAAACATTGTCTCCAAGAAGTACTACCTGACGGGCGGCGTGGGAGCCACCCACCGGGGCGAAGCGTTTGATGACAACTACGTGCTCCCCAATCTCACAGCCTACAACGAAACCTGTGCAGCCATCTCCATGGTCTACCTCTTCCAGCGCATGTTTCTGCTGCATGGCGATGCCCGCTACATCGACTGCCTGGAGCGCACCTTGTACAATGGTGTCATCAGTGGCATGTCGGTAGACGGAGGCCGTTTCTTCTACCCCAATCCCCTCTCGGCCGATGGTGTCTACTGCTTCAATGCCGACAATACGCGCACGCGCCAGCCTTGGTTCGGCTGCGCCTGCTGCCCCTCCAACCTCTGCCGCTTCCTCCCATCCGTGCCCGGCTATGTCTATGGCATACGTGGTCAGGAACTCTATGTCAACCTCTTCCTACCCAACAGCGCCTCACTCTCTATGGGAGGCAAGTCGGTGAAACTGACGCAGTCTACCCGCTATCCGTGGGATGGGGATGTCTCCATCCGTATCGATGAGAACCATGCCCGAGAGTGGACAATGAAAATCCGCATTCCCGGTTGGGTGAGAGGGCAAGTGGTACCCAGCGACCTCTATCGCTATGCCGACCACCAACAGCTGGGCTACACCGTCAGCGTCAATGGTCAGGCCGTAGAGGGTACACTGGAGAAGGGCTACTTCAGCCTGTCGCGTCAGTGGCGCAAGGGCGACGAGCTGCGCATCCACTTCGACATGGAGCCCCGTCTGGTAGTGGCACACGAGCAGGTGGCTGCCGATGCCGGCCTGGTGGCTGTGGAGCGCGGCCCCTTGGTCTACTGTGCCGAGCAGGCCGACAATGCCTCCGTGGATGTGCACTACGTCTTCATGGCCCACCCCTCCTTTACTGTCAGCGACTATGACATCTCTAACACCGAGGGCGACGGCCGTACCTTCCGCGTCAAGTCCATCGAGGCCACCGGCCTTCAAGAGATTGTCGTCGGTAGCGAAGGCTGCCTATCCGGCCGCGAGGTCCGTCTCCGCCTCATCCCTTATTATGCCTGGAACCATCGCGGTGTGGGCAAGATGGATGTCTGGTTCGCCAACCGTCTGACAGGTTTGCGAAAGTAATTCTCTATCCATTCTACGTGTTTCACAAGAAGACAGGTCGCCCTCAGAGTATGTAAAGCTTCAGCGCAAGGATAGTTGAAAACCACAGTCGGTGTGGCTGCCATCAGCACCCTTGAATGAACAGCAACCCCAACCCGATAGCCACGAGGGTGGCCACGAGTCCCGGCATCATGAACGAGTGGTTAAGGATATACTTGCCAATACGGGTAGTGCCGGTGCGGTCGAAGTTGATGGCCGCCACGATGGTGGGATAGTTCGGAATGAAGAAATAGCCGTTCACGGCAGGGAACATAGCAATCAGCAAGTAGGGCGAAAGGCCCAGGGCAATGCCCAATGGCATCAGGGCCCGTACGGTGGCAGCCTGGCTGTAGAGCAGGATAGACATGATGAAGAGGGCGACACCGAACAGCCACGGCATCTGTCGGACAATGCCTTCAATGGCGGCCGTTAGATGCTCCATGTTGCCATTGAGGAACGTATCGCCCATCCAGGCAATGCCGAAGATGGCAATTACCGCCTGCATGCCGGCCAGGAACACAGAGCCTTGGGTAGCCTTGACACCATTGGTGCGGGTCAGCAGCAGGATGAGGGCCGCCGCCGAAAGCATGATGATTTCGATAATGGCAGCCATTCCCAGCGTAACAGACTTCCCGTCCACCTGGAAAGAGGGGCGCAACCCTTCCAATGAGCCGAACAGGATGATGAAGACCGTGGCGACGATGAAGATGATCACCGACATCAAGGCATGGCGTCGGTTCTTCACCTCCTCCACCTGTACCTTCTCCCCGTGGAAAGAGCCATCAGCCAGCCGTTTCAGGTATTCAGGGTCGTCCGTCAGTTCCTTGCCCACACGCATGGAGCAGAAAGCACCAGCCAATACGCCGAGCAGGGTAGCAGGAACGGTAATCTTGAGGATATCGAGCAAGGTAATGTCAAATCCGGCCAGCAGTCCCAGCAAGGCTACCGTCGCTGCAGAAATGGGACTGGCCGTAATGGCCTGCTGCGAAGCGATGACCGCAATCCCCAACGGACGCTCGGGACGAATCTTGGTTTCGGTGGCCACTTCGGCAATGACGGGCAGTACGGAGTAGGCCACATGCCCCGTTCCTGCCACGAACGTAAACAGATAGGTGACTATCGGACTAAGGAGGGTGACGTGCGACGGGTTCTTCCGCAACAGCCGCTCCGCCAACTTCACCATATAGTCGAGTCCGCCGGCCGACTGCATACATGAGGCGGCGGAGATGACAGCGGCTATCATCAGCATCACATCAATAGGAGGCGCAGTAGGCTGCAGACCGAACACAAAGGTCAGGATAGCTAACCCCACACCTCCCATCACTCCCAGGCCGATACCTCCCAGACGTGCGCCTACCAGAATGGCCACCAAAACGAATACAAACTGTAGAATCATTTACTTCTTGTTTTTATGGAAGCGAAGGTCTGAATTATTCTGTTATCTGACAAGAAAACGGCTATTTGGATTTTCACAATTATCATCTATTAGCAAAACAAAGCAAATATTAACCAGCATTATCATTCTTCCCGTCTACCCAACAAGAAATAACGCTACACACATAGCCGGAAAAGAGTCTGATAAGGTGGAGCCATCCGTACCGGCGGCAACGGAAGCAAGGGTATAAATCAAGTGTCATCCCCTAAAAAAAAATCCCCGTTACCGCTCATTTCCAGTTTATTTTTGTTGTATCTTTGTCGCTGAACAAACAACTAACATCACATATATGAAAAAGTTATCTTTATGGGTATTTTTCGTCCTTGTGGCGATTGTGACAGGCTATGCACAGCAGCCTAAATACGTATTTTACTTTATCGGTGACGGTATGGGGGTCAATCAAGTGCAAGGTACAGAACTCTATCGGGGAGAACTGGAAGGCAAACTTGGGATTGTCCCTATCTGCTTTACGCAGTTTCCCTATTCAACCGTAGCCACTACTTTCTCGGCCACGAACGGAGTAACAGACTCGGCAGCTGCAGGTACCGCCTTGTCCACGGGTAACAAGACCAAGAACGGCACAATCGGTATGCTGAAAGACCAGCAGACCGCGGTCAACAGTGTGGCCGTATGGGCCAAGAACAGCGGTTACAAGGTAGGTGTGACTACCAGTGTCAGTGTAGACCATGCGACTCCGGCTGCGTTTTATGCACACAATGGGGGACGCGGGAACTATTATGAAATCGGTACTGAACTCTACGCTGCCGGCTTCGATTTCTATGCCGGATCGGACTTCCTGAAACCCGACAATGACGGAAAGTCGGAAAGCCTATATGACATGGCGGAAAAGCACGGTTACACCATTGCCCGAGGGTATAAAGACTATCTGAAGAAAAGCAAGAAGGCAGACAAGATGATTCTGCTGCAGACTGAAAAGGCTTCTGCCATCGACCGCTCAGCCCTTCCCTATGCCATCGACCGCAAGAAAGGTGACATGACGCTGACAGAAGTGACCCGTTCGGCCATCAATTTCCTGAGCAAGAACAACGACAAGGGATTTTTCCTGATGGTGGAAGGCGGAAAGATTGACTGGGCTTGCCACAGCAACGATGCCGCCACTGTGTTCCATGAAGTCATGGACATGGACGATGCCATCAAAGTGGCCTACGAATTCTATTCGCAACATCCCGATGAAACCTTGATTGTGGTCACTGCCGACCATGAAACCGGCGGCATTGCCTTGGGTACCGGCCCTTATGCGCTGAACCTGCAGGTACTGAGGAACCAGAAAGTCAGCGAAAGCGGCTTCACCAAGATTGTCAACGGACTGCGGGTACAATACAACAACCAAGTTCCTTGGGAAGCCTTGCAGCAGGCACTGAAAGACAACTTCGGCTTCTGGGATCAGGTGAAACTGAGCGAAGCACAGGAGACCCTCCTGAAAGAAACCTTCCACAAGAGTTTTGAAGGACAGGAAGTGAAAATGGAAAAGAGCGAATATGCTCAGGACGAGCCGATTGCCGGAGTGGCCAAACGCATTATCAACGAAATTGCGTTGGTAGGCTGGACCAGCGGCGGACACTCAGCCGGTTATGTACCTGTCTTTGCCGTCGGTGCAAACGCCGAAATGTTCCAAGGCCGGATGGACAATACGGAAATTCCGGAACGGATTGCCCAAGCTGCCGGCTATACAAAGTAACTTTACCTTCAGTCGAACGACAGATAAGGTGACAATTTCTCAACATCTTTCTCAGAAAACTCCTTCAATAGGGAGAGCTGGGAAAGATGTTTGATTTTTCCTACCCTACGACGATAGTCTATCAGAGCTTTGGCTTTGGAGAAATTCATATAAGGATGACGGCGCAAACGCTCCAATCCGTCTGAATTGACAGACAGTTTCCGCAGCACGACAGCGGAGTCTACGCTGAACCAGCGGTTGAAAGCCGTATCAATCTTTCCGGTCTCCTGGAGCTGCCTTACATTCGCAAATCCTCCTAACCGCTGGCGGTATGCGACAATCACCGAGGCACGGTAACTGCCGATGCCCGGTATTTTCTTCAGTTCGTTCGTATCACAGCGATTCAAGTCGATGACAGTCCCTGCCGCATACTTCACCTGCCGCGGATAGAAATCAGTACGCACCGGAGATACCGAATCCGGAGAAACAGCAGCATCCTTCTTCTTCCCCCATGCAACTCCCGCCTTCTTTCGCACATCGCCCCTTCTTGGCGGCTGGGGGACATCAGTTGTCGAACGACTTCTCTGTACGTATCGAGGCGACCTTACCGTATCCATCTGTTGCAAGTGAGCCAGGAAAGAGTCGATTTCGGCCGACTCTTCCCTCTCCCAGACGGGTACAGACGGCCCGTTTCCGTCCAATGCCCAGTAACTGCCGGTCAGCGCAGCCAGCAACAGAAGGAGGAAAAGGATGGCCCTCCGTTCTGAACGAGAATAATAGAAGAAGTCCTTCCACAACATGCCTCAGAAGCATCCCAACTCATTAAGGAAAATCGCGAGAATGCCTATCGGCGTCAGATAACGCAAAACGAAAAGGAATACACCATAGTAAGGTGCCTTCAAGACACCACCGTTCGTCACCTCATCGCGTACCACCTGCCGGTCGAGTACCCATCCTACAAAGACGGCCGCCATCATACCTCCCACCGGGAGCATGATTTTCGCCGTGAAGTAATCGAGGGCATCAAAAATATTCTTTCCAAACAATGTCACATCACTCCAGTCGCCGAGCGCTAATGAAGAAGCCGTTCCGACCACTAAAATGCCACCAGTGACGATACGAGCCGATTTCCCTCGTGTAAAGCCGAACTTTTCATGCAGGAAAGCGGTTGGCACTTCGTGCAATGAAATCGTCGATGTCAGGGCGGCCATGGCCAACAACACATAGAAAGCCACCGCACAGACATAGGCCAACACAGGGAATCCACTGAAGGCCTGCTGGAAGACATTGGGCAACGTGATGAAAATCAGCGAGGGCCCTGCATCGGGCTGGATGCCAACGGCAAAGGCTGCCGGGAAAATAATCAGTCCCGCCAGAATGGCTACAAACGTATCAATCAGTCCTACACTGATTGCCGTAGCTCCCAAACGGGTTTCCCGGCTGAAATAGGAGGCATATGTAGACAGACAGCCCATTCCCAAACTCATGGAAAAGAAAGCCTGTCCCATGGCACCCAAGAAAACATCCCCGTCCACTTTGGAAAAGTCCGGCTTAAGCAGAAACTCCACTCCCCGTTCGGCCCCGGGCAGGGTAATCGAACAGGCCGCCAGCAGAATCACCAGGATAAACAACAAGGGCATCAATACCTTTGAAGAACGTTCGATGCCGTTCTTCACCCCTTTGACAATGACAAAATGAGTGAACAAGACAAATACATACAACCAAATCAAGGGACGTACAGGATGCTGCGAAAAGTCAGTGAACATTCGGATAAATCCCTTTGCATCCTTCCCTGAAAATCCCCCGATGGCAGCCTGGAGAATATATTCGAGCGTCCAGCCCGCCACCACCGCATAATAGCCCAGAATCAGGAAACCGGTCAGCACTCCCATGTAGCCCACCCATTTCCAATGGGTTTGTGGGGCCAGCACATTGTATGCTTCTCCTGTACTGGCCTTCGACCGTCGACCAATAATAAACTCCGATATCATAATCGGCAATCCGAACGCAAACACACACGCCAAATAGATACAAATAAATGCGGCTCCTCCATGGTTACCTGCTTCATACGGGAAACGCCATACATTCCCCAATCCCACTGCCGAACCGGCAGCCGCCAATATGGCTCCTAATTTACTGCCAAAGTTTACACGATGATTTTGTTGCATATATAAACAGAATTATTTCATGAATTTTATTTTCCCGGCAAAATTACAAAAAAAATATCAGGAACTAAGCTGTTTGCGTATTATTTTGGCAGAAATAGTTTGTGGATGGCATTCATCTGTTCCACTTGTCAGCGAAAGTCTTTCAGCGCTTCCTGCAGTTTCTGACGGCTAAAGAAGATACGGCTCTTCACCGTCCCCAGCGGAAGCCCGAGACGCTCGGCTATCTCGCGGTACTTGAATCCGGCCACGAACATGGAAAAAGGCAACCGGTATTCCTTCGGCAGGGAATTGACAATGCGTCGCATTTCCTTGGCATCATAGGCGCCTTCTGTCGAATCTCCTTCCACATCCACCCCGCTGTTCAGATAGAACTGGTTGTCCGTGCGGTCTACATAGGTCTGGTCGCGCACCGTTTTCCGATAATTATTGATAAAGAGGTTACGCATGATGGTATACATCCATCCGCGGAAGTTGGTCTCGTCCGTGTACTTGTCCTCGTTATCGAGGGCTTTCAACGTGGTTTCTTGCACCAAGTCGTTGGCATCTTCATAATCGGCTGTCAACTTGAAGGCAAAGTTGCGGAGTTCCGCTTGTACATTCAAAAGATTCTGAGTAAAACTGGATGTGGTCATAACGGTTAAAATGATTAGTTGGTATTCTAAGTCTTGTCACGCTGCAAGTTTACCGATTTTCCCGTTATCCCTCTTCACAAAAATAGATAAGAAAAGGAGTAAAAACCATCAAATGATAGTTTTTACCCCTTTTTTTGATAATTGACAGGAGATATGGAGGCCTTATTTCCAGGTACAATAGGGTTCCTTCATCAGAAAGGAATTATAGTACTTCACCTGACCTGTCACTTCCTCACCGATGAAGGAAGGCAATGACAGGGCTTCTCCTTCCTCTGCCAGTTCCACTTCAGCGACCACCAATCCCTGATTCTCGCCATAAAACTCATCGACTTCCCAAACATGGAAACTGCAATGAACCAGATAACGGGTCTTGTCGATACGTCCCGGCTCACAAAGTGACATCAGTTCTTCGGCCTCTGCCAACGGCAGTTCCTTCTCCCACTCATAACGACTGGTTCCGGTAGCGTTAGAAGGGCCTTTGATGGTCAGATATCCTTTCCCGTCACGAATCCGTACACGAACTGTCCTGCCACGGGCACTGCAAATATATCCCTGCCGGATTCGGCTGCTGGAGAAAGCCGACTGACGATACGAATCATCCTTCACCAAAAACTTCCGTTCGATTTCCTGTGCCATCGCCGTCCGTCACACTGCCAATGAGTATAAGGCAATGAAAAGCAATGCCAGTACCAGCAATCCGATACACAGATTCCGGATCACCCGTTTCGCTTTCTGCTCTTCGCGCTGGCTGATGCCTGCTGTTTTCTTCTTCTTTCCCATAGCTGTCTATTATTGAATGATTAAACTTCACTGTCCGAGAACTCCATCAGGTAGGCTTTGATGAAACCGTCAATCTTGCCGTCCATCACTCCATTCACATCAGAAGTCTGGTAGTTGGTGCGGTGGTCCTTCACGCGGCGGTCATCGAATACATAACTGCGGATCTGCGAGCCCCATTCTATTTTCTTCTTGCCAGCCTCCACTTTGGCCTGTTCCTCCATACGATGTTGCAGCTCCTTGTCATAAAGGATAGAGCGCAGCTGCCGCATGGCGTTTTCCTTGTTCTTGGGCTGGTCGCGTGTTTCGGTATTCTCAATCAGGATTTCTTCTTCCTCCCCGGTATAGGGATCCTTGTACTGGTAGCGCAGGCGGACACCCGATTCCACCTTATTTACGTTCTGTCCGCCGGCACCTCCGCTTCGGAACGTGTCCCATGACAAACGGGCAGGTTCTACCACCACTTCAATCGAGTCGTCGACCAAAGGGGTAACAAAAACAGAAGCAAAAGAAGTCATACGCTTTCCCTGTGCATTGTAG
The DNA here is from genome assembly GCA_022767125.1 of Phocaeicola plebeius. Taxonomy (GTDB): domain Bacteria; phylum Bacteroidota; class Bacteroidia; order Bacteroidales; family Bacteroidaceae; genus Phocaeicola; species Phocaeicola plebeius_C. The sequence goes on from JALEPZ010000059.1 coordinate 109,096, forward strand.
GGCGACACACGCACCAGCCGGTGCACACCGTTCTCGCCTTTCAGATAGCCGTAAGCATAGGCTCCTTCGATATTCATGGTTACCGTCTTGATGCCGGCTTCATCCCCCTCTTGCAAGTTCGACACCGTCAGCTTGTAACCGTTGCTTTCTGCCCAGCGCATATACATGCGCATCAACATCGACGCCCAGTCCTGGCTTTCCGTTCCACCGGCGCCGGAATTGATTTTCAGGACACAGTCCATCTGGTCTGCTTCCGAACGCAGCATGTTCTTCAGTTCCAGTTCTTCAACAGCCTTCAGGGCCTTCGCATACGCTTCATCCACTTCCTCCTCAGTCACGAGCTCGTCCTTGCAGAAGTCGAACGCCAGTTCGAGCTCGTCCGTCAAGGTCTTTACCTCCGTGTATCCCTCTATCCATGCCTGTAGAGCCTTGACCTTCTTCATCTGCGCCTCCGCCTTCTTGGCATCATCCCAGAATCCGGGAGCTTGCGTGCGCAGCTGTTCCTCCTCTACCTGCACTTTCTTGTTCTCAATGTCCAGATAGCGGTACAAAGCCTCGGTACGTCCTTTTACATCTTTCAGTTGTTCTATCGTAATCATATCAACACTAATTCTTGTTTTTTGTATATATACTTCATTAGATGGTTTACTCACACATGCTGCTTATTCTTCATACATTTTGGCAATCTCAGCAGCATAATTCTTGGCCAGAACGGAACGTTTTATTTTCAATGTATTGGTCAATTCTCCCTTTTCCATGCTGAATGGTTCTGGCAACAGTGTGAAGCGTTTCACCTGTTCATAATGGGCAAATTCCTGCTGGAGGGTATCTATCCGGTTACGGAACAGCTCCACGATGACCGGATGGGCCAACAGGTCGTGCATATCGGTATAGGGAACACCCTGTTTCTGCGCATACGCCTCTACCTGCTTGTAGTCGGGAACAATCAAGGCAGATACAAACTTACGCTGGTCTGCAATGATGGATATCTGGTCGATGTAACGGTCGACAACCAGTTTGGTTTCGATGGCCTGAGGTGCTATGTACTTGCCGTTCGATGTCTTAAACAGGTCTTTGATGCGTTCCGTCAAGAAGAGGTAACCGTCTTTGTCTAAATAACCGGCATCTCCGGTCTTGAACCAGCCATCCTCGGTATACGACTGCGCCGTAACGGCTTCCTTCTTGTAATAGCCCGGAGTGATGGTTCCCCCTTTCAGCTGGATTTCATTGTTCTCACCGATACGTACCTGCACACCCGGCAACGGAAGGCCTACGGACCCAATCCGATGCGTGCCAAACCACTCGCACGATACGGTAGCGGTAGTTTCGGTCATACCATAACCGGCAATCATATTGATGCCCACGGAATGCACGAACTCCTCGACGGCCACAGGGATGGCAGCTCCTGCCGTGGGGAAAAAGTTACCGTTCTCTATACCGATGGCCTTCTTGAGCAGACTGTAGATGGTCCGTTCATAGAACTTATACTTCAGATGCAGCCAGGCAGGAGGTGTCTTGCCTTTCATCAGATACTCGATATTATGCAGCCTGCCCACTTCGAGAGCATCCTGCATCAACGTCTTCTTCAGCCCCGTGGCCTGACTGATTTTTTCCTGTACCCCATCATAGACCTTTTCCCAGAAACGGGGCACACTGCACATGGCGGTTGGGCGCACTTCCTTGATGGTCTTCTGGATATCCTGCGGATACAGGTTGACTGCCAGCTGACATCCGCGGTGAATGCACAGATAGGTCCATCCCCGCTCGAAGATGTGAGTAAAAGGCAGAAAGTTGATAACCACGTCTTCAGGGCCCAGACGGTCCAAACGGCGATCATGGCCATCAATAGCAGCCCGGTAGCACCGGTGCGTCAGCATCACTCCTTTCGGCTCACCTGTCGTGCCGGAAGTATAGAGGATATTGGCGAGGTCATCATCGCAAGTGCAGTCTGAACGGCGCTCCACTTCTGCCTGGTGATTTTCGTCGGCACCCAAAGCCAGGAAATCATCAAAATACATCGAGTGGTTGTCTCCCGGTACCAACTGCACCTTCTTGTCGAAGACAATGATACGTTTCAGCGTCTTGCACAGGTTCATTACATGGCAAGCCACATCATATTGGTATTGTTCCCCCACAAACAGATAATGGATTTCTGCGTCCTGCAAGATATAATGTACCTGAGTTTCCGAACTGGTCGCATACAGAGGTACAGTCACAGCCCGGTCTGAGAATGCCCCGAAATCAACATACAGGCATTCCGGCTTGTTCTGAGAGAAGACTCCCAGATTCTCCTGTTCAGCAACCCCCAATGCAATCAAGGCATTGGCTACCTGGCGCACATAGCTCGCAAACTGGTTCCATGATACGGGAATCCATGCCCCCGAGGTGTAATCGCGGTAGGTCAAGGCGGTCTTATCGCCATATTTCTCTGCCTGACGTTGAATCAGACGAGGCAACAAAGATTTGTCCATCTTATTTCTACTTTATTGTAAGTTCACTGCAAAGATACACCTTTACCGTTTAATCTCTTGAAGCCTAAAACAAAAAAAGTGCGTTTCTACAAAAAAAATTGGCGAAACAGGAAGAAAACAGGACAAATGAACTATCTTTGCCCCGACAAAATGCTTTAAATTATGATAGATATAGGTTATTACACATCTGAAGCGCTCACATTACTTCAAACGCTCATTCGTATTCCGTCCATCAGCCGGGAAGAAGAACAGGCAGCTGACTTCTTGCAGAACTATATCGAGGAAACGGGGATTATGACAGGACGGTCGGGAAACAACATCTGGTGCATCAGTCCGATGTTCGATACCCGAAAGCCTACCCTGCTGCTCAATTCGCACATCGATACAGTAAAACCTGTCAACGGTTGGCGCAAGCACCCCTTTACTCCTAAAAGTGAAAACGGAAAACTTTACGGACTGGGTAGCAACGATGCAGGTGCCAGTGTGGTATCCTTGTTCCAGGCTTACCGATACCTGAGCAGCACCGAACAGAACTACAACCTGATTTTTCTTGCCTCGTGCGAGGAAGAGGTGTCGGGAAAGAACGGAATTGAAAGTGTACTGCCACAACTGCCTCCCATTGCGTTGGGAATCGTAGGGGAACCAACTGAGATGCAACCGGCCATTGCTGAGAAAGGATTGATGGTACTGGATGTAACGGCCCACGGAAAGGCGGGGCATGCCGCACGCAATGAAGGTGATAATGCCATTTACAAGGTAATGAAAGACATCGAATGGTTCCGTACTTACCGCTTTCCGGAAGAATCGTCATTGTTGGGACCGGTCAAGATGAGCGTCACGCAGATCAACGCCGGTACGCAACACAACGTGATTCCTGATCTCTGTACATTTGTCGTAGACATCCGCAGCAATGAGTTCTATTCCAACGAGGAACTTTTCCAAGCTATTTCCCAACAAATCAGTAGTGAGGCTAAGGCCCGCTCATTCCGACTGAATTCTTCGCGCATTGACATTCATCACCCGTTCGTCCAACGGGCCATTTCACTTGGTAAAGTCCCCTTTGGCTCCCCGACCTTGTCTGATCAGGCACTCATGAAATTCCCGTCTGTCAAAATTGGTCCCGGGAAGTCATCCCGCTCACATACTGCGGATGAATACATCCTTGTCAGCGAAATTGAAGATGCCATCGCCACCTACATTCAACTGTTGGACGGATTAAGAATCAGCTAATACACCGCATAACAAATCAGCGATTTATTTTTTCCATAATCGTCCTCTGATGGACATTCGGTAATCCACTCATTTCTCCTTTCTATTGTCATCCTGACGCTTGTACAGGATGATAATGGAAAGGAAGAGATTCCGCCTTAAAAAAGAAAGTCCCGGGAACCTTTCGGCTTCCGGGACCAAGACGGCGACTACCTACTCTCCCACTTGCGCAGTACCATCGGCGTGACGAAGCTTAACTTCTCTGTTCGGAATGGGAAGAGGTGGAACCTTCGTGCCATAGTCA
>JALEPZ010000074.1 GCA_022767125.1 Phocaeicola plebeius
TGAATGTCGTGGGTTCGAGTCCCACTAGTCACCCCTCTCAACCAAGTATTGTCAAGTCTGCTTCTCAGGCTTGACTTTTTTTGTCGGAAATATTCTCATATTTTTGCATATATGTGCTACTATGCTTATATTTGCAAAAATTTATTATATCATGAAACTACGCACAGTGGCAAAATTGGGAGTGATTGTATCCATTCTCTTGTTCTGTCTGGGGGTAGGAGGCTATGGTTTCCTGCAGCTCAGTATGGCAAGGGAAGGGAACGATGTGGACTTGCTGGAATTTGTCCCCGACGATTGCGTAGGGTTGCTCGAAACCGATAACTTCGCGTATGTCATCAATGAACTGTCCCAGATAGGGTATGCTCATCACGTGGGTGCGTTGGGGAAGACGGGATTGCTGACAGCCGTCTCCCGCTATTTCGACCGAATCAACGAGGATGGAGGGGCGCATGGATTGAGTAACTGCATGAATCAGATGATGGTGAGTTTCCATGAGCCCTTGGAGCCGAACAATGTAGTGGTCTATTTTCGGATGTCTGGCAATGGAAAATCATTGCTCCAGCAGCTGGCGGCAGGCATGGAACAATCGGTGGAAAGTCCCAAAAAAGAAACCTATCGGGGAAAAACCATTGAGGTCTATCCTGTCAGCGACGGAAAATACGTGGCAGCGTATAGTGGCAATGGCTTTCTGGTGCTGAGCTATCAGAAGCGGCTGGTGGAGCGTGTCATTGATGCCTATAAGGACAGAACTTCCTTGGCGGACCTTCCGTTGCTGGAGGGAAAGCTAGTGCCGGACAAGTCGGCCAATTACCTGACGCTTTTCGGACAGACTTCTTCGCTGCCGCTGCTGGAAGAGGGACATCACCACACCTGGTGCGAGTTCGATATTCACATGAACAGTGAGGTGCTCTATATGAGTGGTTCTATGCTGGTACCCGATTCGTGCTGCAGTCAGATGGCTCTTCGCTTAGGGGAAATACCGTTCGTCCAGGAAGACAGTGTACTGATTGTATCGGGAGAGCAGCAGGTGGATGCCTGCATCTCTGAGGCTATTTTCCGTCCGCAGCATACGCTTTTTGACGAGTGCGTGTCCAATCTGTCGCGCGATGCCTCCTTCATTATGGTGGCCGATTTGGAAAAGGTGGCTCAGGACCCTCATCGCTTCAAGGGCTATCTTCCGTCGTTCTTGCTGGAACGGGTCAATCTGTTGCGTTCGTTCATCCTGTCTGTCCAGCTGACCCATGTAGGCCATCAGTTCTCCCACATTTTTATCTTTACCTATAAAGATTAGCCGTTTTTTTCTTCCGGGTTAACGCAACCGGTGATGGTGGAAGTGGGGAGTGACCTTCAATCGGAAGTAGAAGAAGGAGCCGACGGTCAGTGCGGCACCAAAGAGATAGGCAATCTTGAAAGAGGTCAGTTCGGCAATGCATCCTCCCGTGACCATCCCGATGCCGATGCCTACATCCCACGAAGTGAGGTAGGTGCTGGTGGCTGTCCCGCGCTGGTTGTTCGGGGCCAGATTGACGAACAGGGTGTTATAGGCCGGAAACATGATGCCGAATCCTACGCCCAGGCACAGGGCAATGCCGAAGAACAATGCGGTAGTGACCATCGTATTCCAGGCCATAAGCCATCCGCAGCCCGCCAGGAGGAAAAAGCTCAGACAAACCAGGTAGAAGCCTGCCTGAATGACTTCCGTTATCTTTCCTTTGTCTACCAGTCGTCCGCTGAACAGACGGCTCACGGCCATGCCTACCGCCATGCAGGTGAAGAAGAAACCGGTTTCGGCAGTGATGCCAATTTGCCGGGCATACATGGCCACATAGTTGGTCGTCATGCCGTAGGGGATGGAAAGCAGCAGCAGGCTGGCACCGGCCGGCAGCCCTTTCAGTAGGATAAAGCGGTCGAGTGAGACGGGTTCGCGCTTTACTGGCGGTTTGTAGGGGGTCTTCACCAGCGAAGCGGCCGTCAGTCCCAACAGGCACGAACCGAATCCATAGGCAAACAAGGTGTCGTAGGAAGTACCTGCGTTGTGGAGAAACAGTCCGAACATCGGTCCCACCGACATCGCCAGGTTATTGGTGAGTCCGTAGAATCCCAATCCTTCTCCTCTTCGGGAGGAGGGCATGATGTCGATGACAATGGTATTGCCGCCTACCGTCACCATTCCGAACGATATGCCGTGGACAATCCTCACCACGATGAACAGGCTCAGCCATCCGGCCATCCGGTAGCCGGCAAACATCGACATGAAGATGAAATAGGCGAACAGATACAGCGGCTTGCGGGAGAAGGTGTCGAGCAGATAGCCCGAAAAAGGGCGGATGCACAAGGCGGACACCGTATAGCAAGACAAGACAATTCCGATAGCAGACTGGGTGGCATGGAACGTATCAGCCAGATAGAAGGGGAGAATCGGAATCAGCAGCCAGAAACCAAAGTAGAGCAGGAAATTGGCTGCCAGAATGCAGCAATAGCTGCGGGTGACAAGACGTTCTTTTTCCATGGGACAAGAAGAGAAAGTTCCTCCAAGCGAGGAAATGTGAAACGACACGAAGAGCCGCGGTGCTCTTGTCGAGCCGGTGCTCCTTCGTGTCGGGGTTAATCGGGGGAGCCTGTCCGAGAAACTTGGACCACCTATCCAACTGTCATGCTGAACGTAGTGAAGCATTTGAATACATCCACTTTGTGCTAGCAGATTTCTCGCTTCGTTCGAAATGACAGGTAAAAGGAAGAGATTTCTCACTTTGTTCCAAATGACAGGGAAAAAGGAAAGCGAAAAACAATTCCCGGACAGCCTGGGGGTGTGTCAGTTGGCCGATTCGAATTCTTTCAGGAAACGAGTGTCGTTTTCGGAAAACATTCGCAGATCCTTTACTTTGTATTTCAGGTTCGTGATGCGCTCTACACCCATACCGAAAGCATAGCCGGTATAGATCTTGCTGTCGATGCCGTTGGCCTCGAGCACGGCAGGGTCAACCATGCCGCAACCCAGAATTTCCACCCAGCCGGTGTATTTGCAGAAGGGACAGCCTTCACCGCCGCAGATGTCGCAGCTGATGTCCATTTCCGCGCTGGGCTCTGTGAACGGAAAGTACGACGGACGCAGGCGGATTTTTGTTTCCGGACCGAACATTTCCTGGGCAAACTGCAGCAACACCTGTTTCAGGTCGGTGAACGAAACGTTTTTGTCAACATACAGTCCTTCTACCTGGTGGAAGAAGCAGTGCGCGCGGTAGCTGATGGCTTCGTTGCGGTAAACGCGGCCCGGGCAGATGACGCGGATGGGCGGTTGCGACACTTCCATCACCCGGCTCTGTACGGACGACGTGTGTGTACGCAGCAGGATGTCGGGATGGCTTTCGATGAAAAAGGTGTCCTGCATGTCGCGGGCGGGATGGTCTTCGGGGAAGTTCATCGACGAGAACACGTGCCAGTCGTCTTCCACCTCCGGTCCGTCGGCGATGGTAAAGCCCAGACGGCTGAAGATGTTGATGATTTCGTTGCGGACGATGCTCAACGGATGGCGGGTACCCAGTTCGATGGGATAAGCCGTACGGGTCAGGTCCAGTTCGGCTGCTCCGTTATCCTGGTTCTCGAATGCCTCCTTCAGGGTGGCAATGCGTTCCTGCGCCTTGTTCTTCAGTTCGTTCAGTTTCATCCCCACGGCCTTCTTCTGGTCGGCGGGTACATTGCGGAAGTCCGTCATCAGGTCGTTGATGGCGCCTTTCTTACTCAGGTACTTGATGCGCAGGGCTTCCAATTCCTCTGCGCTGTGGGCGGTCAAGCCGTCTATTTCTTGGAGTAACTGCTCGATTTTTGCTAACATATCCTCTTTAGTTTGTAGTTTAAGTAGGCGCAAAGGTAAGGATTTTCACGGAATAAATCCCCTTTTTTGCTCCACAAAAAAGAATTCTGCCTGTTATTTGATGAATTGACGAAAAAAAGGCGTACTTTTGCACCCGTTATTTCGGAAGAAAGCAAATGAAAAGAGTTTTATGGGGATGTTGTCTGCTGGGACTGATGGCATCCTGTGGAGGGGGAAAGAAAAGAATGGACCCCTTTGAGGCATTGACGAAACAGATGGATTCTGTGCAGCAGCCCGTAGCAGTTGACACGCTGCCTGCGGTGCAGGAATTGGTGAAGGAAGAACCCGTGCCTGTGACGGCCGATGAGAGCTTCCCCGATTTCTTCTATAATTTTGCATCCGACGAGTCGTTCCAACGTTCCCGGATTGTGTTTCCTATTTCCTATTACAAGGGGGATCAGGTGATTCGTACCACGAAGGAAGACTGGACCTTCGACCCGCTTTTCAGCCACTATCCGGCGTATACTGCATTGTTCGACAACGAGGAGGACATGGAAATGGAGAAGGACACCAGCGTTCACAGTGTGCAGATAGACTGGATGTATTTGGCCGACCGGAAAATCAAGCGGTATTACTTCGAGCGTATCAACAACTCGTGGTTCCTGGAGGCCATCAATATGGAGAACCTGCCGCTTTCCGAGGATGACGGTGAGGATTTCTTCTCTTTTTATCTGGAGTTTTCGTCCGATTCGCTCTTCCAGCAGCAGCGGATGCACCACCCGTTGGCGTTTGTCACTGCCGATCCCGAAGATGAGTTCCAGATTATTGAGACCACACTCGATGCCGGACAATGGGCCGCTTTCCGGCCTCCTTTGGTGAAGGGGTGGCTCAGCAATGTCCATTATGGACAGCCCGACGCCCTTTCGTCGAACCATAAGATCGTGGAGTTCAAGGGATTCGGAAACGGATTCAACAATGCGCTCTACTTTGAGCGACGGAGGGGGGAATGGCGGCTTGTCAAGTTTGAAGATTTAAGCGACTGATATGAAAGATTATAACCACTACTCTCTGTTGGCGCACAATACGTTCGGAATGGATGTCTGCGCCGATCGGTTCGTCGAATACGAATCGGTGGAGGAACTGCGCTGTTTCCTCTTGTCACCGGAGGCAAAGACGGGACGTCTGCTGCACATCGGTGCGGGCAGTAATTTGCTGTTTACCGGCGATTTTCCGGGCATTATCCTCCATTCGGCTCTTCGGGGAATCGAGGTGATTGCCGAAACCGACAAGGAAATATGGGTGAGGGTCGGTGCCGGAGAGGTGTGGGACGACTTTGTGGCCCATACCGTCCGTTGTGGCTGGTATGGGGCGGAAAACCTGTCGCTTATTCCCGGTGAAGTGGGAGCGTCGGCGGTGCAGAACATCGGTGCGTATGGTGTGGAGGCGAAAAACCTGATCGTGCAGGTGGAGACGGTTGCTTGTCAGACGGGGGAGACACGCCTTTTTCAGGCGGATGAATGTGGATATGCCTACCGCCGCAGCGTCTTCAAGGAGGAACTGAAGGGACAATACATAGTGACTCACGTCACATACCGCCTGGGCAAGCAGCCCTGTTTCCGTCTCGACTATGGGAATATCCGGTCGGAACTGGAGAAAGAAGGTGGAGAACTCACCTTGCAGCGGTTGCGCGAGGTCATTGTCCGCATTCGTCAGGAGAAGTTGCCCGATCCTGCCGTAACGGGTAACGCCGGAAGTTTCTTCATGAATCCGCTGGTGCCGGATGCCCTTTTTCAGGAGCTGAAACGGTCTTATCCGGATCTGCCGCATTATCCCGCAACCTCAGGAAAGGTGAAGCTTCCTGCCGGTTGGCTGATTGACCGTTGCGGCTGGAAAGGCCGTGCTTTGGGACGTGCCGGAGTCCATCCTCGCCAGGCGTTGGTGCTGGTGAATCTCGGAGGTGCGACAGGGACGGACATACTTCGGCTGGCTGCTGCCATCCAGGCCAGTGTCCGCGAGCGTTTCGGAATCGAACTGTGTCCCGAAGTGAATTACATTTGACGATGGCAGCTCCTGCTTCCGTTTCTTTCGTTCAAAAAAAATGACGAGACTGCCCAATGTTGGTTTTGTAGAAATTGATGAAACCCACGTGGAGCTGTGTCATCAATGACGCAGCGGTGAATGGAAAAGACAATTCGGCATCGTTGGTGTTCTGACAACTGCACTCGCGTGGTGTCATGACTACAGTGGTGGGCGTACTGTCGAAAAAATGTAGAGGTTGTTTGTCGGTTTGGGGGCAGATGCTTATCTTTGTGCAGTGAAAAAGTGAAGAGAACCATGAAAGTAACCATTTTAGGTAGCGGCACTTCGACGGGAGTTCCCCAAGTGGGATGTACCTGTCCGGTCTGTACCAGTACCGATCCGCATGACAAGCGGTTGCGCTGTTCGGGACTGGTAGAGACGGAAGAAGGGGTGCGTATTCTTATCGATTGCGGTCCTGATTTCCGGGAACAGGGTCTGCGGATGGAACGTTTTGCCCCGATTGATGCCGTATTGATTACGCACGAGCATTATGACCACGTGGGCGGACTGGACGATTTGCGTCCCTTTTGTGCTTTTGGAGATATTCCGGTCTATGGCGAACAGTATACCCTCGACCGCTTGAAGCAGCGGATGCCTTATTGCTTCACGCCGCATCTGTATCCCGGAGTTCCTCATATCCCCTTGTTGTCTGTGGTGCCCGGCAGTCCTTTTCGGGTAGAAAGCCCGGAAGGACAGGGAGTGGATGTACTTCCCTTTCGGGTGATGCACGGCCGGTTGCCCATTGTGGGATATCGCATCGGCCGCATGGCGTGGATAACGGATATGACGACTCTTCCAGATGAGGTGTATCCTTTGTTGGAAGGGCTCGATTTGCTGGTGATGAATGCGTTGCGTCCAGAGCCACATCGGACGCACCAGTCGCTTTCGGAAGCTTTGCTGCAGGCTGAGCGCATCCATGCCCGCGAGACGTGTCTGGTTCACATGAGCCATCAGATGGGACTGCATCGGGAAGTGGACAATACGCTGCCCCCGCATGTCTGCCTGGCATACGATGGCATGGTGCATATCCTCCCTTGATGTTGTTTTTTCTTTATTGTTCCCCTATTGTATAACATAGTGCCGGTTTATCCTGGTATAGGAATTAAACTATTCAGAATTTCGTCTGTCTAACAGACAAAACCACATTAATTAAACTATTAATATATCAGAACAACAATGAAGAAAAAAACAGTAATTTTGGCAATGGCCCTCTGCATGATGGGGGCCACAGCAGCGATGGCTCAGCGTAACAATGGGCAGCAGGGCGGTCGTCCGGACAATTCCCAGCGTATCGAGCGCATGGTGAAAGAATTGGCATTGGATGATGCCAAGGCCAAGGAGTTCCGCGCCGTCATGGAGTCGATGCAGCCGACTGCCGGCAACGGAGAGCGCCCCTCGAGAGAAGAGATGCAGAAGAAGCGTGAGGAAGTGGACAAGAAAGTAAAGGCAATCCTCAGCGAAGAGCAGTACAAGAAGTACCAGCAGCTGAACCAGCAGCGTGGTGGAGGCCGCAAAGACAAGTAGCCTGTCATTTTGATGGTCATGCTACGTATAAGAGAAGCATCTGTAAACATCACGTGGATGTATTCAGATGCTTCTCTTGTATTCAGCATGACAATTGGCTGTTGAAAATGTGTTTTGGTATCTCCGCTGGTGCTTATCGGATACCCAGTTTCTGTTTCATGTCTTTTGTCAGGGCATCCTTGTGTATCATGACGTAGATGGTCTTGGCACGAACGTAGCTTTCCGACATGTTCAGGTAACCGCCGAAGTCGTTGCGCGATGTACCCCATGAATTCTTGGTAATGTAGTATTTCGTACCGTTCTGGTCCTTGGCAATGCCGGTGAGGTGCATCAGGTGATCGTCGGTGGTCACGAACGCTTCATAGCCTTTCTGGCGGATTTCCGGAGTGACCTTCACTTCGGGACAGGGGCCTTCGAACTGGTAGGCCATTTCCAGACGTTCCTTGGCATCCATCTTGTTCCAACGGGCATAGTCTGTATCCTTCAGGTCTTCGGTCTTTTCCACTTCCGGATTGATGGCTACACCGTTCTTGAATGAGAATCCCTTTTCGCTCACGTCGCCGTCCCAGCATACCGTGAAGCCCGTCTGCAAGGCATTGTCGGTGGCGGCCATCAGTTCGTCTAGCGGCAGGTTATACATTTGCGCATGCTCCCAGTTGTCGCGCACTTCCACCTCGAACGGCTGGTAGTAGGGCTTGTGGGTAAAGCTGGTCAGCATCACGTAGTCTTCCGTGCGAATGCCCAGGCTGGCGGCAAAGGTCTTCGGGGTATATTCCTTTCCTTTGTACATGAACTTTTCAGGTACCTTTCCCAGGTAGATGTCGAACAGGCTGTTCATCAGTTCCGTATATTCAGGACTGCGCTGCTTCAGTTTGATGGCTTCATTGGCAATGGCCGCCATATAAACGGTCAGTTCCTTATGGTTGTGAGTGGGCGAATCGTAGTTGATGCCGCTGTAGACTTCTTCGGGAACAATGCCTACCTGGTTGAAGGCGGTTATCCAGCTCGGAGAAATGCTTCCCTGTCCGATGTTGCCTTTTCCCCGGCGCAGATAGTTGTCGTCGAGCTGGTTCATGTATTTCTGCCGGACGATGAACATCTCCGACAAGTCGTATTCCCCTTTTCCTTGGCGCAACAGTTCTGCTTCGATGAACGAAGTGGTGGCGAAGCACCAGCAGGTGCCGGTGGCGGCCTGGTTCTTCACAGGAGTCACCTGCTGGTTCACAACGGTGGTAAATTGGTATCCTTCGGTAGATTGTGCTGCGAGTGTGGCCGATGCCATACATACGGCAGCCAGTGTAAATGCTTTCATCTTCTTGTTTGTTTTTTATCGAGTGATTGTTGTTTGTTCGTCCGTGGGTCAGAAACCGAACCGATAGGTATTCCACAACCGGGCGGCCATCTGGTCCCAGCGCAGGAGGGTGGCACCGATGAAGTCGGCCGTATAGTCAGTCAGGTAGGCCTTGGCAGCGGCTTCCCCTTCCTTTTCTGCCAGTTCCTGATAGCGTGCCTCCACCATCGGCAGTTCCGTCACGCCCTTACGGATAAAGTGCTGCAGGTTCTGTTCCAGTTCCTTGCGGGCTGTTCCCCAGCGCACGGCAGCGAGTTTGTTGGCAGTGCGGTAGTGCCAAAGCGCCGCATCCTGGCGGTACCGGTGGTTGCCGCAGATCTTATACATATCCGGCAGGTCCGTCGTTCCGCAGAAGATCGGGACGCGGGGACTTTGTCCGGGATTGTCCATCGAGAACCAGCACACGCCCCCTACAGCATCGGGCAGCCAGCTGCGGAGCTGGATGACGGTGGCATACGCACATTGGGGTACGGCGATGTTGCGAACCTGCGGGGCAGCCCCTTCATGGAGGCTGTTCAGCAACTGGATTTCGTCGGTACGCATCCAGGGATTCGCCACCGGACTGACAATGGTGTCGGTCTGTCCGTTCTTGTCCTTGACGGCCACTTTCAGGCGGCGGGTGATGTCGAAGTCGGTCCCTTCATAGTACTGGCGGAAATAGGCCAGCACATCCTCTACGCTCAGCTTCTTTTCCGGCTTCACGCTGAAGGGCAGTTCTTCCCCGTCCATGTTCAGGTGGAGCGAAGGAGCCAGCGTGCTGAGGATGAAGAATTCACGGACACTGTAGGAGCGATACTGTCCCGAACGGTTCGGTCCGCCATATACTTTCCAGAATTTGAAGGGCTCCTTTCCGTCCCACAGCTTGAGTCGTTTGGCCGCTTCGAACACATTGTCTGAGGCCATGTAGTGGTCGGGATCCTTCAGGTCCAGTATGCCGATGCGTGGAATGTTGGCCGATACCCCCACTTCGTCGTCGGGAATGCGGACGGCTGCCCATACGCCTCCCAGCCGGTCGGGACCTTCGCCGAAGACCTCAAAGTGCCACACTTCCTTCGTGTCGGCAATGGTCAGGCATTCGCCCGAATCGCCGTAGCCGTATTCCTTGATAAGGTCACCCATGAGGCGGATGGCCTGCCGGGCAGTGGTGCACCGCTGCAGGGCCACGCGCTGAAGCTCCTCGATGAGGAACATCCCCTGCTTGTTCCGCAGTTCCTTGCGTCCGCTGATGGTAGTCTCCCCCATGGCCAGCTGTTTCTCGTTGAGGCAGGGATAAGCCGTGTCGAGGAACGAATAGGTATGTTTTGCCTGTGGAATCTTGCCGCTTTCCACGGCATTGGTCTGGTCGGTCCACGATTCGGTGTGCATCCGTCCTTTATAGATGCTCATCACCGTGTCGTTCGGGTAGTCGGCAGCCGGTTGTACGTTAACCCATGTGCGGTACCAGCTGTCGCAGGTATGGCTCGTCATCACCGACCCGTCGGTACTGGCGGCTTTGCCCACCATGATGCTGGTGCAGCAGTCCGGATCGTACTGTACGGGATTTTGCGCTGCGAGGAGTTGGCAGACCAACAATCCTGTCAGCAATAAAGCATTTCTTGTCATTTCCTTTTCGTTTTTTGATTGATTTGGGCTCAAAGATAGTATTTTGTTAGTAGAAAAACAAAAACACAGCATTTAATTGCCAAAATTCGACAATAATGCTGTGCTTTTGTATGTTTAGTACGAAATCTTTCACTATTTGATTTCGATTTCTTCCTTCATGTCCAGTTCCTCCCCGTGTACATCATAGAACTTGTACTGCAGGAGTGCCAGGCTCTGGTTGGGGATGACCTTGATTCCGAATCCATACTTCATCTGCCATTTCCGTTTCAGGGACATCAGTCCCTGGTTGACATAGGCAGCCACGTAGGGGTGGATATGGAGGGTGAACCGCTTTACCTTCAGCTTGCTGACCAGATAGTCTATTTTGCTTTCCAGCGTATCCGTGAACAGGATAGAGGGTTTGATTTTCCCCTTTCCGAAGCAGACGGGACAATTCTCGTCGATATTCACTTCCATGGCAGGGCGTACCCGTTGTCGGGTAATCTGCATCAGGCCGAATTTGCTCAATGGCAAAATGTTGTGCTTGGCCCTGTCTTTCTGCATGTTCTGGCACATCCGTTCGTACAGTTTCTGGCGGCTTTCCGCCAGGTTCATGTCGATGAAGTCCACCACGATGATGCCTCCCATATCGCGCAGCCGCAGCTGCCGGGCCAGTTCGTCGGCGGCACCCAGGTTCACGTCGAGTGCGTTCGCCTCCTGTCCGTTGGTCGACCGTGAGCGGTTTCCGCTGTTCACGTCCACCACGTGCAAGGCCTCGGTGTGCTCGATGATGAGGTACGCACCGCCTTTGTAGGAAATGGTCTTGCCGAACGACGACTTCATTTGTTTGGTGATGGCGAAATTGTCGAAGATGGGAAGCTGACCTTTGTAGAGCTTCACGATGTCCGCCCGTTCAGGGGCGATGAGCGCTACGTAATCTTTTACCTCATGAAAGACGGTCTCGTCGTTCACGTAAATGTTTTCATACGAAGGGTTGAACAGGTCGCGCAGCATGGCTACCGTGCGGCTGGTCTCTTCGTATACCAATGCGGGCAACTTGGTTGCCTTCTGTACTTTAGTAATGGTTTCTTCCCAATGCTTCAGCAGCACTTTCAGTTCGGCGTCCAGTTCGGCCACTCGCTTTCCCTCGGCCACCGTGCGTACGATGACTCCGAAGTTTTTCGGCTTGATGCTCTGCAAGAGCTGTTTGAGACGGGCCCGTTCTTCGGCCGACTTGATTTTCTGCGACACAGACACCTTGTCGTTGAAAGGAATGAGGACCAGATAGCGTCCGGCGAAGGAGAGTTCACAGGTCAGACGCGGCCCTTTGGTGGATATGGGTTCCTTAACGATCTGCACGATGACTTCCTGCCCCTGTTGCAACGTGTTCGAAATGGTTCCGTCTTTTTCGAGGTCGGGCAGCATGCTCGCCTTGGTGATGGGGTAGAGCTTTTTCCGGTCGCTCAGAACTTGCTTCAGATACTTCTGATAAGAATGGAATTGAGGTCCGAGGTCCAAGTAATGAAGGAAAGCGTCTTTGCCGTAGCCTACATCCACGAAGCAGGCATTCAATCCGGGCATCAGCTTGCGCACCTTGCCCAAGTACATGTTGCCCACGGAGAACGAAAGGTTTCGCTCTTCGCGCTGAAACTCCACCAGGTTCTTGTCTTCCAACAAGGCAATGGCGATTTCTTTGGCCTGTACATCTACAACTAATTCGCTTGTCACTTGGTTCTTTCTCTTTTTTTGGTTGAACAATACACAAAGAACAAACCTGAAAGAGGCTTTGTTGAAGGCGGCTTCGGGTTTGTTCTTTATGAAGTCGGACAGACAGACAAATAGGATAACTGCTTGACTTGGCAATATCAGTGCAAGACAGTTACTTATTTGCTTTTATGTCTGTTCTTTCTCAGTCTTTTTTTACGCTTGTGAGTAGACATTTTATGTCTTTTTCTTTTCTTTCCGCTTGGCATAGCTTCTAAAAATTTATAAGGGTTAATACTAATGTTGAATTATTTCTTTACTGAAAGAGTAAACGTCTTTGCTGGTTTGAAAGCCGGGATGTTGTGCTCCGGAATAATGATGGTCGTATTCTTCGAAATGTTCCGTGCAGTCTTCTGTGCTCTTTTCTTCACGATGAAGCTACCGAAACCACGGAGATAAACGTTTTCATCGTTGGACAAGGAGCCTTTTACGGTATCCATGAAGGCTTCCAGTGTCGTTAATACCGTGGCCTTGTCAATGCCAGTACTTTTGGCGATTTCATTTACGATATCTGCTTTAGTCATCTCAATAATAATTGTTGTTTTACGTTATCTTAATTTTTTGGACTGCAAATATATAGGTTTTCTCGTTCATGGAGAAATTTATCTCCAATAATTTTCTGAAAAAAGTGTGGTTCTTGCGGTGTAAATACCTATTTTTGCCGGAAATTTTAAGGAAAGAAGGATTTGACATGCAAGAGTTTGCAGAAAAACTGCTCGGCTGGTACCGCGAGAACGGACGCAGCCTCCCCTGGCGGGACACGCAGGACCCCTATCGGATCTGGGTCTCGGAAATCATTCTCCAGCAGACCCGTGTAGCCCAAGGCTACGAGTACTACGAACGCTTTGTCCGCCGTTTCCCTGACGTGCGGTCGCTGGCCGATGCCGACGAGGACGAGGTGATGAAATACTGGCAGGGGCTGGGCTATTATTCCCGGGCCCGCCATCTTCATGCGGCTGCCAAGTCAGTGGCCGCCATGGGGCGGTTTCCGGCTACCTATGAAGAGGTGCGCCACCTGCAGGGGGTAGGAGACTATACGGCAGCGGCCATCTGTGCCTTTGCCTACGGACTGCCCTGCGCCGTGGTCGATGGCAATGTCTACCGGGTCATCTCGCGGTGGATGGGCATCGACGAGCCTATCGACACCACTGCCGGCAAGAAGCTCTTTGCTGCCTTGGCCCGCGAACTGATGGGGAATGCCGATGCGGCGCTCTACAACCAGGCCATCATGGATTTCGGTGCGTTGCAGTGCACTCCCTCTTCGCCCAACTGCCTGTTCTGTCCCTTGAACGACACGTGCAGGGCACTGCGGGAGGGAAAGGTCAACGAGTGGCCGCGGAAATCGAAGAAGACGAAGGTGACGGAACGCTATTTCCACTACATCTTTGTCCGCTCAGGAGCCTATACCTATATTAATAAGCGAGGGAAAGGGGATATCTGGCAGCACCTCTACGAACTTCCTTTGTTCGAGACCGACCGTCCGATGGCCGAGGAGGAACTGCTGGCCTCTTCCGAGTGGAAGGCCTTCTTCGGCGACTTGGAGCCGACAACCGTTGCCTTGGTGGAAAAGGGAGTCCGGCATGTCCTTTCTCACCGTGTCCTCATCGCCGATTGCCACGAGGTGGTCTTGGCAGATGAAGCGTTGTTCAACCACCGTTTCCGGCGTGTTTTGGTGTCCGAATTGCAGAATTTTGCGGTCCCTCGTTTGGTTTCTCATTTTTTTTCCTTACTTTTGGAGCCGAATCAGTAAAACGTATCAAGCTATGTCATTGAATAAAGTCCAGTTGATAGGGAATGTGGGGAAAGACCCCGAAGTGAGGTACTTGGACCAAGGAGTGGCCGTGGCCACTTTCACGCTGGCCACTACTGAGCGCGGTTACACGTTGGCTAACGGCACTCAGGTGCCCGATCGCACGGAATGGCACAACATCGTGCTGTGGCGCCGACTGGCCGAAGTGGCCGAGAAGTATGTCCGCAAGGGCGACAAGCTGTACATCGAGGGGAAGATCCGTAGCCGTTCGTATGATGACCAGAACGGGGTGAAGCGCTACGTGGTGGAAATCTTCGGCGACAACATGGAAATGCTCACTCCCCGGCCTGTGCAGCAGGGCAATGTCCAGTCGTCCATCCCGCCCCAACCGACGAATGACCATCCGTTTTGAATGTGTCGGCCCGACCTTTGCGAAAGCATGGGTTCGCCCGAGCTGAAGTAATTATTATGTTTAACTAAATCATTGTTTGTTTGGACCCTGACGCGTATTTATGCCGCTTGGCAGATTTGTTTGACGGAGTAACCGTCATGTCTCCCTCTACGGGAGCGATGGTGGCCCTTCTGCTGGCCATTGTCTTGTTGTATTGTTCCGGCTTTGTTTCCGCTTCCGAGATTGCTTTCTTCTCATTGTCTCCGGCCGATTTGAGCGAGATTGACGAAGAGAGCCATCCGGCTGACCGACGGATTAGGGAATTGCTCGACGATTCCGAACATTTGTTGGCCACCATTCTCATCTCCAATAATTTTGTGAATGTCACCATCATCATGTTGCTCAACTACTACTTTGCCAATGTCGTCGACTTCGGCAGTTCCAAGGTGCTTGAGTTCCTGGTGGTCACGGTCGTACTGACTTTCCTGCTGCTCCTCTTCGGGGAGATTATGCCCAAAATCTATTCCGCACAGCACACCCTTCCGTTTGTCCGTCGGGCGGCTCCGGTCATCGCTATGCTCAAGGTCGTGTTCCGCCCATTATCCAACTGCTTGGTACGTTCCACGTTGTTCATCAACAAGCTGGCCCAAAAGCAGAAGGCCCCCAACCTGTCGGTCGACGAATTATCGCAGGCTCTTGAGCTGACAGACAAGAACGAGATTTCCGAAGAGAGCCAGATGCTCGAAGGTATCATCCGTTTCGGCGAAGAAACCGCCAAGGAGGTGATGACTTCCCGCCTCGATATGGTCGACCTGTCCATCGACACTCCGTTCCCCGACGTCCTGAAGTGTATTGTCGAGAATGCCTATTCCCGCATCCCCGTTTACGAAGAGTCGTGCGACAACATCAAGGGGATTCTCTATATCAAAGACCTGCTTCCGTACCTCGGACAGGGCGATGATTTCAAGTGGCAGAACCTGATCCGTCCTGCCTACTTCGTGCCCGAAACCAAGATGATCGACGACCTCTTGCGCGACTTTCAGGTCAACAAGATACACATTGCCATCGTGGTAGATGAGTTTGGCGGTACATCGGGAATTGTCACCATGGAAGACATTATCGAGGAGATTGTGGGCGAAATCAACGACGAATACGACGATGAGGAGCACATGTATACCCAGACGGCCGACAATGTCTACGTGTTCGAGGCCAAGATTCTTTTGTCCGACTTCTACAAGGTCTTGAAGATCGACCCGGAAGAATTTTCCGATGCCGCCGGCGATGCCGATACCTTGGCCGGACTGTTGCTGGAACTCAAGGGCGAATTCCCTTCGCTTCACGAGGAGCTGTCCTTTGGACACTATCGGTTTGAGGTACTGGCCATGGATGTACGCCGTATACTGAAGGTCAAGGTGACCGTCGATCCTGTAGACACGAATCCGGCTGCTGCCGAATAGCCCTTTCCCTCATCGCCCAATGCCACTGTTCAGACTTTGGAAAGAAGATGCCGCCACGTTCGGTATCTGGCAGGTCACCGAAAGCAACCTGCAGTTGCGGAGGTGCCTGATCGCTTCCTTGCCCTACGACGAGGAACTGTCGCACCTGCGGGCCGCTTGCCGACAGACGGAGTACCTGGCGGTGCGTGTCCTCTTGCGGGCCCTGCTGGGCGAGGAGAAACAGATAGGCCATCTGGATTCGGGAAAGCCCTATCTCTGCGATGGCAGTTGGCGCATCAGCATTTCGCATACCAAGGGGTATGTGGCTGTTGCCCTCCATCCTGCGGCCGAGGTAGGGATTGACATCGAGCAGGTCCACGAGCGGGTACGCGGCGTGGCAACCCACTTTGTACGTTCCGACGAATTACCCGGCTTTTCCTGCCTGTCTCCCTCCGACCAGCTGTACGCGCTGTTGCTCCATTGGTCGGCCAAGGAGACGATTTTCAAGGTGCTGGGATGCAGCAACGTGGATTTCCGGGAGCATCTTCGCATTTTTCCGTTTGCCCTTGCTACAGAAGGAAGCTTCCAGGCCCAGGAATACCGTACTCTTTCCCAGCAGCAGTTCACGGTGTCCTATCTTCTTCATCCTCATTTCGTCTGTACCACGACCCTGGCGATTGCCCGATGATAATACGGGGAAATATTTGTGATTTTGACAATAATTCATTACTTTCGGAGCGCGAAAACCAATCTGTTTTGTATGAAGCTGTATCTATTGATTCTTTGGGGGATACTGGCCCATGGCTTGCTGGTTGCCCAGCGTATTGTCTTTACGCCTCAATGGTTGCCCCAGGCCCAGTTTGCCGGCTACTATGTAGCGCAGGAAAAGGGATTCTATACTGAGGAGGGACTGGAGGTGGAATTCAGCCATCCGTCGGCCTCCTATTCTGCCTTCAACCGCATGGTCGACGGCAACAGTCACATTGTGACCCTGCAGCTGCTTCAGGCCATGGAAGCAATCGACCGCGGCTTTCCGTTGGTCAATATTCTGCAGACCTCGCAGCATAACAGCCTGCTCATCGTACCGCGCAACGATAGCATCTGTACGTTGGACGACCTGCGCCGCAAGCGGGTAGGCATCTGGAAGGTGGGGTTCGGCGAACCCGCCTTGATATTGGACAGACAAATGGGGTTGGACATCGAGTGGATTCAGTATTTACAAGGCATTAACCTCCTGGTATCGGGAGCTGTCGATGCCACTCTTGCCATGCGCTACAACGAATATTGGCTCATTATGGCTTCCGGCATCCAGCCCCGGCAAGTGTTTGCCGTGGCCGATTACGGTCTGGACATACCGGAAGACGGACTGTATGTTTTGCAAAACTTTTATAAGGCCCATCCGGAACAGGTAAGGGCCTTTGCACGTGCCTCCCGCAGAGGATGGGAATGGACGATGGAGCATCCGGAGGAAGCCCTGAAGATTGTCCTGAAAGTGATGAAGCAGGCCAAAGTGCCCGTCAATGTCCATCACCAGCGATGGATGCTGCAGGAAGTCCTCAAGCTGGCCGGCGACAGAAAAGTGGACCCCGTCAGCACCCGTCAGTTGAAGACAGAAATCACGTTCCAGGGAAAGGCCAGTTTCCGGCTGAAGCCGGAACAGTTGGAATTGGCCAATGACATTCTTGTCAAGGAAGGGCTGATTCAGACACCGGTCGATTATCACCAATTTTGGAAAGGAGAAGAAAAATGAAAATGCTATCGGTGCCCCAATTCTCTCATTCGTTTCCCGCCCGTCTGAGTTGCTGGCTGATTACGATGACATCGGCCGTGTTCATCATCGCTTTTATTGCCTATTACCAGTCAGCCCGTACCCAGGTGAGGAACGAAGCGGTCAGCCATGCCGAATCTGCTTTGGAAACGACCATCCTACGGATCGAGCAGGTATTGGAGACGGTAGAGGTGGCCGTGAACAATATGGCCTGGAATGTGGAGGAGACCCTCGCCACGCCCGATTCCCTCTACTGCCTGACGGCCCGTATGCTCGAAAACAATCCCTATATCGTGGGCTCTGCCATTGCCTTCGAACCGTGTTTCTTCCCCGAGAAAGGCGTCCGGTTTGCCCCCTACTCCTGCTACGAAGGGGATTCCATCCAGTCCTTCCAGTTGGGAACGGAGGACTATGAGTACCATTATTGCGACTGGTACCAGATTCCGAAACTCCTGAATCGGGCCTATTGGAGCGAGCCGTATTTTGACGATGGCGGCGGCGACATCATTATGTGTACTTATTCCAAGCCGTTGTACGACAAAGCCGGGAAGATGTATGCCATTTTCACAGCAGATATCTCGTTGGAGTGGTTTACCCGCCTTGTCAACAGCATCAAGGCCTATCCCAGGTCATACAACATCATGGTGGGGAGGGGCGGATCCTACCTGGTGCACTATCTTCCCGAACGCATCTTGAATGAGACGGTCTTTTCGGCCACCCTCGATATGGAAGACCAGACGGTGGCCGATATCGGCCGCGCCATGATTAACCAGGAGAAGGGCATGGCCCTGTTGCAGAACGATGACACGTTGAGCTATACCTTTTATGCACCGATTGAGCGTACCGGCTGGTCGGTAGGCATCATTTGTCCGCAAGACGAAATCTTTGCCGGATTGGAGGAGATGAAAGTCAAGGTCGTCATCATCTTTATTGTGGGAATCATTGTCATGCTTACCTGCTGTTACCGCATAGTGCGCAGGCAGACCTCCCCGTTGATGGAGTTTGCCGCCACGGCGCAGAAGATTGCGGCGGGCAACTTCCAGACCACTCTGCCTGATATTCGGAGCAAGGACGAAATGAAGATGCTGCGCGATTCCATCGACTTCATGCAACAGTCGCTGGTCACCTATACGGAAGAGCTGAAAGAGACCACCGCCAGTAAGGAACGCATCGAAAGCGAGCTGCGAATTGCCCGGGATATCCAGATGGGCATGATTCCGAAAATCTTCCCGCCTTTCCCCGACCGGGAGGATGTTGACCTGTATGCCTGCCTGCTCCCGGCCAAGGAAGTAGGCGGCGACCTGTATGATTTCTTTATCGATAATGAGAAACTCTACTTCACGGTGGGCGACGTATCGGGTAAGGGCGTGCCTGCCTCGCTGCTGATGGCAGTGACCCGTAGCCTCTTCCGCAACATTGCCACCCATCTGGAAAGTCCTGATGCGATTGTCCGTTCGCTGAACGACTCCATTGCCGAGAGCAACGAAGCCAGTATGTTCGTCACCCTTTTCCTGGGCATCATCGACCTGAAGACCGGCAAAATGGAATACTGTAATGCCGGACACAATGCCCCCGTGCTGCATCATCGGGGAGCCGGTACGTTCTTGCGCACCCTTCCCAACCTCCCGCTGGGATTGTTCGCAGGCTTTGACTACAAGAAGCAGGAACTGCAGTTGGAACCAGATACCCAACTGTTTGCCTATTCCGACGGCGTGACCGAAGCGGAGAGCAGGGCTCAGGAACTTTTCTCCGACGAACGTTTGCTGAGCATTTTCTCAGAACCGAAGCCCGAAAAGACACCCCGGGAAAAGGTGTTGGAAATTCTGGACTACGTACATCAACATGCCGAAGGTGCCGAACAGAGTGACGACATTACCCTGGTCTGTGTACACTACCGACCTGCTGCGCCCCACGAAGCTTGTTCATGATTTTGCAATATGACATTATTATGTTGGGCAGAGTCTTTCAGTAGCAACAAAACCAAGACGCAAAGGTCACAAAGTTTTAGTTCAAACACAAAGGTCACAAAGTTTTTTTATTGTCATGCTGAACGTAGTGAAGCATCTGTAATGGGTTAGTGTATGTATTCAGATTTCTCACTCCGTTCGAAATGACAAGTGGAAAAGGAAGGCAGCAAATAATTTTCGGACGGCCTGGGGAGAAAAATCAGTTGCGCAATTTTCGTCAATAGACATCTGCATATGGGTGATGTGTTAGAGTCTGTTCTTTTTTAGCATTATCTGCGCCAGTATCTTTGGCATCGCTCCGCAGCCTGCCGAAGCGGTGTTTCTCGTCCTGTCGGAGCTAAGAAAGTCTATTATCAAATTTTACCCTCATCCTGCCATTATTACGCAAATTCTACGTACATTTGTACCTAAAACGGAAATAATGTGTACTATTTGAGATGATGAAACATGCTTATTTGATCATTGCCCATCATGAATGGCGGGTGCTGGAAACCTTATTGACGATGTTGGATGATGCAAGGAATGATGTCTATTTACATGTTGATAAGCGAGCAGGTGAGTTGAGGAAACAGGTGGAACACTATAGCATGAAGTCTGCCGGGTTATATGTCCTGCCCCATCCGATGAAAGTCCGCTGGGGAAATTTCAGTCAGGTAGAGGTAGAGTTCCGCTTGTTCAGAGAGGCTCTTCTGCATGGTCCTTATAGGTATTATCATTTGCTGTCGGGGGTGGATCTCCCCATCAAGAGCCAGGACTATATTCATGCTTTTTTCGAGCAGCATAGGGGAAAGGAATTTGTAGGGTTCTTTCACGGAGCCGTGCATGAGGCGGACATACGGAAGAAAATGGCTTATTTCTATATCTTGAACGACCAGAAGAAACAGAAGGATGGATGGGGGCATGGGGTGCTGTCCCTCTTCCGCAATGTGTTTATGGGCTGTCAGAAAATCCTGTGGGTGCGACGCCCGGTAAGGTTCGACTGCAAGAAGGGCAGTAATTGGGTCAGCATCACACAAGAATTCTGTGAATATCTGGTGAGGCAGTGTGATGCGGACATGGTTCGCCGGTTCCGCTATACCTTGTGTCCCGATGAGCTTTTCCTTCATACAGTCATCTGGAATTCTCCGTTCCGCTGCCGGATTTATGACATGGATGATATGCAGAGAGGATCGATGAGAAAGATTGATTGGGACAGAGGGAATCCCTATACGTGGGAGGAAAAGGACCTGGCCGAATTGTTGCAATCCGACTTGTTGTTTGCTCGTAAATTCTCGTCTCGGGATTTGTCGGTGGTCAACAGAATACGGGAAGCGGTCGGCGGGAGCTTGTCCGAAAACCTTGGGGCGCCTATCCAACTGTCATGCTGAACGTAGTGAAGCATCTGAATACATCCACTTGCGCTAACAGATTTCTCACTCCGTTCGAAATGACAGGGAAAGAAGAGATTTCTCACTCCGTTCGAAATGACAGGGGAAAAGGAAAGCGGGAGACAATTCTCGGACAGTCTGGCGAGATAGACGCTGCTCATACAATCTCCAACGTAAAGACGAACTCCAGTCCGCCTTTCGGGTAGTTTTTGGCGAAGATGGTGCCTCCATGGAAGAGGACGGCATTCTTCACGATGGCCAGTCCCAGTCCCGTACCTCCCAACTTCCGCGAGCGTCCCTTGTCTACCCGATAGAACCGTTCGAACAGGCGGGTCAGGTGTTCTTCGGCTACTCCTACACCGGTGTCGGCAAAGCTGAAGTAGTAATAATGCTCGTCTTGACGAAAACAGTTGATGATAATCTGGATGTCGCTCCCTGCATAGGCAATGGCATTGTCTGTCAGGTTACGGAAAATGGAGTAAATCAGCGAATTGTTTCCTTTGAGCATCAACTGTTTGGGCAACAGGTTGATTACCTGGATATGCTTTTCTTCCAGGCTCAGTTGCACCTCGTTCAGGATATTCGCTACGACGTTGCTCACATCCACCGGTTCCCGTTCCATCAGGTCGGGGGCCTCGTCCAGCCGGGTCAGCATCGAGATGTCGCGCAGCAAGAAGGTCAGGCGGTTGCTTTGGGCAAAGCTCCGCTGCAGAAATGTCCGCTGGGTGGCGGCAGGCATGTTCGGATTGTTGAGGATGGTCTCCAGGTATCCTTGGATGCTGCTCACGGGGGTCTTCAGTTCGTGGGCAATGTTCTGCGTCAGCTGGCGTTTCAGCCGTGCCTGTTCCTCCTCTTGCGTAATGTCGTTGATGGAGATTTCGAACGAAAAGTCCAGAAACAGGATGCACTCTACGGCAAAGATCCGGGCATTCTTCGCAATGTGAAGTCCGAGGCGCTTTTCCTCTTTCAGATAATGGTCTGCATTGCGGTTGAGGAAATCCGTGATGTCTGCCAGCTCCGGAATGTCGAACACCTCTTCTGTGGAGCTCAGGTGACGGTCGGAGATGATGTTGGCATATTGCGTGAAGAGGTTGTTGACCAGTATTTCCTTTCGTTCGCGCGTGAAGACGCCCAGCCCTTCGTGCGAGGTCTGCAGGTGGGCAATGAGTTTCTCGCGTTCGATGGAGAGGGCCTCTTTGGCCCGGTGGAGCCGTTGGTAGATCTTGACAATATGTTGCGAGATTTCCCCCAGTTCATTGTTCGGAAACGTCTGCTCCATGTCGATGGGGGCGTTGCGGTCGGCTTTCTGGGCAAATTCCCGGAGCTTGGTGATGCTCTTGCCCAGTTTCTGCGTAAACTGGTAGAAGAAGATGGCCAGCACCAGGCTGATGGCCGCCGTGAACCAAAGGTAGGTGGAGTCGGCCTTCAGGTGTTCGTTCAGGTTGAGGCTGTAGGGAAGAGCCGAGCGGATGATGATGCGCTGCTGGGGGTAGTACCGCGCCGAGTAGAAATATTCCTGTCCATTCTTGCTTTCCGAGTGGCGGCTGATGGCATAGCCGCTGCCGTAAATCAGGGCATCCTGTACTTCCTTGCGCGATGCGTGGTTGCCGAACCGGCTGAGGTCGGGTTCGGTATTGTCGAATACCACTTTCCCTTCGGGCGTGATAAGGGTTACGCGCAGGTCGGGGATGACATGGGCATGTACGTATTGCCGCAAAGATTCGGCCGAGACACCGTGCGAAGTCACGAAGTCATACAGCTGCGCATTGTAGTTCTGCAGCTGGATGTTCAATACGTCGCTTTTGTACACCTTCTCCCGCTGGTACTGGAACAGAACGAAGCAGGTAGAGAATGCGATAAAGAGGACGATGACAGAGAGGAAGAGCCGTTTCCCGAACGGCAGCATCCTGATGGACAGTCTTTCCATGTTGTTTGTTGCTTATTCTCCTTCAAAACAATAGCCGTAGCCCAGGCGGGTGACAATCTGTTTGCCGTAGGTGCCCATTTTCTTGCGCAGGCGGGTGATATTGACGTCGATGGTGCGGTCAAGCACATACACTTCATCGTTCCACACCCGGTTCAGGATGTCCTCGCGCGAAAACACCCGTCCGGGATGCTGCAACAGCAGGGCCAGGATTTCGAACTCCTTCTTTGTGAGGGACGTTTCCTCTCCGTCGATGGTCACTTTCTTCTGGGGCAGGTTCAGGGTCAGCCCTCTGTATTGTAGCACATCTTCGGTGAGCGACTGTACGGTAGATGTGCGTCGCAGCACCGCCCGTACCCGTGCACTGACTTCTTTCAGCGAGAAGGGTTTCGAGATATAGTCGTCGGCTCCGAGATTGAATCCCGTCAGCGTGTCGTTTTCCGTGTCTTTGGCGGTGATGAAGATAATGGGGATCTGTGCCGTATCGGGATTCTTCTTCAGCAGGCTGGCCATTTTGAAGCCCGATATTTCTCCCATCATCACGTCGAGCAGCAACAGCCGGTAGTGGGTCAGGTTCAGCTTCAGGGCTTCTTCTGCCGAGTTGGCCGTATCTACGGTGTAACCCTCCATTTCGAGGTTGTATTTCAGAATTTCGCAGAGGTCTTCTTCATCGTCCACTACGAGGATAGGGTAGTCATTCATCATTCAGTCTCCTTTTTTTTGTTGCTACAAAGCTATGTTATTTTCAATTTGTGTGCAAAAATGCGGCGAAAATATTTCGAAGCGATGAAACAGATGTTACGATTGGGTTACAGAGGTACAAATCTATAGGCGCATCCCTCCTCCAGACTGTCCGAGGATTGTTTTCCGCTCTCCTTTTTCCCTGTCATTTCGGAGAAGTGAGAAGTCTCTTCTCTCCCTTGTCATTTCGAACGAAGTGAGAAATCTGTTAGCACCAAGTGGATGTATTCAGATGCTTCACTCCGTTCAGCATGACAGTTGGATAGGTGGCCCAAGGTTTTCGGACAGGCTCCCCCACGACGGATGAACGTAAATAATTGCGGCGACGGACGTGGGTTTCAGCCGAAAATCGTTAACTTTGTGGCGGATTTGCAAAAACAAGGAATACGCATGATAAAGTCAGATTATCCCTCCGTCCTGCTGATTTATACAGGCGGTACTATCGGAATGATTGAAAACCCGGAAACCGGTGCGCTGGAAGCTTTCAATTTCGACCAGTTGCAGGAGAATGTGCCGGAACTGAAACGGTTCAACTACCTCATCTCTTCCTACCAGTTTACACCGCCAATCGATTCGTCGGACATGGAGCCGTCGCTGTGGGCCAAGCTGGTGAAGATCATCCATTACAACTACGATAATTTCGACGGATTTGTGATTCTGCACGGCACGGACACGATGGCTTATACGGCTTCGGCATTGAGCTTTATGCTCGAAAACCTGTCCAAGCCGGTCATCCTGACGGGCAGTCAGCTGCCGATTGGGGTACTGCGGACCGACGGGAAGGAAAACCTGATTACCGCCATCGAGATGGCGGCCGCCAAGCATCCCGACGGAACGGCCATTGTGCCCGAAGTGTGCATCTTCTTCGAGAACCATCTGATGCGGGGGAATCGGACCACCAAAATCAATGCAGAGAACTTCAATGCCTTCCGGTCGTACAACTATCCGCTGCTGGCTACTGCCGGTATCCACATCAAGTATGAATACGACCGTATCCGCCGTCCCGACCCGTCGCGGCCGTTCCATCCGCACTATGCGTACGACACGAACGTGATTATCCTGACGCTCTTTCCGGGCATACAGGAGAACGTAATCCGAACGGTGCTCGAAACGCCGGGATTGCGGGCGGTTATCCTGAAGACCTACGGGTCGGGCAATGCGCCTCAGAAGCCGTGGTTCATCAGTCTGCTGAAAGAGGCTACGCAACGCGGCATCGTCATCGTGAACATTTCGCAATGCCAGACCGGCATGGTGGAGATGGGGCGCTACGAGACGGGGCTTCACTTGCTGGATGCCGGAGTCATCAGCGGCTATGACGCCACGGTGGAGTGTGTGCTCACCAAACTGATGTTCCTCATCGGACACAAGCTCACGCCGCGCGAAATCCGCAACGAGATGAGCCGTCCGCTGGCCGGAGAGTTCACGAAGGAATAGGAGAGAGAAAAAATGATGAATATACGTACGATGAAAGCCCACATGGCGCTGTTGGCGGCGGCCAGCATGTGGGGACTGATGGCTCCCATTGGCAAGGCCGCCATGGAGGCCGGCATTTCCGGACTGATGATGGCCAATCTGCGGATGCTGGGGGCTGCCGTCTGCTTCTGGGTCACTTCCTTTTTCTCCAAGCAGGAGAAGGTATCTCCCCATGACCTGCTCCTGCTGTTCTTTGCTGGCATGCTCGGCATTGTCTGCAACCAGGGATGTTATACGTTCGGACTGTCCATTACGTCGCCGGTCGATGCGTCCATCATGACCACCACCATGCCTATCGTGACGATGGTGCTGGCCGCCCTGTTCCTGAAAGAACCGGTGACTCCCAAGAAGGTGGTGGGCGTGATGCTGGGCTCGCTGGGGGCCTTGACGCTGATACTCAGCAATGCGGGGACAGGAGGACAGGAAGGCAGTGTGTGGGGCGATGCGCTCTGTGTCACTGCACAGGTCAGCTTTGCCTGCTACCTGACCATCTTCAAACGGCTCATCACCCGTTACCATGTCATCACGCTGATGAAGTGGATGTTCACCTATGCAGCCATCTGCTTCATTCCTTTTTCGTATCACGACTTCGCTGTGACCGACCTGACGGCGTTCCCGCTGCGGGTATGGGCCGAGGCGGGCTATGTCATTTTCTTCGGAACCTATGTGGCCTATATCCTGATGCTGGTGGGGCAGAAGGCCCTCCGGCCTACGGTGGTGAGCATGTACAATTACATGCAGCCGGTGGTGGGCAGCAGTGTGTCGGTGGCCGTAGGCATGGCTACGTTCGGCTGGGTGAAGGCGGTAGCTGCCGTCTGCATCTTTGTTGGTGTGTATATCGTGACGCAGAGCAAGTCGCGGGCGGAAATGCTGGCCAAGCAAGAACAGTAATCATCGGGCGGAGGTATTGTCTATGACGAATTTTGAAAGTGCGACACTGACTTTGCAGCATCAGTATGAATGGCTGAAGGTGGAGTATGAATACGAGAAAGAACAGTTCCGTCGGCAGACCGAGGTGATGGGAATCGGACGGAAGGTGAAACGGGGCATGTGCTGGCATCCCGTCCGCTTGGGGCGCAGCTATTACAATGCGCTCAACCAGCAGGTAGTGGAGGTAGAGCGTACGGAAGACCGGGAAATAGAGCACTTGTTCGAGTACGGCCGGCCCGTCTGTTTCTTTTCGGAAGACGGGTCGGGAAAACTGAGTTACCTGAACTTTGTCGCTACGGTGAGTTATGCCGAGGAAGACCGCATGGTCGTGGCGTTGCCCGGACCCGATGCGCTGGTGGCCTTGCAGGGACGCGAGCGGTTGGGGGTGCAGCTCTATTTCGATGAAACCAGTTACCGCCTGATGTTCGAGGCCCTGCAGCAGGTGATGAGTGCCCGCAACAGCCGGTTGGCGGAGTTGCGCGATCGGTTCCACGGGCCTCAGCCTCTCTCTTGGTTCCAGTTTCAGCCGATGCGCTTTCCCTGGCTCAATCCGTCGCAGGAGGCGGCGGTGAACCGGGTGCTGCATGCCAAGGATGTGGCCATCGTTCATGGCCCTCCCGGGACGGGAAAGACCACTACGCTGGTGGAGGCCATCTATGAAACGTTGCACCGTGAGAACCAGGTGCTGGTGTGTGCGCAGAGCAACATGGCGGTAGACTGGATCAGCGAAAAGCTGGTGGACCGTGGCGTGAGTGTGCTGCGAATTGGGAATCCTACTCGTGTCAACGACAAGATGCTATCTTTCACCTACGAGCGGCGCTTTGAGGCGCACCCCGACTATCCGCAGCTGTGGAGCCTCCGAAAGGCGGTGCGGGAGTTGTATGCCCACGCACGGAAAGGCACCGAGCGGGAGGCGGTGAGGCAGAAAATCAACTCCTTGAAAGACCGGGCTACGGAACTGGAAATCCGTATCCATGCAGCCCTGTTCGGCGAAGCGAGGGTGATTGCCTGTACCCTGACGGGCAGTGCCAGCCGGCTGCTCGCCGGACAGAAGTTCGGCACCCTGTTCATCGACGAGGCGGCACAGGCCCTCGAAGCGGCGTGCTGGATTGCCATCCGCAAGGCCGACCGGGTGGTGCTGGCAGGCGACCACCAGCAGTTGCCTCCTACGGTGAAGTCGCCGCAGGCATTGCGGGCCGGGCTGGGGCGTACGCTGATGCAGACACTGGTGGCGGACAAGCCGGAGGCGGTGTCGCTGCTACAGCTGCAGTATCGCATGAACGAGGAGATCATGCACTTCTCCTCCCAATGGTTCTACGACGGCCGCCTGCAGGCTGCTCCCGAAGTGAAATACCGCGGATTGCTCGATTTCGATACCCCGATAGAATGGATAGAGACCGACGAGCTGGACAGTCCGGAGGAGTTCGTCGGCGAGAATTACGGACGCATCAACAAGCCGGAAGCGGAACTGACGGTCGACCGGCTGAAAGCCTACATCACCAAAATCGGCCGCGAGCGTTTCCTGGAAGAGCGGATCGATGTCGGGGTCATCTCCCCCTACAAGGCACAGGTGCAGTATCTGCGGCAGTTGCTGCAGCGCGACGATTTCT
The DNA here is from genome assembly GCA_022767125.1 of Phocaeicola plebeius. Lineage (GTDB taxonomy): Bacteria > Bacteroidota > Bacteroidia > Bacteroidales > Bacteroidaceae > Phocaeicola > Phocaeicola plebeius_C. Next base: position 27,468 of record JALEPZ010000074.1, read on the forward strand.
TCAAGCCTTACTGGCAGGCACTGACGGTGAATACGGTAGACGGCTTTCAGGGGCAGGAGCGCGATGTCATTCTGATCAGTCTGGTGCGGGCGAACGAAGATGGGCAAATCGGCTTTCTGGGCGACTTGCGGCGCATGAATGTGGCCATGACCCGTGCCCGCATGAAACTGATGATCCTGGGCAATGCGGCCACCCTGACCCGCCACACGTTCTACCGCCAGCTCTATGAATATGTGAAGCAGGTCGGCGGGTGAGTCCCGCCTACACTTCCCCGGCCAGCCAGGCATCGATGAGGCGGCGGGCAATGCTGAGCTTCTTCGGAATCTCGGGCAGGTTGTCGCGGTGGTAGAACGCCCCCGCACTCAGTTCTTCCGATTGCAGCTTGATGGTGCCGCCGGCATAGTCGGCGGTATAGCCCACCATGATGCCGCTGGGATAGGGCCAGGGCTGGCTGCCGAAATAGCGCAGGTTGCGGATGGTGAGTCCCGTTTCCTCCATCACTTCCCGGTGTACGCATTCTTCGAGTGTTTCGCCGGGCTCGAGGAAGCCGGCCACCAGTCCCTTGAAGTTGCCTCGGAAGTTGCGGGCATGTACCAGCAAAATGCTGTCGTCTTTCTTGATAAGCACGATGATGGCCGGCGAGATGCGGGGATAGAATTCCTGGCGGCACTCCGGACAGCGTTTGGCAATGGGGGTCACCTGCTGGGTGGGCACACCACACATGGGGCAGTAGCGGCTGTTCCTGTCCCAGTTGAGTATCTGAGAGGCTTTTCCGGCCCGTTGGTATTCCGCGAATGGCAGTACGTCAAATGAAGCCCGCAGGTCTTTCATCATGCGGGGACTGTGCTCGTCGCCGGCCACCGGATGGTGGATGGCATAGGTCTTGGCCGGCCATCCGTTCAGTTCGCCGATGAGGTGGACAGTACTGCCCACAGGCACTTCCACCGGCGGTTCAGGACCGACGGGAATGTGGTAGCCGTCGGCCTGTTTCTCAATCAGTACCTGTCCGCTGTTGAAGACGAACCAGGCACATACATTTTCCTTGTTCATGACTGTTGGTTGATGATGATGCTTCCTGTTATTAACCCTGTTTCATGGTCAGCTGTATCCGTTTCCGTTCCCGGTCGATGCCCATCACCCTCACTCGCACGTGCTGGTGGATGCTGACGACCGTTGTCGGGTCGGAAACGAAATGGTCCGCCAGTTGGGAGACGTGTACCAGTCCTTTCTCCTTGATGCCGAAGTCGACGAAACAGCCGAAGTTGGTGATGTTGGTCACGATGCCCGGCAGCTCCATCCCCTCGCGCAGGTCGTCGATGGTACGCACGTTGGGGTCAAACTCCATGGCCTGGATGGTCTGTCGGGGGTCGCGTCCCGGCTTGTCCAGTTCCTGGAGGATGTCGGTCAGGGTGGGCAGGCCGACCGTCTCTGTCACATAGTTTTCCGGACGGATAGCCGCGCGCAGCTGCTTGTCCTGCATCAGTTCGTTCACGGTGCAGTGCAGGTCCTTCGCCATCTGCTCCACGATGCCGTAGCTCTCCGGGTGTACCGCCGAATTGTCCAGCGGGTTCGCTGCCTGGGGAATCCGGAGGAATCCGGCACACTGCTCGAACGCCTTGGCCCCCATACGCGGTACCTTCAGCAGTTCGCGGCGGGAACGGAACGGGCCGTTGGCGGTGCGGTAGTCAACGATGTTCTGTGCCAGTGTGGGGCCCAGTCCCGACACGTAGGTCAGGAGGTGCTTGCTGGCGGTGTTCACGTTGACCCCTACCAGGTTGACACAGCTCTCTACCGTCTGGTCGAGCGAGGCTTTCAGCTGGGTCTGGTCTACATCGTGCTGGTATTGGCCCACGCCGATGGACTTGGCATCAATCTTCACCAGTTCCGCCAGCGGGTCCATCAGCCGCCGGCCGATGGAAACGGCTCCGCGCACCGTCACGTCGTAGTCTGGAAACTCTTCGCGGGCCGTCTTCGAGGCCGAATAGATGGAGGCACCGTCTTCGCTGACCACGAACACCTGTACGGGGCGGTCGTAGCGTTGCGAAGTCACGAACAGTTCGGTGTCCCGGCTGGCCGTTCCGTTGCCGAGGGCAATGGCCTCTATCTTGTATTGTTCCACCAGCTTCACCAGCTTGCGGGCGGCCAGCGCCTGTTCCGACTTGGGCGGATGCGGATAGATGGCCTCGTTGTGGAGCAAGGCCCCTTGCGCATCCAGACACACCACCTTGCAGCCCGTACGGAATCCCGGGTCGATGCCCAACACCCGTTTCTGCCCCAGGGGCGGGGCCAGCAACAACTGGCGCAGGTTGGCCGCAAAAACGCGGATGGCTTCCTCGTCGGCCTTCGCCTTGCTGAGGGCGGCAAACTCGGTCTCGATGGACGGACGGAGCAGCCGCTTGTAGGCATCCTCCACGGCTGCCGCCACTTCTTGCGAGCACTCGCTGCGGCCCTTTACGTAATGGCGCTTCAGGCCCTCCATGCACATCTCTTCATCGTCGGGAGTGATGCTCACCTTCAGGATGCCTTCCGCTTCTCCACGCCGGAGTGCCAGCAGACGGTGGGACGAACATCTGCGCAGTGGTTCGCAGAAGTCGAAGTAGTCGCGGTATTTCGCGGCGGCCTCGTCCGTTTCCTTGCCCTTGGCCACTTTCGAGTGGATCATTCCTTTCCGGTCGAATTGTCTGCGCAGCGTCTGGCGCGTCTGTTCGTTCTCGCTCACCAGTTCGGCAATGATGTCGCGTGCCCCCTTCAGGGCCTCGTCCGCATCTTTCACCTCTCCTTTAACATAAGGTAGGGCCAGCTTTTCCAGCGGGGATCCGGTGCGCTGCAGGAGCAGTGTCTGCGCCAAGGGTTCCAGTCCCTTCTGGCGGGCCGCTTCGGCGCGTGTCTTTCGCTTAGGCTTATAGGGCAGGTAGATGTCCTCCAGTTCGGTGGCATCCCAACAACGGTCGATGCGCCGGCTCAGTTCGTCGGTCATCTTTCCTTGCCCCTCGATGGTGGAGCGGACGGTCTCCTTGCGCTTGGCCAGTTCGGCCAGCTTGTTATAGCGGTCGTTGATTTCGCCAATCTTCACTTCGTCCAGTCCGCCGGTCGATTCCTTGCGGTAACGGCTGATGAAAGGGATGGTCGCTCCGGAAAGGAGCAGCTTGAGGGTATTGTCAATGCGGTGTTCGGGCAGCTGCATGGCTGCCGCAATCATCGGGGTGAATGCTTCCATGTCTGTTTTTGTTCATTTTCTTGTTTTCGCGGTAAAGGTAATCAAAAACTCCCATGTGGCAAAAATTCGTGCCCGAAGATTGATTTGAAGGGAAGATGGTGGGGGATAAGCGTTTTTTTCTTATCTTTGCGGCGAATTTGGGAGAATAATGTTTAATCTTTAATACTTCACTGATTATGAAAAAAATGATTCAAGAGTTCAAGACATTCGCCATGAGAGGAAACGTGGTGGATATGGCCGTCGGTATCATCATTGGCGGTGCCTTCGGAAAGATTGTGTCTTCCGTAGTAGGCGACCTGATTATGCCGGCCATCGGGCTGTTGGTAGGCGGTGTCAACTTCTCCGACTTGAAACTGGTGCTGAAAGATGCTGTGATGGACGGAGAAACGGTCGTATCGCCTGAAGTAGCCATCGGTTATGGTAATTTCGTGCAGGTGGTATTCGACTTCCTGATCATTGCCTTTGCCGTATTTTTGCTGGTGAAGGGGGTTAACGCACTGACTACCCGTAAGAAGAAAGAGGAAGAAGCCAAGCCGGCCACTCCTCCGGCTCCTCCTGCCGATATCCAGTTGCTGACCGAAATCCGCGATTTGCTGAAGGAGAAGAAGTAACGATAACGTACAGGAACAGGACGAGGAATCCGTTGCTCGCTGGAAGTGTTTGACAGCGAGAGGCGGATTCCTTTTTTTCTGTTGGGGGAGCCTGTCCGAAAACCTTGGGCCACCTATCCAACTGTCATGCTGAACGGAGTGAAGCATCTGAATACATCCCTTTTCGCTAACAGATTTCTCACTTCGTTCGAAATGACAGGGAAAAAAGGAAAGCGGAAAACAATTCTCGGACAGCCTGGGGGGTGCTGTCCGAGAATGTGTAGATTCCCGTCACATCCCTTTCCGGAAGGCTTGGCAGAGTCCGTTCAGTCCGCATTCGCCGCATTTAGGGGAACGGGCCGTGCAGACATAGCGGCCATGCAGGATGAGCCAATGGTGGGCGGTGGGCACCACTTCCTGAGGAATGTATTTCATCAGGTAGCGTTCGGTGGCGAGCGGCGTGGTGCAGCTGGCAGGTACCAGTCCGATGCGGTGGCTGACGCGGAACACGTGGGTATCCACTGCCATGGCCGCCTTGTTGAACACCACACTCTGGATGACGTTGGCCGTTTTCCGTCCCACCCCCGGCAGCTTTACTAGTTCTTCCAGCGTATCGGGTACCTCGCCTCCGAAGTCCTTCACCAGCATCTGTGCCATGCCCGCCAGGTGCTTGGCCTTGTTGTTGGGATAGCTGACGCTGCGGATGTATTCGTAGAGCACTTCGGGACTGGCTTCCGCCATCACTTCGGCAGTGGGAAAGTCGCGGAACAGGGGAGGGGTGATGAGGTTTACCCGCTTGTCGGTACACTGGGCACTGAGGATGACCGCCACTAACAACTGGAAAGGATTTTCATAGTGCAGTTCGGTCTCTGCCACCGGCATCTCCTGTTGGAACCAGCCGATGACCCGTTCATATAGTTCTTTCTTACGCATACTGTTCGGTTTAAATAGACGAGGCAAAATTACGATTTTCCTGGATATTTCGCAAGAAATCTCTTGCCGCTCACGACTCTATTGGTCATCCCCAGACAAGTGCAGTCATGACGATGCCTCCTCTACGTTCCCATTGTTTTTTAATTTTCCCCAATGCGATATTTTATGGATATATTCGATTCTTGGTCGGTAAGTCGAAAAATAATAGAGTTACCGATAAAGAATCGAAAGATTTTTGCTTACCTTTGCACCAAATCAAATGATTGCTCCACAAGTGGGAATGATAGGTATGTTAATGACAAATGACATTAATGACATATTCAGTTGAAATCAGAATGTATCAAAGCGGCAATTCGCTCTACAACAGCGTATTACAACAATTTCACACCACTCGTTTGTCACGAATGTCATTTGTCATTTGTCATTAAGGCATCTGATAGGAATGACACGAATGTCTTTGTCAGTTGCCGCCTAACGACCTGGAACCGCCATTTCGTGGGCGAACCGTGAGCCGGAACAACCACAGTTATCACCCCATAATAATGGCTGTTATAATACTTCTATAACAGCTATTATCAGATACTTACAACGGCTATTCTTGCAAAATCCCGCTGAGTTAACGACGCTAAACGACATCGGCCCCCCAGACTGTCCGAGAATTGTTTTCCGCTTTCCTTTTTTCCCTGTCATTTCGAACGAAGTGAGAAATCTGTTAGCGTAAAGTGGATGAATTCAGATGCTTCACTCCGTTCAGCATGACAGTTGGATAGGTGGCACGTCAGATTTCCGCCGAATCGGTCGTCATTTTTCTATCTCCCAATCGGAGAGGGTGTGACGTTCGGAGTCAAAGTTGATGCCGACCTTGACCACCGGCAGGTGGCAGAGGGCGAACCTGGAGGCATAGTCTTTCCGGTGAATCTGCTCCATCGCTGTACGGGCATCCTTGTTGAGCTTCAGCTCGAACAGGTAGAGGGTAGTGTCGGTGCGCATCACGACATCCACACGGCCGGTAGGCGTATGAATCTCCACATCGGCAAAATAATCGGAGAGCAGGGTGAAGATGATATACAGCACCTGCTGGTAATGGCCTTCAGAATGGGCATCATGGCAGTAAGGTACTGTGCCGAGGAAGGTCTGCAGGAGCCTGAGCATACCATCTACGTCCTCTTCTGCAAGGCGTCTGGCCATGTTGCGTGCCGTATTGTTCACCACCAGTGTATTGGTATGGACGTAAGCGGGTACGAGCGCTTTGGTCAGTCCGATCCGCACCTCCTTGTTGGGGAGGCCGAGCGTGTAGCTGCGGAATTTCTTGTCATAGTCCTTGATGGTGATATACCCGCTCTGGTAGAGCAGGGGCATGATGGTGGTCATGCCCTCTGTTGGGGCATCGAAGTCATCGACACTCCCTTCCATCCGGGTCATGTCAGCAGGAAGCGCATGGAACTGCCGCATCATTTCGACGAGGTAGGTCGGTGTGCCCGAGGCGAACCAGTAGCTGTTCAGGTCGCGGTCCTGCAGGGCGTTGAGCAGGCTGAAGGGGTTGAAGATGTCGGGGGAAGGCCAGGTGAAGTGATAGCCGTCATATTGCTGCTTCAGCTGGGCGACGGCTTCTTCCATCGTCCATCCGTTGGCGGTGGCCAGTTGCTCAATATAGTCCTGCATTTCCGTCAGCATCTCCTCCTCCGTGATGCCGCACAGGCCGGCGTAATCAGGATTCATCGAGATGTTCTTCAGGTTGTTGAGTTCGCTGAAGATGCTGAGTTGCGAGAATTTGGTGATGCCGGTAAGGAAGACGAACCTCAGGTAAGGGTCGGAATCTTTCAGAGGCGAAAAGAAGTTGCGCATCACGTTGCGAAGCACCGGCAACGACTGTTCTTCATGCACCACGTCGAGCAGCGGGGCATCGTATTCATCAATGAGTACCACCACCTGTCTGCCTGTCTTCTTATAGACATTGACAATCAGGTCGGACATCCGCATATTGGCATCCTGTATGTCCGACGAAAGGCCAAATCGTTTCTCGTTCTGTTCCAGGATATAGAGCAGGTAGCGTTCCAGCTGCTCCTTTTCCATGTGTTTGCCCGATGCCATGCTGAAGTGCAGCACAGGATATGCTGTCCATTCCTTCTCCACACGTTCGATGAAGAGTCCCTTGAACAAATCTTTCTGTCCCTCGAAATAGGACTTGATGGTGGAGATGAGCAAGGACTTGCCGAACCGGCGCGGACGGCTCAGGAAAATGTAGTTGCTGAGGTGTATCATGTTCCAGATATACTCCGTCTTGTCAATGTAGAGCATATCGTTGGTGATGATTTTCTCAAATGTCTGAATGCCTACGGGCAGTCGCTTCAGTGGCTTCTTTTCCATGTGATGCAGAGATTATACAGTTGTCAACGAAGCAAAGTTACGTTATTCTATCCATATCTCCAAAATATATATAGGTGTCATTCGTCTTCGTCTGTCCGAAAACCGAAAAAAAAGGTATCGGCCTATACATACCTTTTGAAGGGATAGGCCGATACCTGGGCGATGGCGGGAGGTAGCTTCTAATTGCTTGAAACCACTTGGCCTTCTCCGCGATAGAGTTTTACAGGGCCGTCCAACAGGACAGCGATGACGGTAATCTGTGGGTCGAGCGCCTGGTCGGGAACGTCAATGTACAGGTTGCCCGGTACGCTGCTCCAGTAGCTCTTGTTGTGGATGCGGTAGTTCAGCATCTGTCCACTGCCGACCACCCACACCCGGTTCACCTTGTTCACCAATCCTTTCACTTCGATGGGACCGTTGGGCCGGTAGGGCAGGTAGAGGTAGAGGATGTCGCCGCCCTTGTTCAGCGTGGAATACCCTTGGAAATGCTCCATCGGTATGCCGGCGCGGGTGTCGTAGATAGCTTCCTTGTGCTTGCTGGTCCAGCGGCCGAATTCCTTCAGGATGGCTACCTGTTCGTCGGGCAGGGTTCCGTCTTCTTTGGGACCCATGTCGAGCAGCAGGTTGCCTCCCATGCTCAGGCAGTCCACGAAGGTGCGGAGCAGGATATGGGGTGTCTTGTAGTTATGGTCGGTCTGCTGGAAGCCCCACGAGTCGTTCATCGTCAGACACAGTTCCCAGTAGCGGTCTTTGGGACGTACCACCGGCACTCCCTGTTCGGGGGTGGCATAGTCTCCGTAACCTTGGATGCGTGAGTTCACAATCACGTTCTTGTTGCCCGAACGCAACAGGTCGATGATGCCTTTCGAGTTCCATGCCTCGGCCGATTGTTCCCAGTCGCCGTCGAACCAGTAGAGGTCGGGCTTCCAGGTCCGGTTCAGCTCTCCCAGCTGGGCAAAATTGAAATCCACGAAGCGCTTCCACCGCTGCGGGTCGTCCTTGTAGCGCGTTTCTGTCCGTGTCTTGTTCGGGTAGTCGGGGTGCGACCAGTCCAGCAGCGAATAGTAGAAGCCCAGCTTCAGTCCCTGCTTGCGCACTTCTTTCACGAACGGATCCACCAGGTCGCGTTTGGCCGGTGTGCTTTTCACGGTACTCAGGGCCCCTGCCTGGGTGTCCCATAATGCCACTCCATCGTGGTGCTTGGTGGTGATGACGGTGTATTTCGCACCGCTCTCCTTGATCAGTTGTACCCACTGTTTAGGGTCGTATTTCGAGGCAGTGAAACCTTCCGCCTGTTTCATGTACTCTTCGTAAGGCAGGTAGTTGTTGAAGAACGACCAGCTCTCCGATACGCCGTTCACGGCATAGATACCCCAGTGGATGAAGATGCCCAGTTTGGCGTGGTCGAACCATTCCATTCGTTGTTCCTTTTGTGCCTCCGTTTCTTGTGTGGCGGAGGTTCCCGGCAGATTCTGCGCCGGAAGACTCGCTGTGCCCAGTGCTGCACACAGCAAGATGGCTGATGCTTGATAAGAGAATTTCATGTTTTCCTTATGGGTTTGATGGGTTAGTATGGCTACAAATATACGGCTTATCCCTGAGAATGCGAAATTTTTTTCTTGGTTATTTCGAAAGGTTTCCCTATCTTTGCGCCTGATTTGCGAATCAGACGCTGTCTGCCGTTGGCAGGCCGCCGTGTATTCCAGGAAACCACGTAAAAAACAAGAAAAAAATGAAAAATGAACAATGCGTATCGGTGCCCTTTATGGTTTTGGGCATTGTGTTTTGTGTCTGCTTGGTAGCAGCCAATCTGTTAGAAACCAAAGTGATTCAACTTGGCCCTGTGTCGGTGACGGCCGGTCTGATTGTATTCCCCGTATCGTACATTATCAACGACTGCATTGCCGAGGTCTGGGGCTTCCGCAAGGCGCGGCTGATTATCTGGATGGGCTTTCTCATGAACTTCATGGTGGTGGCCATGGGGCAGTTGGCCGTGTGGTTGCCGGCGGCTCCTTTCTGGCAAGGGGAAGAGGCGTTCAATTTCGTGTTCGGCTTGGCTCCCCGCATCGCTGTGGCCAGTCTGCTGGCCTTTTTGGTGGGGTCGTTCATCAATGCCTACGTGATGAGCCGCATGAAAGTGGCTTCTGCCGGCAGGCATTTTTCGCTTCGGGCCATTTTGTCGACGGTGGCCGGCGAGGGGGCGGATTCCTTGATTTTCTTTCCGCTGGCTTTCGGCGGACTGATGCCGGCCGATGAGTTGGGGAAGATGATGCTGGTGCAGGTGATTCTCAAGACACTCTACGAGGTGGTTGTATTGCCCGTGACCATCCGGGTGGTGAAGTTCATCAAGCGGATGGAAGGTACCGATGTATATGATCAGCATATTTCATACAACATATTAAAGATAAACGAGATAGCATGATGAAAAAAGACGTCGCTTTGGTGGTGTTCAGCGGAGGCCAGGACTCTACCACTTGCCTGTTCTGGGCAAAGAAGCGTTTCAAACAAGTAGTGGCTCTCAGTTTTACGTATGGGCAGAAGCATGTGAAGGAAGTGGAAATGGCCCGCGAAATTGCCCGCAAGGCGGGAGTGGAATTTCACGTCATGGACGTGCCCTTCATCGCTCAGCTGGGCAGCAATGCGCTGACCGATGCGTCGGTGAAGATGGACGAGGAGTGTCCGGAAGGTTCTTGGCCCAATACGTTTGTCCCCGGGCGCAACCTGTTCTTCTTGAGCATTGCGGCGGTGTTTGCCCGCGAACGGGGCATCCATCACCTGGTGGTAGGGGTTTCGCAGACAGATTTCAGCGGTTACCCCGACTGTCGCGACGCGTTTGTCAAGAGCATGAACGTGACGCTGAACCTGGCGTTGGAGGAACCGTTTGTCATCCATACCCCGCTGATGTGGCTCGACAAGGCGGAAACGTGGGCCTTGGCCGACGAACTGGGCGTGATGGATCTGGTGCGCAACGAGACGCTGACCTGCTACAACGGCATCCCGGGCGACGGGTGCGGGCATTGTCCGGCCTGCAAGTTGCGCCGTGAAGGTCTGGAAGCCTATCTGGATGGAAAATGGTAATGAATTGATAGAAGAAAGTATGGAACGAAAAGATGAACTGACGGTGTTGGGACGCAAGACCGAGTACAAGCAGGATTATGCGCCAGAGGTGCTGGAGGCTTTTCAGAACAAGCATCCCGAAAACGATTACTGGGTGCGATTCAACTGTCCGGAATTTACGAGCCTGTGTCCCATCACCGGACAGCCGGATTTCGCGGAAATCCGCATCAACTATTTGCCCGACCAGAAGATGGTGGAAAGCAAGAGCCTGAAACTGTATCTGTTCAGTTTCCGCAACCACGGGGACTTCCACGAGGACTGTGTGAACATCATCATGAAGGACCTCATCCGCCTGATGGACCCCAAGTACATTGAGGTGACGGGCTATTTCACGCCCCGTGGCGGCATTTCCATCTACCCGTACTGCAACTACGGCCGCCCCGGTACCCCCTACGAGGAGCTGGCGGCGTACCGGATGCGGAACCGGTTCCTGAACGACCGGTAGGGCGAAGATACCGCCTTCTTGTCAGCCAGCCCGACAGACAAGAAGGCAGTATCTTCGTTTTATTCCTCGATGGCCTTGTTGTTGGCCGTCTCGATGGTGGGGATGGGCCAGGTATAGCCCGACGAAGCAGGGGGGCAGGAGAACTCGGCCGGAGTGCCTTTCTTCTTGACGAAGGTCTCGCAGCGACGTTTGATGTCGAGTGCCCGGATGGCTTCGCCTACCAGTTCGGCCCTGCGTTCCAGGCAGATGGCTTCTCTGAGTGAGTCGCCGCTCAGGGTACTCAGGTCAAGCGGGTCATCGGCGGCAGCCAGCGAGCGTCGGCGCACTTGTTCTAAGGCACCGATGGCTTTGTCCTCCTGGCCGGTCTGCCAGTAGCATTCGGACAGATTGAGCAGCGTCTCGGCATAGCGGAAGACGGGAACCCAGTCGAGGTAGGTGGTCTTGTCCGTAAACTTGGTCAGCACATCCTGGCCGGAGCTGGCAGTGGCAATCAGCGAGCCTGTCCGTGCGTCGGCCGGCAGGTTGTAGAGCGGATAGAGGGGGCTGTGGATGCCGCTTTCGCGATCCAGTACCAGCGAGTTGCCGGTCGTGTAGAAATAGCAGGCGGCATATTGGGGACCTCCTCCGTTGTTGGTTCCGTCGAAAGGGAAGGAGAAGATGGACTCCGTGCAGGAAGGGTTCGACTGGAAAGGAGCCGTTACGTCGGGAGCCAGTTCATATCCCTGTATAGCCTCTCCTTCTTCGATGGCCTGCTGCCACTGTTCCATCGCCATATAGACGCGCATCCGCAGCATGTGTACGGCGGCCTGGCTGGCCCGGTTGATGCTATAGTCGGCATCGGCGGGCTGGGGCAGGGCCGCATATTCCCGGGTATCTTCCAGCACTTGCGCATATACTTCGGCCACAGTGCTCTGCCGCAGGTCGTTGTTGGCGGACGACTTCTCTGCCTTCAGGCGCAAAGGCACTGCCAGCGAGGTGCCTCCGTCCAGCATGTAGGGCTTGCCGTAGAGCTGGGTCAGGTAGTAGTAGGACAGTGCCCGGCAGAACTTCACCTCCTGCACATACTTGGGATAGCTGTCGCCCACCACTTCGCGGGCCGTTTCCAGGTTCTCCAGCACGGTGTTGGCACTCTGGATGGCCAGATAGGCACCGGTCCATGTCTGGTAGTTGTCGCGCGTCTCCTTGCCCACCTCCATGTTGTAGGAGAAGGTACACTCGTACCCGTTGCCCGACACGTTGTTCATGTCGTCGCCCATATTCTCGATGCAGGCATAGGTCTTGGAGCCGATGAAGGTGTTCTCCTTCATCTGGGTATAGACCCCTTTCACCACCCCTTCGATGCGTTCCGGTGAACTGAAGATGCTGGTGTCGGTCAGCTGCAGGAAAGGGGTCTTGTCTAAGAATCCGCTGCAGCCGGCTGAAAGGACTGCAGCTGTCAGTGTGAGGAGGATATTGTTCTGTTTCATACGATAGGAATCTGGTTAGAAAGTGATGTTGGTGCCGAAAGTGAATACGCGCGCCTGCGGCATGGTGTTCTTGTCGATGCCGGCCTGCAGGTTGGCCAGCGAGGAGGTCGTGCTGTTGCCGTAAAGGCTGGCTTCGGGGTCCAGTCCCGAGTAGCCGGTCAGCACGAAGAGGTTCTGTGCCTGAGCATAGACCCGCAGGGAGCTGATGCCGCACCGCCAGCCGGAGGTGCGGAAGGTATAGCCTATCACTACCTGCTTCAGCCGCAGGTAGTCGCCCTTCTCTACCCAGTCGCTGATCGGCTTGGCCGAACCGTTGGAGTAGTTGTCGCCATAGATGGGCCGTGCATATTTGGCCGCTGTCCGCTCCGGTGTCCAGTATTTTTCCAGCACGTCGGTCGTATTGTTCCAGTAGCGCATGTCGCTGCAGGTGGCGGTGGTGCCATTGTAGAGGTGGTTCCCTCCGGCATATTGCAGCAGGACGGTGAGGTCGAATCCTTTGTATTTCAGGTGGTGGGCCCATCCTCCGTAGTAGGTGGGCAGCGTCCCTCCGCAGCGGGTAGGCTGCAGGTTGCTTTCCTTGCACACCGTGCCGTCGCGATAGTAGAACTTGTCGGCTCCCTTTTCATACATGCAGAGTGCCTCCCGCCCGTTCTTGTCGATGAAGATGCGTCGGCCGCTTTCGGGGTCGATGCCTCGGGTCGGGTAGAGGTACAGTTGTCCGATGGAGTAGCCGGGCAGGGTGATGTTGTACATGCCCGAAGTCAGTTCGGTCACCCCGTCGGCCAGCGAGAGCACGCGGTTGCGCGTCGTGGTGAGGTTCAGCGAAGTGTTCCAGGAGAAATCCTTGGTCTGGACGAGGGTGGCAGCAAGGCCCAGCTCGATGCCGCTGTTCCGCATGGAGCCGGCATTGGTGGTGATGGCATTGCCCGGAATGCCCAATGACGAGGCGACCGGCAAGGCCAGGATCAGGTCGGTGGAGGTGTTGCGGTAGTAGTCGAACTCCACTTCGATGTTCTTCCACAGCGTGGCACTGAAGCCGATGTCCAGCTTTTCGGAGGTCTCCCATTTCAGGTGCTGGTCGTCGGCTATCTGGCCCAGCACGTAGGCACCGCTGTTGCCGTAATAGGAGCTGAGATAGTAGGACCAGGCGGCATAGTCGCCTACATCGGTGTTGCCTACCCGTCCCCAGCTGCCTTTGAGCTTCAGCTCGCTGACCACAGGCCGTATCTTCTCCCAGAACTTCTCGGCAGAGATGCGCCAGGCCGCCGACACACCGCCGAAATTGCCCCAGCGGTTCTGTCGGCTCAAGGCCGAGAAGCCGTCGCGGCGTCCGTTCAGCGAGAGCAGATAGCGGCTCTCGTAGTCGTAGTTCAGCCGTATGAAGTAGGAGAGCAAGGCACTCTCGGTGATGTTGTTGCCGTCGGCATCGGTGGTGCCCCACGCTCCCTGGTAGGTGGTATAGGCATTGTCTAACAGTGTCGTGCGGCGGGCTCCCCAGCGGTTGAGGTGCTTCTTGGTGCTTTCCTCGCCCAGCAGGAGGTCGAACGAATGTCCCTTCCACGAGAAGAGCCAGTTGGCGGTATTGGTCCATGTCTGCAGGGTGCGCTTGGTCGAGTGGTTGCTCACCCTTCCGTTCTCATAGTCGCCGTAAACGATGGCGTTGCGGAAGTCGGTATCGTCGATGTGGTTGTAGTCCATGCCGTATTGGCTGCGCAGTGTCACTCCCTTCCAGGGCTTCACTTCGACATAGGCATGGCTCAGGAAACGGAGAATCTCCGACTGGACGCGGCTGCGGTAGTAGAGCAGTCCGGCCGGATTGGTATAGGTATTATAATAGGTGTTGTTGCCCCGTCCTATCCTGTGTCCCTCTTCGTAGGGGGTGCCGTCTTCGCGCCAGGCAGGGATATTGGTGGGGAGCACCAAGGCCAGACGGGTGAATCCCTCGATCATGTTCTGGTTGCCCTGACGCGCCCGGTCGGCATACTCGGTCTGCGAGTTCGAGGCATTCACGCTGCCGCCTATTTTCAGATAAGGAGTGGCCTGGACCTGGCCGTTGGCGTTCATGACGAAGCGTTCGTACTTGTCGCCCTTCATGATGCCTTTCTGGTGGGTGTAGTTGCCCGACAGGTAGAATTGGCTTTTCTCCGTCCCTCCTTCTACCGATACGGTGTGATGGTGCTGGATGCCGGTCTGGAACACCTCGTCGGCCCAGTTCGTATCGACCGGTGTGCCGTCGGAGCGGTACATCATGTTGAAGGCCTTGGTGTCGCCGGTCATCACCCGGTTGGCGGTCAGGTCGTAGTGGGCCGTGCCGTAGCGGTTCTCAACGGCCTGGTTCTTGAAGTCGGTGTATTGCTGGGCGTTCATGATGTCGAAGAACTTGGAACGCATGGAGACACCCACCCATCCGTTGTAGGCCACCCGCGACTTCCCCTTGCTGCCTTGCCGGGTGGTGATCAGGATGACCCCGTTGGCCGCACGCGATCCGTAGAGGGCTGCTGCGGCGGCATCCTTCAGCACTTCCATCGAGAGCACGTCCGAGGGGTTGAGGTCTGCCATGGGGTTGGAGTTGCCTGCATAGGAGCCGTTGGAAGTCTCTACCGGAACGCCGTCTATCACATAGAGGGGCTGGGTGCCCGAAGTGATGGAGCTGACTCCCCGCACACGCACCACCGGCGATTCGCCTACCCCTGCCGAGGGAGTCAGCAGATAGACACCGGCGGCCCGTCCCTGCAGGGCTTGGTCGATGGAGTTGACCGGCTGTTCCTTCAGTGCGTCGCTCTTGACCGAAGCGACCGAGGTGGTGAGGCTGCGCTTGGTCTGTGTGCCGTAAGCCACCACCACCACATCGTCCAGGTCGATGGAGGCACTCGCCAAGCGTACATTGATTTCGGTACGTCCTTTCACGGCCACCGATACCGGCTGCATCCCCACATAGCTGAAGACCAGCACGCCGTCGGAGGCCGCACGAAGCGAATACCGTCCGTTGAGGTCGGTGATTGTACCGTTTTCCGTTCCCTTTTCCGATACATTGCCGCCTATTACCGGCAATCCTTCGTCATCGGTCACCATACCGGTGACTGTCACGACGGTCTGTGCCCAGCTTCCCATACAGAAGGAGAGCAACAGCATCCAAATCCATAGTATTCGATAATACATGGCTCAATCGGGGTTGGTCCCTGTTGTAGCAGCAGGGAGGGGTGTGATAGGTTTATGGTCACTGTAGGCCGTAAGGATCGGTGGGCATCCGAGGAAGCGCTGGAGGCTGACGGATAGCGGGTTTTTCATTTCTTTCATATACATGATGGTCTGGCTGTTTGGTCGTATGGCACAAAAATACGATTTATTTTGATAACAGATCAGCAATCCGGACGTTTTTTTGTCTGATATGAAAAAAATGCTTTCAAAGATGCAGCCTGTCGTGTTCCTTTCAGCCAGGTTCGGAGCAGAGGGGCATTATCCCAGTTCCAGTCCGAACGCCTCCTTCAGCTTCATGAGGTGAGGGTTCTTCTGGCTCATCAGCTGGAAGCGTTCCACCTGGCTGTAGGCCCGTATGTGCTCGTTGGCCTCGCTCACGCGCACGGTCATCTGGAGGTGGCGGTTGTGCAGCTTCTCCTGCAGCGAGGCGAGAATCTGGGGGGCCAGCTGCTGGAGGGAGCGTTGGGCCATCTCGTTGTCCACCACCACCTCGAACGTGGTCTGGCCGGCCGGCAGGGTAGGACTGATGTTCATCATCCGGGCGGAGTTGGCGGTCTCCTCCTTCGGCAGCCGGGCGGCGAACTCGCGCCAGTAATAGACCAGGTCTTTTTCATAGACGGCATAGTCCTCGTACGCGCTTTCTGCCGGCGGTGGAGCGGGAGCCGCGTTCTTCTTGGCGTGGGCCGCCGGCTGGGGATGCCGGATGGAGATGCCCAGATTGCCCGCCTTCATGACAGGGATTTTCTTGTCGGCGGCGGCAGGAGCCGACAGGTTCTGCGCGGCGGCAGGAGCCGTTCCCGCTGCCGTGGACGATGGGGGCAGGGTCGGATGGGCCGACGGCTGTTGGGACGGTCGGCTCGCTCCGGCGGCCGGTTGCTGGGATTGCGGTCTCGGTGCGGTGGCCGGTTGCTGGGGTTGCGGTCCCGGTGCGGCGGCCG
Source organism: Phocaeicola plebeius (assembly GCA_022767125.1). Classification (GTDB taxonomy): domain Bacteria; phylum Bacteroidota; class Bacteroidia; order Bacteroidales; family Bacteroidaceae; genus Phocaeicola; species Phocaeicola plebeius_C. The sequence goes on from JALEPZ010000074.1 coordinate 43,739, forward strand.
GCTGTTGGGGGGTGATGGGTTTCAAGGTCGGCGTAGGGCGTTGCCCTCCAGCAGGTGTGTCCGCGCCTTCCTCGGTCAGCTGGGCCAGCTGGATGAGGGTCAGCTCCACGAGCAGCCGTTTGTTCTTGCTCGCCCGGTAGTTCAGGTCACAGTCGTTCGAGAGCTTCATGGCCTGGTACAGGAAGCGCGGGGTGCATTGCTGCGCCTGTGTCTGGTAGCGTTGGCGGATGGAAGCGCCTGCCTCTAACAGGGGCAGGGTGGCGGCGTCACGGCTCACCAGCAGGTCGCGGAAGTGCGACGAGAGGCCGGTGATGAAGTGGCTGCCGTCGAAGCCTTTGGCCAGGATATCGTTCAGGATGAGCAGGCAGTCCTGCACCTTGTTCTGCAGGATGGCGTCCGTCAGCTGGAAGTAATACTCGTAGTCCAGCACGTTAAGGTTCTCGATGACGCTCTGGTACGTTATGTGGCCGTTGGTGAAGCTCACCACCTGGTCGAAGATGGACAAGGCGTCGCGCATGCCGCCGTCCGCCTTTTGGGCAATGACGTTCAAGGCTTCCGGTTCGGCTTCGATGTGTTCCTTGCTGGCCACTTCCTCCAGGTATTCCACCGTGTCGTTCACGCTGATGCGGCTGAAGTCGTAAATCTGGCAACGGCTCAGGATGGTGGGCAGAATCTTGTGCTTCTCGGTGGTGGCCAGGATGAAGATGGCATGATGAGGCGGCTCTTCCAGCGTCTTCAGAAATGCGTTGAAGGCAGCTTGCGAAAGCATGTGCACCTCGTCGATGATGTAGACCTTGTATTTGCCGATCTGGGGCGGGATGCGCACCTGGTCGATGAGCAGGCGGATGTCCTCTACCGAATTGTTGGAGGCGGCATCCAGTTCATGGATGTTGTAGGACCGCTGCTCGAGGAACGCCCGACACGACTCGCATTCGTTGCAGGCCTCGCCTTCTGCCGTAGGGTGCAGGCAGTTGATGGTCTTGGCAAAGATACGGGCGCAGGTGGTTTTCCCCACGCCTCGCGGACCGCAGAACAGATAGGCATGGGCCAGTTTCTGGTTGGCAATGGCGTTCTTCAGGGTTGTGGTCAGAGCCTTTTGCCCTACTACTGTGTCGAAGGTGGAGGGGCGGTATTTCCGCGCCGAAACGATATAGTCTTCCATGTGGCGGTCTTCTTAATAGTTGGTCGATGTTTTTGCAAATGTACGCAAAATCTTTGGTTTCGAGTGTGGGTATCCTCCGAAATATTTCTACCTTTGCAGGTGGAAACCAAGAAACAGGTCTTTATGAGTAAGTTAGTAGAATTTTGGGAGTTTGTCAGACGCCACAAGTACCTCATTACCGTGGTGATCTTTCTGCTGATTATCGGGGTGCTCGACGAGAACAGCCTGATTCGGCGTGTGCAGTACTGGCACGAAATCAACACGCTCCGGTCGGAAATCCAGATGTATCGTGAGCAGTACGAGAAGGACAGCCGTACGCTGAAGGAACTTACCACCCATCCGGACGAACTGGAGAAGGTGGCGCGTGAGAAGTATTTGATGAAGAAGCCCAACGAGGACATCTATATCTTTGAGGAGGATGTGGACGATAATATCCGCCGCGAGCGGGTGAATGAACAGACGGACGATGAATAACTGGAAGGACAAACTGTTTGTGGTGGGTGCGGTGATGGTGCTGGCAGGTGCCTTGCTGCAGATGACGCGCTGGCCCGTTGCCCCGTATCTGTATTTGTTGGGAGCCGTTCCCTTTGCGTTCTTGCAGTTGTCGGGCGGCTGCGAAGGGGCGGATGTCGTAGAGCGTCGCCTACGCCGCCAGCAGATGCTGGGAGCCGTGTTGCTGGTGGTGGCCGGCCTGATGATGCTTTTCCTGCGCCACAACGAGTGGGTGGCGTGTCTCAGCATTGCCGCCGTTCTGGAGTTGTACACGGCGTTTCGTCTGCCTTCGCCACCAAGACATCCTTGATGTCGGTGGTATAGTGGCGCGACAGGTACTCACACTTCAATCCGAAGCGTACGTCCGTTCCTTGGATGGCAACGCGCACCTTGTCGTGCCCGTTCTTGCGGTTGATGGCATCGATGGCGTGCGAAAGGGCGGCCAGTCTGGCCCGGTCCACCGGGTCGAAGAGGTGTTGCTGCTGGGGGTATTGCGGACGGATGTCCCACAGGATGACCCCGGCTTTCTTGTAGGCATAAGGTTCCGGCCGGTACTGGCTCCGGAGGAGGGCCAGGGTATGGCCGATGATTTCCACCGATGCCTGGATGCCGACGGGCAGGCGAACGCTCTGGTGGATGACGTGGCCCGGCTGGTCGGTCCGGAACCGGCTGGTGTAGGCAAAGACCGTCACGCCTTGGCAGCAGGTGTGCTGCTGGCGCAGCCGCTCCGAGCAACGGGCGGCGAAGTTGGCCACTGCCTCTTCCAGGATGTTGTGGTCGGTCACTCCTTGTCCGGAAAAACTGCGGCTGGTGCAGAGGCTCTGCCGTTCGGGCAGTTCGCTGATGTCGATGCAGCTGCAGCCGTTCAGCTCTTTCCAGGTGTGGAGCATGCAGATGTTGAAATGAGATTTCACCCAGCTTTCGCTTTTGGCCGCCAGGTCCGCCGCCGTCTGAATGCCATAGTAAGCCAATGATTGACGGAGTTTCCGGCCGATGCCCCATACATCGCCGATGTCGAATCCGGCCAGTGCCTTCCGGCGTTGTTCGTCGGTGGCTATCTGGCAGCAGCCCTTGTAGCCGGGATAGTGCTTGGCGTATTTGCTGGCTATCTTGGCCAGGGTCTTGGTCGGGGCGATACCTACGGAGATGGGGATGCCGGTAGAGCGGCGCACGTCGGCCGCCATCTTTTCGCCGTAGGCCTTCAGGAAAGCGGCATCGCCCAGTCCGGTAAAGTCGAGGAAGGCTTCGTCGATGGAGTAGGGGTCCAGTTGTGGCGTATAGCGCGACAGGAGGGACATGACCCGCGCGGAGAGCGAACCGTAGAGGGTGTAGTTGCTGCTGAACACGGCCACTCCGTTGTCTTCCAGCAGCTGCCTCACCTGGTAGAGGGGAGTGCCCATTTTCAGTCCCAGCCGTTTGCTCTCTTCGCTGCGGGCAATGATGCATCCGTCGTTGTTGCTCAGCACAACGACCGGCTTCTGCAGCAGTTCGGGATGGAACACCCGCTCGCAGGAGCAGTAGAAATTGTTGCAGTCGGCAAGGGCGTACGTCATGTTCCGGGAATGGGAGTCGGCAGGCATCAGCGCGGGCGTAGTGAATGGATGACGTGGGTCACCACGCCCCAGATGCGGAAATCGTCGTCAACGCCTACCTCGATGCGGGGATAGGCATTGTTCCAGGGCACCAGCCAGCCGCGCTGTCCGTCCTTGTCGAGCCGGAATTGCTTGATGGTGAATTCTCCGTTGACAAAGGCGATGACAAAGTCTCCGTCGGCCGCCGTAAGGGATTTGTCCACTACGGCCAGGTCGCCGTCCAGGATGCCGGCATCGGTCATCGAATCGCCGGAGATGCGGACATAGAACGTGGCTTCCCGATGGTGGATAAGCAGGTCGTTCAGGTCGATTTCGGGAGCCAGATAGTTCTCGCTGGGCGACGGGAAGCCGGCCTTGACGCTGTCGGAGGCCAAAGGGATAAGCACCCGCTGCCGTCGGGCGGCCGGATGGAGGGTCAGTCGGAGATCGGACATGGCAGGAGGGGGCAGCAGGTCAGTCTTCTTCGGGACGGGTGAAGCGGAAATCGTCCAGGTTTCTCACGTCCATCTTGTTTCCCTTCTGGTAGTTGCGGCGCAACTTGGCCATTTCCTTCTCCAGGCGTTTTTTCTTCTTGTTGAAGAACATGAAGCAGGTGCGGTGCTGCATCCGTCCGTCCTGTTCCAGGTATTCTTTCAGCTGCAGGCTGTACTGCTGCCGCTGGCTCAGCAGGCCTTTGGTATTGTAGTAAGCACTGTCAAGATACTGTATGTCGGTGATGTACACCAGCGAGTCGGTGAACGAGGCCGCTACGCCGGCCAGCCAGACCCCATAGTCGTTCTTGTCCTTTTTCTTGCGGGCGAACGAGGGGATGACCAGGGCAGCCGCCAGCAGGAACGTCAGTAATCGGAAGGTTCTCATACGCAATGTTTCTTCGTTAATGTTTCTTTTTAGATGGCGGCAAATGTACGGATAAAATCCGAGAAACTCCTGCTTTTTTAATGATTTTCTCGTTTTTATTCTGTACCTTTGCCGCATTGAAAATATTCATACGATAACTTATACTACGAGATTATGGACGAAAAAGTTGTAAAGGATTTGATTGACCGTTTGATCGATCTGTCGTTTGCCGAAGATATCGGCGACGGCGACCATACCACCCTCTCCAGCATTCCTGCCGATGCCATGGGCAAGTCGAAGCTGCTCATCAAGGAGGAAGGCATCCTGGCCGGCATTGAGGTGGCCAAGGAAGTGTTCCATCGGTTCGACCCCACCATGAAGGTGGAAGTGTTCATCGAGGACGGTGCGCACGTGAAGCCGGGGGATGTGGCCATGGTGGTGGAAGGCAAGGTGCAGTCGCTGCTGCAGACCGAACGACTGATGCTGAACATCATGCAGCGCATGAGCGGTATTGCCACGATGACCAGCCGCTACGTGAAGCGGCTGGAAGGGACCAAGACCCGCGTGCTGGACACCCGCAAGACGACCCCGGGCATGCGTGTGCTCGAAAAGATGGCCGTGAAGATCGGTGGTGGCGTGAACCACCGCATCGGCCTGTTCGACATGATTCTGCTGAAGGACAACCACGTGGACTTTGCCGGAGGCATCGACAAGGCCATCACCCGTGCCAAGGAGTATTGCAAGGCGAAGGGCAAGGACCTGAAGATTGAAATCGAGGTGCGCAACTTCGACGAGCTGCAGCAGGTGCTCGACCTGGGCGGGGTAGACCGCATCATGCTCGACAACTTCACGCCGGAAAACACCCGGAAGGCCGTGGAGCTGGTGAACGACCGTGTGGAACTGGAGTCGTCGGGTGGCATTACCTTCGACACGTTGCGCGACTACGCGGAATGTGGCGTCGACTACATCTCGGTAGGTGCCCTGACGCATTCCGTAAAGGGGCTGGACATGAGCTTCAAGGCTTGCTGATGTTGCTTTTGTTTTAATCGCTTCTTGAGTGGTCATTCTGAAGGAGACGGTCACATCGCTGTGAAACGCTTCTTGAATTGTCATTCTGAACGTAGTGAAGAATCTGAATGCATCCACTTTATGTTTACAGATCCTTCGCTTCGCTCAGGATGACAGATAATCAGGATGACTGATCATTCGGATGACAAATCATCCGGATGATAATCACTGGATGACGGACAAAAGGATGCAGTTGCATCCTGATTACCTTTTTTGTAGAAATAAACGAACTATTCAAATGAATCACCATTTAGATTCACCATTAATCTGACGCAAAAACGATGAAAAAGACGAATTGGATGAAAGTGGGCATACTGGCGTGCTGCCTGATGATGCATGCGCTGGGTGCCCAGGCACAGGATTTGAAATCCATTCTCTCTGGCATAGCGAAGACCGTGGGAGAAAAAGTAAGTGAGAAAATACCTTTTTCGGTAGAAGGAACATGGACCTACGTGGGACAGGACTGCCAGTTCACCAGCGACAACCTGCTGGCGCAGGCGGGCGGCGAGGTGGCTTCGCAAACCGTGGAGACCAAAATGCAGGAGCTGTTGGATAAGCTGGGCTTCTCAGACGGATGCACCTTCGTGTTCAATGCCGACGGCACGTACAGCTCGGCGGTGAAGGGACGCACCACGCAGGGTACCTATACGTTCGATACCGAATCGAAGGAGTTGAAGATGAAGACTTCTGCAGGCATCAGCCTTACGACGACCGCCTCCTACAACGTGACGGAGCCGAACAAGATGAGCCTGCTCTTCAATGCGGACAAGCTGATGCAACTGGCGCAGACCGTGAGCTCGGCTGCCTCGTTGAAGTCTTCCAGCTCGACCCTGAAGACGGTCAGTTCGTTGCTTGGCAACTACAACGGCCTGCAGGTGGGGTTCCAGCTGGAAAAACAGCAATAACAGGACAAGAAAATTTTTTATGGGAAAAGGAAAATTAGCGAAATTTGCAGATATGGCGGACTATCCGCACGTGTTTGAATATCCGTATTCGGTGGTCGATGAGGTGCCGTTTGCGATGAAGGGGAAATGGAACAGCGAGTTCTTCGGCAACGACCGTCCCATCGTGCTCGAACTGGGCTGCGGACGAGGGGAATATACCGTCGGCCTGGCCCGCCGGTATGCCGACAAGAATTTCATCGGAGTCGACATCAAGGGGGCCCGGATGTGGACGGGAGCAACGGATGCCCTCCGCGAGGGCTTGAAGAACGTGGCTTTCCTGCGTACCAACATCGAAATCATCGACCGCTTCTTCGCACCGGGCGAGGTGAGCGAAATCTGGCTCACGTTTTCAGACCCGCAGATGAAGAAGGCGACGAAACGCCTGACCTCGACTTATTTCATGAACCGCTACCGCCGTTTCCTGCAGCCTGACGGACTGATTCATCTGAAGACGGACAGCGATTTCCTTTTCACCTACACCCGATATATGGTGGAGGAAAACCACCTGCCCGTGGAGGAACTGACGGACGACCTCTACCATTCGGGACGCACGGACGATATCCTGAACATCCGTACCTACTACGAGCAGCAGTGGCTGGACCGGGGCATGAACATCAAGTACCTCCGGTTCCGCCTGCCCCAGGAAGGGGAACTGCGGGAGCCCGACGTGGAAATTGAGCTGGACAATTACCGCAGTTACAACCGCAGCAAGCGCAGCGGACTGAAAACGAGCAAATAACCCATCTTTTCATTGAATTTTAACCCAATAAACAGTATGACGTTATATCCCAAACTGATACTTGACGCACTGGCTACGGTGCGTTATCCCGGCAACGGAAAGAACATTGTGGAGGCGGAGATGGTGGCCGACAACTTGCGTATCGATGGCATGAAGGTCAGCTTCTCCCTGATTTTCGAAAAACCGACCGACCCGTTCATGAAGTCGGTGGTGAAGTCGGCGGAAGCCGCCATCCATGCCTACGTGTCGAAGGAGGTGGAAGTGACCATCGCCACCGAGAGCCGTCAGGCAGCCCGTCCCGAACCCGGCAAGATGCTGCCCCAAGTGAAGAACGTGATTGCCGTTTCGTCGGGCAAAGGCGGAGTGGGCAAATCGACTGTGGCTGCCAACCTGGCTGTGGCCCTCTCCAAGCTGGGCTATAAAGTGGGCCTGCTGGATGCCGACATCTTCGGCCCGTCGGTTCCCAAGATGTTCCAGGTAGAGGATGCCCGGCCGTATGCAGAGGAAGTGGGCGGACGCGACCTGATTGTCCCCATCGAGAAGTATGGCATCGAGCTGCTCTCCATCGGCTTTTTCGTCAACCCCGACCAGGCCACCCTGTGGCGCGGCGGCATGGCGAGCAACGCCCTGAAGCAGCTAGTGGGCGACGCCAAGTGGGGCGAGCTGGACTACTTTGTCCTGGACACGCCTCCGGGCACGAGCGATATCCACCTCACTCTGCTGCAGACACTGGCCATCACGGGGGCCGTCATCGTCAGCACCCCGCAGGAGGTGGCGCTGGCCGACGCGCGCAAGGGCATCAACATGTACATGAACGACAAGGTGAACGTGCCCATCCTCGGGCTGGTGGAGAACATGGCGTGGTTCACGCCCGCCGAGCTGCCGCAGAACCGCTATTACCTCTTTGGCAAGGAAGGGGTGAAGCGGCTGGCCGAGGAGCTGGATGTCCCGTTGCTGGGCCAGATTCCCCTTGTGCAGGGCATCTGCGAGCACGGTGACGCCGGTACTCCCGTCGCGCTCGACGAGAATACCGTCACCGGTCAGGCCTTCCTGCAGCTGGCCCGCAATGTGGTGGAGCAGACCGAGCGGCGCAACGCCGAGCTGGCGCCCACACAAATCGTCCGGACCAAGAAATAAGGGGACTCCGGCTTCTATGACCCAAAACGCGAAGAGGGTGCTTAACACACCCTCTTCGCTTCAGTGGGACCATCTTATAAGAGATTATTCTGACTGATACATAAAAGAAAGTAGCTGTTCGACCATCCGATAAGAGTCGGCTGTCTGTCATTCTGAACGAAAAGTAATTGTCATCCTCAAATCCGCAACCACCCTCAAAAAATGATATAGAACTGAAAGAAAAAAGAGTCGATGCAGAAAAAGATGCTCAAAGCGGTGGAAATCGCCATAGGGGGCATAAAATCCCCTTACCCCACAATGCGACTTGAGGCAATACGCAGTATCATGATAGAGCGAACTGCAGCGGTTGGCACGGATATAGAAGGTCTTGCAGTGTTTTTCAACTTCTTCCACAATATCGTCCGAGCATGAACCGCAGTCTGCTCTGAAACGATTGACGATCAACCCTTTCCGTTCAAGTCTCTCGAAGAATCTGTTCAGCGTGTCCTTCTGGTGGAAACGCACGTTTGTGTTGCCGTCACTGTTCTCTATGCCGACAATCAAGTCTCCGATGACTGCCACTCCCGGACGATAGCCAAGGAACTTCTTGTATGTAGGCTTTGCATCATACTTCTCTGTCTCTATGAACTGGTGGTCGAAGTCAACATCACACATTTTTCCTGCCTTCAACTGCCCAGTCGCAAACAGACAGTTCATGAGCAACGTGTTCAGTTTGTCTGCCGTGTTGAAGTCATAGGTCTTGCCTGTATCTGATGTATATGATATGTTTTCCTGAGTCAGTTCCTTTATGGCTCGGAGAATCGTGTCGGCACTACAGGTGCGAAGTGTCGGGTGAAGCGAGAGGTGGCTCATCAAATGAGTAGTTACATCCTCAATACATGAGCCGCCACAGAAGTAAACGCTCATTAGCGAACGGATGATTTCACTGTATTGATACCCATACTGCTTGCA